>NZ_JBVIBD010000002.1:161569-346960 GCF_055573595.1 Streptomyces sp. NPDC030165 | reverse complement strand
CGACTAACCGGATGCCCCTCCCGGTCCCGAGCAGTCCAGTGAAGGGAAAACCCAAGGGAAGGGGAATGTCGCGCGGGGTGGCGGCCCGGCCGTCGTCCGGAACGGCCGGCCCGCCACCCCGCGCTTGCTGCGGCTCCCGAACGGGACTGTGGGGACGGTGGTGCGGTTTCCCTGCGGTGCAGGGGTGCTGCCGTGCAAAGGTGCTGTGGTGCGGGTGGTGCGGTGGTGCCGTCGTGTGGCGGTTTCGTGTGGCCCCGCGCGCCTGTCGTGGGGAGCGCCGGGTGCACGTGGTGCGCCTGACACGCACCACGCTGAGTGCTGCGTGGTGTCTTCGCGCTACATCAACTGCTGGTGGTGCGGTGCCGGGCTCGCCGTCAGCGCGCGCCGACGCGGGCCATGGACCCGTGCCGCGGCTGTGCCGGTACGCCCGCCGGCTCGGCTGCGACGCGGGCCGCGGGCTGCCTGCCCGCTCCCGGCCCGGATCCCGCTCCGGACGCCGCCACCGGTGCGCGCCTCGGCTGCGCCGCGACGCCGTTCTGCACATCCATGAC
The DNA here is from genome assembly GCF_055573595.1 of Streptomyces sp. NPDC030165. Lineage (NCBI taxonomy): Bacteria > Bacillati > Actinomycetota > Actinomycetes > Kitasatosporales > Streptomycetaceae > Streptomyces > Streptomyces sp. NPDC030165. The sequence continues at coordinate 346,409 of NZ_JBVIBD010000002.1, read as the reverse complement.
GGCATGTGCGACCAGCCCGCCCATCGGGTCGTGCCGGATCAGATCCCGCAGACGGGAGCGCGAGGAGCGCCCTTCGTTCCCGGGATACAGGTGCTTGCCGAGACCGACCGCGTGGGCCAGCGCGGCGAGCGCCGCGGTCCGCGGGTCCGGCGGTACGCCGGTGCGGATCGCACTGTCCAGCCGGTTCTTGATCTCCCGGCTGATGGCCGTGTCCGTCGCCTGGTAGCGAGTCGTCGGCAGCACCCCGCACATCTGGCCCGCCACGGCATGGACCATGCCGCACCGCTCCAGATGCGTGAGATACGTCTGGCGCAGCCCCAGCCGGGGCCCGCCGATCCAGTGGACGGCGCGCACCGGGCTGCCGCGTCGGCGCAGCAACTCGAGCGCGGAGTCCAGAGTCGGATCTCCGGTCGGCCGTGGCAGCACCACGGCGATACGATCCCCGTCAGGGGCTATCCGTCCGGCCAGAGCCAGCTCCACTAGCTGTGCCCCGGCCAGACCGAGGTCGAGCGACTGCGGCTGCGCTGTGGTTCCCGTTGCCGGGTCCAAAGCGAGCAGCAGAAGCTCCTCCGGAATTGTTCTGCGGCTCCTGCCCATCCATGCCTCCCCGCGTGGATGAATGACAGGGTGACCCCTCTCACATTCATCTGTCGAGAGTGCGTGGGGGGTTAGGCAGGGAACCTGTAGGTATGTCGTTCTCGTCTAGCTCCTTGGCGACGCCTTCTGTGGGGCGGGGCGCCCAGCGTTTCGCGTGGCGGTGCGGACGTGCCTCGCGGACACAGGACACTTGGGAACACTGGGCCAGACAGAGCGACGTATCGCGGACGTGTGAAGGAGACATAGGTGGCGGGCGAGTCCCCCGGCAAGCCGGAGCAGAAGCAGTCGTCGGGGGAGACGGCGGGGAGCGAACGCGATCCGCGACTCGCGGTCTTCCGTGCATCACCGGCCGAGCCGGCGAAGCCGGCCGGGAAGGCGAAGGCCGACGAGCCGGACGAGACCGACGAGACCGACGAGACGACCGAGGCCGGCAAGTCCGGTAAGGGCGGTAAGGGCGGTAAGGCGGACACGGCCGGTAAGGGTGGTACGGACCGTACGGGTGGTACGGCTGACAAGGCCGGCGCCGCCGACGCGTCCGGTGCCGCCCGTGAGGACGCCGGTGAGGCCGCTGACGGCGGTACGGCCGACGCGCAGGGCGAGGGCCGGGACGAACGGCTGCGGGAAGCGGTCGCCGCGTGGGTGGCGACCAAGGACGACGACGGTGACGAGGGCGGGTCCGGCGACGGAACCGGTGACGGAACCGGGGCCGGCACGGATGCCGGCGCGGGCGCCGAGAAGGAAACGCGTGCGAAGGCTGAGGCGGGGGAGACGCCGGTGACGAAGGCGTCGGCCAAGGGCGCGGCGAAGGGCACGACGGAGGGGAGTGCGTCGAAGGGGGCGTCGAAGGACGCCGCCTCGGAGGCCCCTGCGAGCGGCGCGAAGGATGCCCCCAAGAGCGCCAAGAAGGCCGCTTCCGCGGGCGGCGCCAAGGGTTCCGGACCCAAGGGCGGCTCCGCGGGGTCCGCGGCCGGGAGCGCCGCCAAGGGGTCGGCCGCCGAGAGTTCCGCTGCCGAGGGCGCGGCCTCGAAGGGGTCCGGCACCAAGGGTGCGGACGCCGCTGACGCCCCCGAGGGCGCCGCGCAGCCCGTCGACCAGCCGACAGCGATCTTCAAGGCGCCGAGCTTCGAAGAGGGTGGCAAGGAGCCCGCCGACGAGGCGACGCGAGTGTTCTCGATCGCAAAGCAGAAGGACGCGGGCGACGCCGGTCCGGCGAAGTCCGACGCCGGGAGCGACAGCGAAAGCGACGGAAAGAGCGGCACGAAGGACGCCGCCAAGTCCGACGCGAAGTCCGACGCGAAGTCCGGGGCGAAGGCCGACGCGAAGGCCGAAAAGCCCGGCGCCGAGGCCGCCCCGAAGTCCGGGAAGCCTGCTGGAAAGGCCGCTGAAAAGCCCGCCGGAAAGCCTGCTGGAAAGCCCGACGCCAAGGCCGACGCCGAGTCCGACGCCAAGAGCGGCTCCGGGCCCGCCGCCGAATCCGGCAAGCCGGACGCCAAGACTCCCCCGGTCGACCAGCCGACCACCGCGATCAAGGCCGTACGGCCTCCCGGTGCCGCGGAGTCGGACGGGGAGCGTACGAGCCAGTTCGTGGCGCTGAAGTCCACCGACCCGCAGCCGATCAAGCCGCCGCGGCCGGTCGGCGGTGACAAGCCCGGCAAGGCGGGCAAGGGCGGCAAGCAGGCGGCCAAGGGCGCCGCGAAGACCGACGACCAGGATGCGAAGCCGGGCACCGGGCCGGGCGCGAAGCCGGCTGCCGAGCCCGATGTCACCCCGGGCACGAAGTGGGGCGCGAAGGCCGCCGGCAAGTCAGCTACCGCTCCCGGGCCGCAGCCGGAGGCCGAGGCCGGAGCCGCCGGGGCGCCCGCCGCCGCGGCCGCGACCGCGCAGTCCGGTGCCACCGCGCAGCCGGGCGCGCTGCCCGACTCGGAGCAGACCAAGCAGCAGCCGCTGCCGCCGCTGGACCTGCTGGCGCAGCTGACCAACACCCCGCCGCCGCCCGAGACCCCGCTGCGCACTGTCGCCCGCCGGTTCAAGATCTGGACCCCGCTGGTGGTCCTGCTGGCGGTCATCTTCGTCGTCGTCCAGCAGGTGCGTCCGCTGCCGGATCCGGAGCTGGCGCTGGGCGAGAAGTCCTCGTACACCTTCGGGGGCGGCCGGTTCCAGATGCCGTGGCCGGGTGAGGGCCAGGCCGCGGCGAAGGTCGTGGGCGCGGGCGGCCTCGGTACGTACGGGGACGAAAAGCCGGTGCCGACGGCGAGCGTCGCCAAGATAATGACGGCCTACGTGGTGCTGAAGGACCACCCGCTGAAGAAGGACGAGGACGGCCCGAAGATCAAGGTCGACGACGCGGCGGTCAAGGACGCCGAGTCGAAGAACGAGTCGCGGGTGATGGGCCTCAAGGAGGGCCAGGAGTACTCCGAGCGGCTGATGCTGCAGATGCTGATGATCCCGTCGGGCAACAACATCGCCCGTCTGCTGGCGCGCTGGGACACCCAGTCCTCGACCGTGGACGCGTTCGTCAAGAAGATGAACGACGCCGCCAAGGACCTGGGCATGAAGAACACCACGTACACCGACCCCAGCGGTCTGAACAAGACCACCGTCAGCACCGCCGTCGACCAGCTGAAGCTGGCCGAGGAGGTCATGAAGATGCCCGCGTTCCGGCAGGTCGTCGCGATGCCGAACGCCGAGAAGGGCCTCCCGGAGAAGATCTACAACAACAACAACCTGATGTCCGAGCACCGCGAGCTGAGCATCAAGGGCATCAAGACGGGCTCCAGCACGGCGGCCGGCGGTGCGCTGGTGTGGGCGGCTTACAAGGGCGTGGACGGCAAGGACCAGCTGATCCTCGGCGCCACGATGGACCAGCACGCCAAGGGCCCGGACCCGGACGGCGGCACCAGCCTCCGGCTGGTCCAGGACCGCACCAAGCCCATGATCGAAGCCATCCGCAACGCCCTCACCTCCGCCACCACCGTGAAGAAGGGCCAGGTCGTCGGCTACGTGGACGACGGTCTCGGCGGGCATACGCCCGTCGTGGCGACGGAGGACCTGAAGGCCATCGGCGTCCCCGGCCAGAAGATCGAGTTCAAGGTCGGCCCGGCCGCCGGCAAGCCCGTCCCCCACGAGGCGAAGGCCGGCACCGTCGTCGGCAAGCTGACCGTCGGGACCGGGGCGAGCGCCGCCAAGGTGGACGTGGCGCTGCAGAAGGATCTCGCCGAGCCGTCGTTCGGATCGAAGCTGACGCGGATCGGCTGAGCCCCGGCGGACCGTACGAGCCGTCGCGCACCGGTGGGCCCCGCCTGCCGGTGCGCGACGGCTGTCGTACGGTCTGGTCGTACGGTTCCGGCGTGTCCGTACACTCCCCGCCCGTCCCGCTGAAGCGGAGTCCGCCATCGATGTAGCGCAGACCGCGTACGCGTCCCCCGCGCGCGCCCGGAGCATCTGGGCGTCGCGGGGGGCCGTCGCGCTGTACCCGGCCGCGCTGATGCTGGTCCTCGGCCTGTGGGGCATCCGCCGCCAGGACAGCATGTGGCGGGACGAGGCGGTCACGTACGACATGGCGCACCGCACCCTGGCGGAGCTGTGGCCGACCCTCCAGACCGTGGACGCGGTACACGGGCTGTACTACGTGCTCATGCGCGGCTGGTTCCTCGTCTTCGACGGGGGTGTGGTGGCCCTGCGGCTGCCGTCCGTGGTCGCGATGGCGGCGGCCGCCGCCGGCGTCACCCTGCTCGGCAGGCAGCTGGCGGGCCGGCGGGCGGGGCTCTTCGCGGGCCTGGTCTTCGTGCTGCTGCCGATGGTGCAGCAGTACGCGCAGGAGGGCCGCTCCTACGCGATGGTCTGCGCGCTGGTGGTGTGGTCCACGTACTTGCTGGCGCGGGTCACCGCCAGGCCGGGCAGGCGCCTGTGGGCGGGGTACGCGGCGCTGTCGCTGGCCGCCTGCCTGATGCACGAATTCGCCGTACTGGTCCTGCCCGCGCACGGCGCCGCCGTCGTCCTGTCCGGTCTGCCGCGCGCGGTGCGCCGGGCCTGGTGCGTGGCGGCGGGCGCGGTGGCCGTCGGCCTGGTCCCGCTGGCCGTGTTCAGCATGGGGCAGTCCGAACAGCTCGCCTGGCTCCAGTGGCCCAACCCCGTCCAGCTGGGCACCTTCATCACCCTGGTGCTGGGCGGCCTGCTCTGCTCCCGCGCCCCGGTCGCCCGCGCGGGCCGGCAGCGACTGCGGCTGCGGCCGGTCGCGTTCCCCCTGCTGGTCCTGCCCACGGCGCTGCTGGTGCTGCTCTCCCAGCTCAAGCCGATGTACGTGGACCGCTACGTCCTGTACTACGTGGCCGGGTTCGCCCTCCTGGCGGGCGCGGCGCTCGACTGGGTGCTGCGCCCGCCGGGACGCCGCGGCCAGACCCGGCGCCGGCTGCTGTACCGGTCCGCGGCGCTCGTCGTGGTCCTGGCGCTGCTCGTCCCCGTCAACGTCTTCCTGCGCAGCCCGCAGAGCCGTACCGACGACGCGATCGCGGTGACCCACGCCGTCCGGGAGCTGTCGTCGCCGGGCGACGGCCTGCTGTTCCTGCCCGCCCGGCGCCGGGTGTGGGCGGCGGCCGCGCCGCACGAGTTCCACCGCCTGCGGGACCTCGCGCTCGCCGAGAGCCCGGTGGCCTCGCACACCCTCTACGGCACCGAACTGTCCGGCGACCGTGTCCACGCGCACATGATGCGGGCCCGCCGTATCGTCGCGGTCGGCGACGCGAAGGGGCAGCCGCTCGACCGGACCGACCAGGAGATCGCCAAGCGGACCACCCTGAGGTCCGCGTTCCGGGTCTGCGCGACGCGGGACGTGAAGGGCGCCAGCATCACGCTGTACGCCCGTCCCGGGGACTGCCCCGGGGCGGTCCGGTCCCGCCCTCGCCCTCGGTAGAGCAATTCCGCCCACGGCCCGGCCCGGCCCGCTAGAGCAGCCCCGCCGCCTCCGCGTCCAGGCCGAGCAGGTCACGCAGTGCCTCGGCTCCCGTGGGCGTCACCCGTACGGCCCGGCCGCTGCCGACACGCCGTACCCACGCCCGCTCCAGCAGCCCCGCGCACAGCCGGGCGCCCGCCACGCCTGCCAGGTGCTGCCGCCGCTCGGTCCAGTCCAGGCAGCCGCGGGCCGTCGGGCGGCGGCCCGCGCGGAGGGCGGCGGCGTCGGTGGCGAGGGCCTCGGTGAACCAGGCGCGGCCCGCGCCGGTGAGCGCGAAGCCGCCGTCCTGGTCGATCAGACCGCGCCCGGTCATAGCGTCCGTGACGGCCACGCCCAGGCGCCCGGCCAGGTGGTCGTAGCACGTACGCCCGCGGGCCAGCGCGGCCGACGCGTTGGCGGCGCGCAGCCCGCGCGGCCGTTCGGCGGGCGGGTCGAGGTGCGCGGTCAGCCCTTCGATCAGTTCGGCGACGCGGGGGCTCGCGAGCTGCACGTACCGGTGGCGGCCCTGGCGGTGCTCCACGAGCAGCCCGCCTTCGGTCAGCCGCGTCAGGTGCTCGCTCGCGCTGGACGGCGCGACCCGCGCGTACGCCGCCAGCTCGCCCGCCGTCCAGGCCCGCCCGTCCAGCAGGGCCAGGCAGAACGCGGCCCGGGTGCGGTCCGCCAGGAGGCCCGCGAGGCGCGCGAGTCCGATGCTGTGCGCCGGTGCCGCGTCCGGGGGCGGTGCCTGTGTGGTCATGGGCCCATTGTGCGCGGGCTCGTTTCGGCCGGGCCCGAAACGAGCCGGGCCTACGGTCCTGCCATGCAGACCTCGGACAGCTTGGACGGTATGGACGGCTTGGCCGGTTCGGACAGCTTGGCCGGTTCGGACGACGCAGACGACGGCGAGCGGGCCACGCGCGTACGTGTCGGCCCGGAGGCGCTCACGGACCCGGCCTGGGTGGTCCCGCCGGTGCACCAAGACGCACCGGAAGGCACGATGGCCTGGCTGCGGGCGCACGTCGCCCGCTTCAGCAGCGGCGACGCGCATACGCGGCGGCGGGCGCCGGCAGCCGGCCCGCTCGGTGGCCCGGACGCGGCTGAAGCGCTGCGTGCCGCGGCGCGCGTACGGGCGGCGGAACTGCTGCGGGCCCCGGGCACGGTCGAGGTGATGGCGCGGGTGGCGCGCGTCGTGCCCGCCGAAGTGCTCGCCGCGTCCCTCGGACTGGCAGTCACGGCGGAGACGGCCGTGCTGGTGGGTGACGTGGCCCGCGCGTACCACGCGCACGGCGAGACCGTCCCGGCCGCCGACCGCGCCCTCACCCGCCTCGTGGCGGCCTGCGGCGGTACGTGGGACGAGGCCACGGCGGCCCGGATCGGCCTGCTGGTCCAGGCGTACGACGCGACGGCCGGGCTGATCGGCAACGCCGCGTACCTGATGCTGGCGGGGGACGCGCCGGACCTGCTGCCCGGGCCGGCCGCCGACCTCGTCGCGGACCGGCTGGACCAGGCGCTGTGCACCGACCCGCCCGTACGCGGCACCCTCCGCGCCCCTGTGGACGGCGGCGAACCGGTACGGATCAGCCTGGTCACCCCCGACGGCTCGCTGGCCTTCGGGGCCGGTGCGCACGCCTGCCCCGGGCGCGCCCACGCCCGGGCCCTCGCGGCCGGAGTGCTGGACGCGCTGTACGCCCGAGGCTGCCGCCTCGTCAGCCCGGACATCGCGTACGAGCCGTCCGCGCATCTGCGGGTGCCGGTGGGGCTGGAGATGGTGTGCGGATGAGCGGGCTGAGCCCTGGCGCCGGCATCGGCGCAACGGCGGCCCGTACCGAGCGTACGCACCTGATCCGCGCCTTCCACGCCCTGCACCACGCCGACGAGCCGCTGCTGCTCCCCAACGCCTGGGACGCCGCCTCGGCCGCCGCGCTCGCCGCCGCGGGCTTCGCCGCGATCGGCACCACGAGCCTGGGTGTCGCGGCCGCGCTGGGCGAACCCGACGGGCAGGGCTCGGCCTCCGTACGGGACGCCACGCTCGCTCTTGCACGGCGGCTCGGCAGCCGCCTGGCCTGCCCGTACACGGTGGACATCGAAGGCGGCTTCGGCGGCGGGCCGGCGGAAGTGGGGGTGCTGGCGCGCGAGTTGGCAAAGGCCGGGGCGTCCGGCGTCAACCTGGAGGACGGGCTGCCGGGGCGCACGGTGGACGGCCCGCTGGTCGCGGCCGGTCAGCAGGCGGAGTTGATCCGCGCGGTCAAGGAGTGCGCGCCGGACCTCTACGTCAACGCCCGTGTCGACACGCACTGGCTCGTGGACGACGCCGCCACGCGGCCACTGGACGAAACGCTGGCCCGTGCCGACACGTATCTGGCGGCCGGGGCGGACGGCATCTTCGTGCCGGGCGTCACCGACGAGCGGGCCGTCGCCACGCTCGTCGCGGGCATCCCGGCGCCGCTGAACGTCCTGTACGCGCCGGGCCGGCACCGCCTCTCCCGCCTGGCCGAGCTGGGCGTACGGCGCGTCAGCACCGGCTCGCTGCTGTTCCGTTCAGCGCTGCACGCGGCCGTGTCACTCGCGGAGTCCGTACGCGCCGACGGGTCGGACGGGACAGGCGGACCGGGCGGTGGGCCTGGTCTCGCCGGGTTGCCCGGGTACGGGGAGGTGCAGCGGCTGGCGGAATGAGGGGGCTTACGAGCGCGGGGGTGGGGGCGCGGCGCGGTAGCCCGAGGGCACGGGGGTGCGGCGCGCCCTCAGCCGTCGCTCAGGCCTGCTGCGCCTGGCGGCGCCGGTGCACCGCGACGCCCACAGCCGTGGCGCCCAGGACGCCGGCCGCGCCCGCGACCCCGCCCACCGGGAGCTGGCCGATCCGCTCGGCGACACCGGCGAGCCCCTCCTCGGGCAGCACGGCGGACAGGCGGCCCATCGCGTGCTGGGTGGTGGCGGGGGCACCGGCGGTGTCGGATGCGTCGGCGGCGAACGCGCCGCCCGCCGGAAGGAGCAGGGCGGCTGCGACACCGGTCGTGACGGCGGCGGTACGGATCACGGAGCGGCGCTTTGCCCGCATGGGACTACTCCTCGTCGTGGCGGTCCTGGCCGCCGTAGGTCTGCTGGTTCGTGCGTCGGTCGGCGTGCGGCGATCGTCGTTCGCCGCACGGATCTGCTCGGCGTGCCGACGAAGAAGAATGTACGAGGCGTCCTTCACGGCGATCCGGCGGTTGTGTAACAGCCTGGTCCTTCTCTGCGGGCAGTGTTGTCACGGCAGGAGCGTCGGTGACCGTACGCGCGCCCCCACTGTGGGTAACTTTGTCCTGTTACGTAGCTGTGTGTCCGTAGCGGAAAGGTGGTGGGCCGTGCGGCGCCGGACGCTCTCGGTGGTGGCGTCGTCCGTGGCGCCGTCCGTGGTGCTGCTGCCGCTCGCCCTGGTGGCGGGCTGTGCGGGCGTCGCGGGCCTGCACGACGACGGGCGGGCGCGGAACGTGAAGGCGCCACTGGCCCTGTGGGCGGACCGTACGCCCGCGCCGCGCGTCCGCGACGAGGACCCCGGCGACCAGCGGGCCGTGCCGGGCCTCGCCCGGATCCCCTCCGGCGACATGAAGGACGCCGATCCGGCGGCCGTCGTCCGGGCGGACTTCGCGGCCGACGGGGGCCGGCCACCCGCCCCGGACGCCGTACGCAGCCCGGTCTTCCACGACCTCACCGACGACGGGAAACCCGACCTGATCAGCGCGGTCGACCTGGACGCGCGCTCCAGCCTGCTGCGCGTCTACAGCGTCCGGAACCAGGTCGTGACGCGCGTCCTGGCGATGCGCGCCGTGCTCGCGGGCGTCGAACTGGCCGCGGGCCACCTCGCCGTCCGCGAGCCCACCAAGGACCCGCGCTACGTCAGCGTCACCGACTACGTGTGGGACGGCAGCCGGATGGGCCTGTGGGACCTCACCCTGGACGATTACCGGGCCCCGCAGAACCCGCTGCCCACGACGGCGTCGAGCCCGCCGCCGTCGAAGACTCCGGCGCCCGCCGCGGCCGTTCCGGGCCCCATGGGCAGACCCGCATGACCCGCCCGGCGTTCCCGGGGCTCCCGGCGCTCTCCCTCCGCTGGAAGATCGCGCTCACCGTCACGGCGGTGTGCTGCGCCGTCGCCGTCGTACTGGGCGTACTCGTCCACAACGCCGTCGCCCGTCAAACCGTCGGCCAGGTACGGAAGGAGACCCTCGCCGACCTCGACGACGCGCTGGACCTGTACGAGTACGGCACCTCCCGCGAGGGCCTGAATTCCCTCCTCGACCCCGCCGAACTCCCCGCGCCACTGCGCACGTTGGTCCATCGCGACCGACGCGGCAGCATGGTCGGCACGTACCACGGGCAGCGCGTCATGTGGACGGCCGCACCGGCCGGCGACCAGGTGATGGCCGTCTGGTCCCCGTACGAGAACACCCGCCGCTCCCTGGAGAATCTCGACACGGCGATCTTCGGGTCGGCCGTCCTCGCCGCCACCGCCGTCGCCCTCGCCGGACTGTTCCTCGCGCACCGCATCAGCCGCCGGCTGAGCACCACGGCGGCCGTCGCGCGCCGTATCACCGCGGGAGACCTGGACGCGCGGGTCGGCACCGAGGGGGAGGGGCGGCGGGCCCGGCCGGGGGCGCAGGACGAGGTGGCGGCGGTGGCCGCGGCGCTGGACTCGGTGGCCGGTTCCCTCCAGGGCCGCCTCCAGGCCGAGCAGCGCTTCACCGCCGATGTCGCCCACGAACTGCGTACCCCGCTGACCGGCATCCTCGCCTCGGCCGAGCTGCTGCCCGAGGGCCGCCCCAAAGAGATGATCAACGACCGGCTGCGCGCGCTGCACCGGCTCACCGAGGACCTGCTGGAGATCTCCCGGCTCGACTCCGGTGCGGAGCGCCCCGACCTGGCCGAATACGAGCTGGGCGCGCTGGTCCGGAGTTCGGTGCGGGCCACGGGGCTCGACACCGAGGTACGGGTCGTGCGGGACGCGGTCGTACGGACGGACCGGCGCCGCCTCGACCGCATCCTGTGCAACCTGGTCCTCAACGCCCACCGGCACGGGCGGCCCCCGGTGGTGGTGACCGTGGACGTACCGGGCGGGGAGGAGGCGGTGCCGCCATCCTCCGTGCCGCGGCCCTCCGTGACGCAACCCTCCGCGCCGCAGCCTTCCGTGCCACCGTCCGGTACGGCTCCAGGGGGCGGCGGCACGCCGTACGACGAACACGAAGCGCACCGAGGCGGCCCGCACCCGGTGCCCGTCGTGGAAGTCCGCGACCACGGGCCCGGATTCCCGGACGTCCTGCTCCACCGCGGCCCGCAGCGCTTCCGTACCGACGCACCGGGCCGCGGCAAGGGACACGGCCTGGGCCTGACCATCGCGGTCGGCCAGGCGGCCGTCCTGGGTATCGAACTGCACTTCACCAACGCCCCGGACGGTGGCGCGCGCGCCGTCCTCCGGCTCACCCAGACGCAGCCCGACCGGTCCGGACCGCCAGGGCGTACACCCGGGTGATCTGGTGCGGGCTGTTGTTGTTGTCCGACACGAGGAAGAGCGGCATCCGCCCCTTGTACGGGCCCGAGGCCAGCGGCGCGGCGCCGAGCGCCATCCCCTCGGCGTTCTCCAGCAGCGGGTTCACCTGCGGCTGAGCGGCCGCCGCGCCCCCTCGCGGGCATGTCACCAGGTCGACCGGCTCCCACTTCTTCGCGAACGCGTCGACCGGCTCGGTCTGCAGCGACGCGACCTTCGAGACGTCCTTCGCACGGCTCAGGTCGGCCCCGAAGATCCGCACCGCGTTGCCCTGGCCGTCGGCGTGGTTGGTCTCCAGGACGAGCAGCCGGTCGCCGCCCAGCGCCACCAGCTCCGACACGCGCAGCCCGGCCGCCGACTGGTAGGCGAACTGCCGGTCCGGCACGTACGCGCCCCCTGGCGTCCCCTTGAAACGCTGGATACGCAGCAGGCTGCGGCCGCGCGCCTTGCCGTCGTGGAAGAGCGGCGCCTCCAAGCCCGCGTACAGATACCGGCCGTCCGGGGACGCGCCCAGCGCCTCCAGATTCTCCGGCCCGGACCACTCCACCAGGTTGCGCGGCAACTCGATACGGCCCGTCTGCACGCCGTCCGACACCCGGAACCTGCGGATCGACGGGCCCGCCTCCGAGGCGACCAGCACCGTACGCCCGCCCTTCTCCAGGACCAGGCCCTCGCCGTCGAAACGGCCGCCACCGGTGGGACGGAGCGTGCGCATGTGGACGGCGCGTACGTCCGGCGGCGAGGCGCCCGACGTACCGAGGTCGAGGTCGAAGATCCGGCCCGGCGGGTTGTCGGCCAGCGCCCAGGCCCGGGCCGGGCCGGCCATCGCCAGCCCGGACAGCCCGTCGACCGGTACGGCGGCCTCGTACTCGACGCCGTTGAGCGCGTCACTGTGCCCGATCAGCGCCACGTCGTTCGAACAGACGCCGGAGGACGGCTCGTCGTCCCGCGACTGCCACCACACGGCGGACGGCACCGTCACCGCGACCACCGCGACGCAGAGCGTGGCGATCAGCGCGCGACGGCGGACGCGCCGGGTTCTGGCGGCTTCGGGATCGGGGGGTGTGGGGTCGGTGGTGTAGCTGGAGCCTGGGACGCCAGTGGTGGCTGTGACGTTTGTGATGTCTGTGGTGCATTCAGCTCGGCCGGTGTGCGAACCCTGGCCGGGGTGGCCAGGCTGACCGGCGCCGGCCCCGCCCGGCGGGGGAGCCGGGTGCGCCGCACGGTTCCGTACGAACGGCAGCTTCTCGATGCCGTTCTGAGCCTGCTGCTGGGGCAGCGGACGGTTCTTCTCGCGGAGCGCGCGGCGGACTTCCCGGTAGATCGCCTCAAGGCTGAGGTGGTTGGGAGGCGGGGGAGTGGCAGAGGCGGTAGCCCGGGGCGCGGGAGGGGTGGTGGTGCCGCCCGGCGCGGAGGCCGCATCCGTGGCGGTGCCGCCCGGCCCGGCCGCCGGAGGCGTGGCACCCGGCCCGGTCTGTGCCGTCGCGTCGTACGCCGCCGGTCGCGGGCCGGGAATCCCCTCCCGCAGCACCCGCAGGAACTCCCCGGTGAAGGCGGTGTGCTCCTCACCCTCCGGCGCCAGCGCCTCGACGTTCCAGGGCGTCGAGGTGAGCAGGTACGAGACGCCCTCCAGGCTGTCCATGCCCTCGAACAGCGCCTCGCCCAGCTTGCTGGACGCCTGTTGCGTGGCCGCCGCCGACATGGTGCCGGCCATGGTCCCGGCGGACATGCCCCTGATGACACTGCCGCTGTAGCAGCAGTCGAGGATGATGATCCGGCGCTTGGGCGGCGTACGGGTGCCCAGTGCACTGCGCAGCCAGGTGTACGGGATGCCGCTGTGCACCTTCCCCGGCTCCGTACCGGGCAACGTGAGGTACAGGCCCTCCTGACGCGAGTCGAGGAAGCCGTGACCCGCGTAATACACGATCAGGGTGTCGTGAGCGGCCCGTACCGCCTCCTCGATGGGCTTCAGCGCCGCGGTGACCGTACGGGGATTGGGCACGATCCGGCAGTTCTTCCTGGGCATCCCCCCGATGGTCCGGTCGGTCAACGCGGCCTTGAGCGCCTTGAGGTTGTTGCGCACCCCGGGCAGCGGGGCCAGGTTGGCGTACCGGTCCACCCCGATGATCACGCAAGCCGACTCCGCGGGATCGAACGCCGCTCCCGCCTCTCCCCTGACTCCCCCGACTCCACCCATTCCGTCAGCCCCCACTCGTCGGCCCGCTCTCGTCGGTCCGGACTCTTCAGTCCGCACCCGCCGGTCGGGGCTCATCGGCCCGTGTCCGTCGGTCGGGGCTCATCGGCCCGTGCCCGTCGGTCGGGACTCGTCGGCTCGCATCCGTCGGTCCGGGCTCTTCAGCCCGCATGCGTCCCGCCTTCGCTCGCCTCCCCCGGGCGCGCCGCTTCCTCGCGTGTATCTCCCGCGCCTGCCGCGTCGCCGGGGCCGCTCGCCCGTTCCAACTCCTCCAACGCGCGAAGGACGCTCCGGGCACCGTCCGTGTCCGACGTGGCGAAACTGACCCGGACGCCGTCGCGCTCGACCGTGATCTTGGGGCGCGCCGCGTACGCCCTTCGCCAGCCGTCGATGGCGATGGCCAGACTGCTCAGCTGGAACGCGCTGTCCACGATCAGCTGTACGGCCTCGAACGCCAGCCCCATCTCCCCGGACCTGTTCTCCCGCGTCCGCAGCGAGACGTCCGCGCTCCGGCCCACGGCGGGATCGTCCGCCAGCCACTCGCTCAGCGACCGCAACTCCAGGTCGCTCTCCGCCTCGTCCAGCCTGACCTGAATCCTCATCAGCCCCCCACACTCCGGTCCGGCCTCACATCAACTCTCGCCCCATACCCACCCCCTCCGCGGCAATTCCCGGAACCGCCCGCAATCACCCGGCGTGCGAAGTGTCCACCAGGACGGCCGAAGCGGAAGCGGATGCACGAAGGGCGACCGTCTGCCAAGGTCCCCCGCATGTCGAACGTTTCATCGATGACGTACACCCGTATCGGCGCGCTCCTGCACGAGATCGGCATGGTGTCCGAGGAGCAGATGCACAGTGCTCTCGAAGAGGCGGCAAACTATGCCGACGAGCCGCTGGAGGAGCACTACGAGGCGGCGAGCGCCCTCGAAGAATTCGGTGTGGCGGTCTCGGTTCACGCCGACGACATCGACTCGATCTACTACGACTACGCCACTCTGCTGGAGGACGCCGCCAGGGTCGCCGGCGACCGGGGCGAGATCAGCAACGTCCGGCTCGTCGCGGGCGAGGGCGACTTCGAGGGCGGCCGCCTGGACCAGCTGGAGTTCGAACGGGACGGCAAGCCCGTGTCCATCCCCGCCGACCACCTCGCGGAGGACTACTTCGACCAGGGCGCCGCCTGCGAAGCCATCGCCGAAACCGCCCACGACGACGACCCCCGCACCTGGCACCACCTCGACTTCGAACGCAAGCCCCACCGCGGCTACGACAGCATCATGGTCCTGGCCACCCCCGAACAGACCCAGGCGCTGCATGATCGACTGGGGTTCACCTTTCCTGACTGAGGAGGGCCGGGGCCTGGGGGCGACTGGTCAGAGCTGGGGAGCTGACCGGCCGGGGCCGGGGCCTGGCTGGTCAGGGCCGAAGTCTGGCTGGGTAGAGCTGGCACCCCGGGGGCCGATCGGGCAGGGCTGGCCCGGGCCGCCGACTGGCCTGGGCCGGCCCCTGGAACGGCCGACTGCCCAGGGCTGAGACCCCGACTGGCCAGGGCTGAGACCCCGACTGAGGGCCGGCCTCCGGAGCGCCGACTGATCAAGGTTGGGCCGCCGACTGTCCAGGGCCGCCCCGGGCGCCCGACTGATCTGGGCCCGCCCCGGCGCGCGCCTTGCCACGGCTCGCCGCGTGCGCGCTCGGGCCCGGGTGCGCAGCGAGGCAGGCCGCACCTGCGCCGGGGCCCTCATCACACCCGGCCCGGCATCCGCGCCTGGCCACCAGACGCGCGTCCGTACGCGTACCGGGTCCGTACGCGTACCGGGTCCGTACGCGTACCGGGTCCGTACGCGTACCGCGTCCGTACGCGCCGGGTCCGCACCCGCAGTGGCCCCTGAACCCGCGCCGGCCCAGCCCTCGGCCCTCCCGGGCCGGGCCCTCACTCCTCCTCGAACGGCGGCTCCCCCCAGTCCAGCTCCTCATCCAGCTCCTTCCCCTCCACGCTCCCGGCCGGCGGTGGCGGTGCCGCCTGGTCCGAGAGCACGGCCAGGATCTGTTCGCCGTACTTCGCCAGCTTGTTCTCGCCCACTCCGCTCACGGAGCCGAGCTCGCCCACGCTCGACGGCCGGGCGGTGGCGATCTCCCGCAACGTCGCGTCGTGGAAGATCACGTACGCCGGTACGCCCTGCTCCTTGGCCGTACGCCCCCGCCAGGCCCGCAGCTCCTCGAACACCGGCACCGCCTCCTCCGGGAGGTCCACCGGCGCCGCCCGCCGCCCCTTGGCCGCCTTCGCGGCCTTGGCCTTCACGGCCTTCTCCGGCTCGCGCCGCATCGGCACCTCGCGCTGCCCCCGCAGCACCTCACCGCTCGCCTCGGTGAGCACCAGCGTGCCGTAGTCCCCCTCCACCGCGATGAGCCGCTGCGCGAGCAACTGCCGTATGACGCCCCGCCATTCGGCTTCCCGCAGATCTTCCCCGATGCCGAAGACGCTGAGCTGGTCGTGATCGAACTGGATGACCTTCGCGGTCTTCCGTCCCATCAGGATGTCGATGATCTGCCCGGCACCGAACTTCTGCTTCCGCTCGCGCTGCAGCCGCACCACCGTGGAGAGCAGTTTCTGCGCGGCGATCGTGCCGTCCCAGGTCTGCGGCGGCGTCAGGCACGTGTCGCAGTTGCCGCACGCGCTGCTCTCCTGCCCGAAGTAGGCGAGCAGCCGCACCCGACGGCACTCCACCGTCTCGCACAGCGCCAGCATCGCGTCCAGGTGGGCCGACAGCCGCCTGCGGTGGGCGTCGTCCCCGTCCGAGCCGTCGATCATCTTCCGCTGCTGGACCACGTCCTGCAGCCCGTACGCCAGCCACGCCGTGGACGGCTGGCCGTCCCGCCCCGCGCGCCCCGTCTCCTGGTAGTACCCCTCCACCGATTTCGGCAGGTCGAGGTGGGCCACGAACCGTACGTCGGGCTTGTCGATGCCCATCCCGAACGCGATGGTGGCGACGACCACCACCCCGTCCTCACGCAGAAAGCGGGCCTGATGTTCCGCGCGCGTCCGCGCTTCCAGCCCCGCGTGATAGGGGAGTGCCGTAATGCCGTTCTGCACCAGGAATTCGGCGGTCTTTTCCACCGACGCCCGCGAAAGGCAGTACACGATGCCCGCATCACCGGCGTGCTCGGTGCGCAGCAATTCCAGCAGCTGCTTCTTCGGGTCGCTCTTTCCGGCGATGCGGTACTGAATGTTCGGCCGGTCGAAGCTGGCCACGAAATGCCGGGCGTTCTCCATCCCCAGCCGCGAGGTGATCTCGTGGTGCGTGGCTTCCGTGGCCGTCGCCGTCAGGGCCATCCTCGGGACCTCGGGCCACCGCTCCCGGAGCATGGACAGGGCGAGGTAGTCCGGCCGGAAGTCGTGGCCCCACTGCGCGACACAGTGCGCCTCGTCGATCGCGAACAGCGAGATCTTGCCCCGGTCCAGCAGGCTCAGCGTCTGCTCGACCCGCAGCCGCTCCGGCGCCAGATACAGCAGGTCCAGCTCTCCGGAGAGGAACTCGGCCTCCACCAGCCGCCGCTCGTCCAGGTCCTGCGTGGAGTTGAGGAACCCGGCCCGGACCCCCAGCGCCCGCAGCGCGTCGACCTGGTCCTGCATCAACGCGATCAGCGGTGAGACGACCACCCCGACGCCGGGCCGCACCAGCGCCGGAATCTGGTAGCACAGGGATTTTCCGCCGCCGGTCGGCATCAGCACGACCGCGTCGCCGCCCGTTATGACGTGCTCGATGATCGACTGCTGTTCCCCGCGGAACGCGTCGTACCCGAATACCCGCCGCAGCACGCCCAGCGCGCCACTGACGTCGTCCTCGGTTTCCCCGGCACCGGAAGCCATCTCCACCTCGCTCATGCCAGCAGCGTACGAGTAATCCCGCCACCCGCGCTCAGCCCTGTGGATAACTCCGCGCCGGATCGCCACCCTCTGCTACTCCCGTACGGGCCCACGCGGCCCCGGAGGACCGCACACCCGCCGCCGTACAACGAAATCCGCCGTCCGCCCGTCTCACAGAACGACGACGAACATCACATATCGCGCCCCGCGCCCTTCCATGACCCCCAGGCCGCGGCCCCTCCGCACCTCCGCCGCCAAAACCTTCACAGGACGGAGAACCACATGCGCGCCCACAGCCACTCATACCACTCCACTCACGCCACCCACCCGAAGCGCCGCCACTCGCCCAGGACCGCCCCGGCCCTCCTCGCCACCCTCACAGCCACCCTCGTAACCTTCACTACTCTCACCACCCTCGCCCCCACAGCCTCAGCAAAGACCCCCACCACCCCCCGCTGCCCGGACTCCGCCTCCGCCCTGGCGATCAAGGCCTCCGTCCTCACCCCCCAACGCCTCGACGTGCTGCGCATCAGCGTCACCAACCGCACCGCCAGGCCCTGCGTCATCGACCGCGTCCCGACCGTCACCTTCGGCGACCTGGACGGTGCCGCCGAGCCCGACCCGCCCACCGGGAGCGCCCCGTACCGCCTTGCGCCCGGCGCCACCGCGTACGCCACGGTCCGGACCGTAACCGGCCGGCCCACTCCGTCCACCCGTACCGTCGACTTCATCACCGTCGCCGCCGACCCGTCCCACCGCGGCCGCCGCTTCGACGCCGCCGCCATCGGCGCCCCGCCCACCGGCATCCGCGTCTGGTCCCCGACCGCGACCTGGTGGAGCCCCGACCTCACCCACGCTCCCGCCTGAGATCTGGGCCCGACCGCCAAAAGCTCCCCCGGCACCCAAGTGCCAACCACCGGGGGCGGGTTACGCCGAACCCCCCGCCCCCGCCTCCGCGTTCCACCAAAGTGAGCGCATGAGTCTCACGACCGCCGGCGAGCCGCCGGGGCCCGTACGGTTCTTCCTGCTGTGCGACCGCCTGGGCTGTGACGCCCGCGCCGTCCTCGACCTGGTCGTCCCGGACCAGCCGCCGGACATCGAGACGGACCTCTTCGGTCACCTCCTCCACAGCGCCAAGGCGGCCGCCCCGCACATCGCGGACATGGGGTGGACGTACTGCCGGGGCGACGGTTACTGGTGCCCGCGCTGCTCGACTCCCCGCTCCCAGCGTCCCCGAAGAGGCCGCACCCGCTCCTCATGACGGCTCGCGCCCTCGGGCTCCCGCTCCCCTCCACTCGAACAGGAGTAACCGGCCAGTAGCTCTCCGTAAAAATTTGCCTTCTTTCGTTGCACGACTGAGCACTCCTGAACGCTATTGCGGTCAGAGAGCCCGTACTGGCTCTCCGGTGCCGGGACGAGCAGGCACCGTCCATCCCGATTGGAGGGACCGAGGGTTCCGTGAACCTTGATCTCGTACGTGACTGGGCCGTGGCCGCCGTCGTACTCCGCGTGTTCAGCGCCGACATACGGCTGCTGCTGCGCCGTCTCGCCGCCGCCCAGGTGCTGGCGGGCGTCTCCGAACTCACGCGTACGGGTACGAGCGCCCGCACGCACCCGCGTACCCGCGCCTGCACCCACCGCACGCCCGACCGCAGCTCCCCTCACGGCCTTCAGCGCGACCAGGACCTCCAGGAGGGCGAGCGCTGATGTCCGACCACGAGCCGATGGCCGACCACTACCCAAGCCCCCCGAAGGCGCCTCCCCGGCCGATCCGCACCACACCCGCTCCAACGCCCCCCAAGGCACCCACCGCCATCGGACTGCCCCCCGACTTCCGCGCCTTCCACCAGCTCTACCGCGCGGGCTACATCCGGTACGCCGAACTCCACCTGGAGTCCCGCGCGGACGCCGAAGAAGCCGTTGACCTCGCCTTCGAGCAGCTCTCGCTCTGCTGGCGCACCGTCCTCGAACAGCCGGTCCCCGAGGCGTACGCCTGGCGCGTCGTGAAGAACCGCACCATCGACCACGCCAGGGCCCGAGGCCGCCGCCCGGTCGTCGTCGACGTGGCCGCCTTCGAAACGCACTCCCTGCGCCACTCCCTGGACCCGATAGGCGAGTTGGAGGAATCCCTCACCCTCTACCAGGCCATCACCGCCCTGCCCGAGCGCCAGCGCGACGTCATGCTGCTGCGCTACGCACTCGGGTACGCCACCAAGGAGACGGCGCGCCTCATGGGCATCACCGAGGCCGGCGTCCGCTCGACCACCCGCCACGCACGCCGCAGACTGCGCCAGGCGTTCGGCCTGGGGGAAGGGGAAGATGATGTCCGCCTCGCGGACTGAACTCGACAGGATCCTGCGCAAGGCGCGCCTGGACACACCCTCATACACCGCTGACGAACTGGCCGCCGCGGAAGCCCGCTTGACCACCCGCGTGGCCCATCGTGTCTTGTACGGTGCCCTCTCCTTCGACGCCGCCGTACAGGCACGCGTAGAAGCCGCCCTAGGCCGCGACCGCACGCCCGGCGAGCGCGGCGAACCCACCGGACAACGCCAGATGCACGACGCCGCCAAGGATCTCCAGCGCCTCTGCGCTCTCGTCGTCGGCGAACCGGACGCCCTGCACCAGATGTCCGTCTTCATCGGGGGCCGCGTCCTCGAACCCGACGGCGCCCGCGTACTGGCCTGCGTTCTCCAACTGGCCGGCCGCGAGGACTCCGCCCGCTTCTGGTGGCAGTACGCCGCCGGCGCCGGCGACACCTCCGCGGCGTACTGCCTCTACCTTCACCACCTCTCCCTGGCGGAGGTCGGCGAGGCCCACTGGTGGCATGCCCACGCCGACCCGGACCGCCCCGCCCGCACCCGCCCCCCGGCCGACGCCTACGACCTCTTCATCTCCTGGGCCATCACCCTCGAAGTGGCCCGCGACTCCGGCACACCCCCGCCCCCGGCCGCCGTCGTCGGCTACGTCTCCCGTGCCATCCAATTCACCGACAATCCCGACCTCGACCTCCCCCTCCCACCCGCCGGCTTCGCCGAACGCATAGAACAACTCACCACCGCGAACCCTTGAATGCCTTCGGCGACCCTTTCGGCCCTCACCGGTAACGGCGGTCCGCTGCATGCTCGACAGCCGCCCTCGCCAGCCCCGCGATCAGCGGATGCACCCGGTTGCCAGCACCGTCACCGCCGCTTCCTCCATCCAGTTCCGGCTGAAAGAGAGTGGCCAGGAAGAAGGAATGCCCGGGAAGTTCGGCGATACGGACATGACCGGACTCATCGGTACCGCTGAAGGCCAGTCCGTGCTCGCGCAGGACACCGAGGTGATGCGGATTGGGCCCGTAATTGCAGTGGTAGCGGGCCCGTGTGCGGTCCGAGCCGATCAGCCGGGCGGCCCGTGAGCCGGGAGCGACCTCGACCATGCCCTCGTGACCGACGAGCGAGCACGCCAGCGGCACGACGACGGCCTCCTCCGGGGTGGTCTCCGGCTCGTTCTCGGCATGACCGGCACGAGCCAGGCCGCACACATTCCGAGCGAATTCCAACAACGCGTGCTGAAAGCCGCCACACGTCCCCAAGAACGGTACGCCGCCTTCACGCGCCGCCCGAATAGCAGCCAGCACACCGGCCTCACTGCGGTACGGACTGCCGGGAAGCACCCACACCGCATCAAATTCGCCCACTCCCTGCCCAGCGTCCTCACTGGAAATCCAATAGGCGTCCAGATCCAGCCCGTCACGTACACGGAGGGCGTCGAGCAGGCCGGGAATGCGGACATGGGACCGAACGGCCTCGGAGCGGTCCCCGACCAGAGCGATACGAGCGGTATATGCCATGCCCAGGATCCTGCCGCCGCGCGTGGATCGCGTCCAACAATGATCCATGCACCCTCCATAAGCCTTACTGATGCTCGTCGGTGATGCTTGAACCCATGGACCCGCATCTCCTGCGCACCTTTGTCGCCGTCCTCGACCACCGCTCGTTCTCGGCCGCCGCCACAGCCCTCGGCTACACCCAGTCCGCCGTCTCCCAGCACATCGCGGCCCTCGAAACCGACCTGGGCACCCGACTGCTCGAACGCCGCCCCGTAGCACCCACCCCGGCCGGAGCGCGGCTGATGGAACACGCCCCCGCCGTACTACTACGCCTGGACGCGGCGCGCGCCGACATCGCGCGCCTGCGCGAGATCCGTTCCACCCGACTGGCCCTCGCCTGCTCGCCCGCCGCCCTCGGCCCCGCGGTAGCGCATGCGCTGGCCGAGCTACGTACGTCCTCCCACCCCCTGGAGCTGGAGGTACGCGTACTGAGCCGTGAGGCAGTGATCGAGGACGTACTCACCGGACACGCCGACATCGGCCTCGTCGACGGCGTCGCCGCCCCCAGCGACCCGCTGCCCCTGCCCGACCTCGGCTCCACCGCCACCCTCGCCGCAGCCGAGGAGCCGCTGGCCGTGCTGTTCCCCCATGACCACCCCCTGGCGCGGCGCGACTCGGTACGCCTGACCGACCTGGCCCAAGCTCACTGGATCGACGCTCCGGCCACCGCCGTCCCCCTCGACCGGCTACGCGCCGTATGCCGCACCGACGGCTTCCAGGCCCGTATGCGCCACCACGGAACCGACCTGCACAGCCTCGCCGCCCTGACCAACGCCGGCCACGGCCTCGCCGCACTACCCCTCTCCCTGGCCGCCACCCTCAACACCAACCCCGTCCCGGTGACGCACCCCCGCCTACTCCACCGCACCGAACTCCTCCACCCCGCCAACCCCAGTGCCCCCGCCCACCAGTTGGCCACCCACCTCACCACCCCACCACCCACCGAGCCCTAGTCACCCCTTGGCCACCGCACGCGCCTGTCCTCGAACCCGAAGTAACTACCGACCTTGTCCGAGGACTTCACGTGTACAGGCGGCCGACGCCACAGAGGACGCCGAGGCGTGATGTCGTGATGGGCGGTGGTGTGTGCCTGATGCGTGCTGCGCGTGACAACAGGGGACGCATCTCGGTGTAACGGAGGGCTCTCCCTGGGGCCGGGCTGCTAGTGCAGTTCGCGGCGGACCAGCGCCCGCGCGAACGGTTCGCCGGTGGCCCGGGCGTAGGCCATCCGCTCGCGCACCTCGCTGAGGGTGCGCGGGCGGTAGCCGGGGCCGCCGCAGCAGCTCTTGTGGAAACGCACACCGGCGTGCAGCAGCACGGAGAGCGTGCGCCAAGCGGCGGTGTCCCGCCTCTTGGGCGCCGCGAAGGCGGAGCCGACGTGGATCAGTGGTCCGGCGCAGCGTGGACAGACCCGGTCGTGGTCGTGGTAGCCGGGGTAGGGCTGCTTGTACGAGGCCCGGCAAGGCAGGCAAACATAAGAGGTCTTTCCATGGGCCATGAGGCAAGGGTAGAGCCGTCGGCGGACCGGGCCGACTGATTTCTGGCACGCCGCGCAAGCCCTTCAGCGTGTGTGGAGGCGATAGCCGGCCGCCCTTCCTGCCGGGAGGAGGCACCAGGAACGGCCTGTCCGCGACGACCTTCTTCCGGCGCGCCTGATTGCCTGCCGCCGACGAGGCGCTCACGCCAGGCGGCATCGATGCCGGCATAGCGGGGAACCGATCCGGCAAGGGCGTCAGGCGCAGTAGGAGCCCGATGGGGGCCTGGTCATAGACCAGACGACGCCATCCGGCCGCGGGCGGTCATCGGGGGCTCGGTATGTGGCCCGGCGTGCCACAGCTGGCATCCTCATCTCTGCCGGTTCCACACCCGAGACGGCCGGACTGACCATTGTCGACGCCGGTGGCAGGTGCTAGCGGTGTACCCGCCGTCGGGCTGCCTAGACTGAAGTCTTTCGGGAATCTGTCCCTGCGAGCGGGGTGCGGTTGCCCCCGGGCAGGAGGGCGGGGGGGCCGGGAGGTGAGCAGCGGTGGGCACCGGCAATGATCTGGCCGCCGTACTGGGGAGTCTGCATCCCTCTGGCGGTGACACGGGCCTGATCGGTGCCGATGCCGCGTTGTGCGCGCGGGTGCTGCGGGTGGACGGCGTCGCCGTCTCCGTGACGACGAGCAGCGGCCTGAGCGAACTGCTGTGGTCGACCACAGGTGCCAGCGAGCGGCTGGAGGACCTACAGTTCATGCTGGGCCAGGGCCCCGGCCCGGAGGTGAGCGCCTGCTGCGCGCCGGTGCTGGCGCCGGACCTGTCCCGCGTCCCGTCCGGCCGGTGGCCCGCGTGGCTGCCCGAGGCCGAGGCACTGGGCATCGGCGCGGTCTTCTGCTTCCCGCTGCCGGTCGGCTCCGCCTGCCTGGGCACCCTGACCCTGCAACGCGCGGCGCCCGGCCCGCTGGCGGACGCCACGATGACCGATGCGTGGCTGGTGGCCAACGCCCTGACCGCCGTGCTCCTGAAGGGGGGCCCGCAGCAGGACGCTTTCGCCGCCGGGGAGGGGAGCCCGGATTTCTACCATGCCGCCGTCCACCAGGCCAGCGGCATGGTCAGCGTGCAGGCCGGGGTGACTTTGGCCCAGGCCCTGCTTCGGCTGCGGGCCCACGCCTTCCGCCACGGGCGCTCGGTGGCGGAGGTCGCCGACGACGTGGTGGCCCGGCGGTTGAGCTTTCGAGATGATGAGGACCGGCCGGACACTGCTGCCGGTGAAGGGACTGAAGGGCCATGACACGTGAAGAGCGCCTGCTGGCGGCCATGGTCGAGGCCGTCGACACCCTCGTCGACGACTTCGACCTGATCGACTTCCTGCACAAGCTGTGCGACCGCTGCAACGAACTGCTGGACGTGACGGCCGTGGGCATCATGCTTGCCGCCCCGGACGGCACCTTGCAGCTGATCGCCGCCTCTGACGAGCACACCCGCCTGCTGGAACTCTTCGCCCTGCAGACCGACCAGGGCCCCTGCGTGGAGTGCCACCGCAGCGGCACCGCCCACTTCGACATCAGTCTCACCTCCCCCGTCCAGACCGCCGCGTTCCCGCGGTTCGCCGCACGCGCCCGCCAAGCGGGCTTCGCCACCACACACGCGCTGCCGATGCGGCTGCGCCAGCAGGTCGTGGGCGCCCTGAACCTCTTCGATGCCCGCGAGCAGAACCTCAGCGACAGCGACACCCGGATAGCGCAGGCGCTGACCGATGTGGCGACCATCGCCATCCTGCAGCACCGCACCATCGTGCACGGCAACATCGAGCGGGCCCAGCTGAAGGCCGCCCTGTCCAGCCGCGTCGTCATCGAGCAGGCCAAGGGCATCCTCACTGAACGCTGGAACACCACCCTCGACGAGGCGTTCGACGCCCTGCGCAAACACGCCCGCGCCCACCGGCTGCCCCTGACCAAGGTGTGCCGGCAGCTCATCGACGGCACGCTCGACACCTCCGCCGTACAGCGCCCCTGACCGACCCGTCGCTTCGCCTCGCGACCCACCCCAGTCCCCGGCGGAGGATGTGTTTCTGCCGTCGGCTGTGCGCGCGTACCCGTCGGAGTGACACGCCATGAACCATGAACGATGAGCATCGGCCCGCAGCCTGGCAGCACACGACGCCCTGGCCAGTTTGCTCCCCGAGCCGCACCAGGTGATGCGCCTCTGCGGTGAGCCAGAGGGCGGTGAGGCGCACAAAAGGCGGCCAAGAAAGGTACCTGCCGCAGCCAGCCGCCCAAGTTGCTTGTCTTCCTCCTGGTCCGGAGGCCGAACGGTGTTCGCCGTCATTCAATCGAGGCGTTCGACAGCGAACCCAGCCGTTCAGGCTCTCTTGTCAGCCAACCTGGTCGCTCTTCGGTCCAATGCCTCTGGTCCTGGTCGGAGTTCCGTCCGGGGCGAACGAGTGGTGGAAGGTGAAGGCGTGCGGCGCGGAGCCGTGACCGTGGAGGTGTTCCAGCCTGGAAACCCCGTCCTGCCAAGTGGGTATCGTGCCGTCGGCGACCCACCAGAACACGTAACTCGGGTGTCCTGTCCTTTCGAACCAGTCGTAACGCCTGTTCAGCGCCTCGCGGTGCAGACCGGTGTAGATGGCGTCGAAGGCGGGGCGCAGGTCGGTCCAGAGTGAGAGGGTCGTGTCCAGGGCAATGGTTTCCACCGTACGGCCCTTGCCGTACCAGGTCGGTACGGCGAACTCGCCCCATGCACCCCAGTCCAAGTCGAAGTGGGTGCCCCGGCCGCCGCCTGCCGCTTCAGCCCGAGCGAGGTATCCGGGGTGCTGGCTGATCTTCCGGTAGACGGCCTTGCCGCGGTCGTGGAGTTCGCGCGTGAGAGGTGCGGGATCGGCGAGCGGTGACTTCAGGACGCCGAATGTGTACAGAGCAAGTTGGGGCATGCGTCTCTCCCTGATTGGGGGGGCCTGATGTGGACCTGGTTCGGTGGCTTACGCATGGGGCGAGGATTTCGTGGGGCGTGCCAACTCACCCGTCGCGGGTGGCTCGGCCTGAAAGAACCCCTGTGCGACCGTTCGCGACCGCCGAAGACCAGGTGAAGGTAGCTGCCTCCGCGAGCCCTGTCGAAGTTGCGTTTTCCCTGTCCGAGTGGCCTCTGGCACAGGTCCTTGAGGGGGCTGGAACGGTGTCGCTGCCTGCCGTCGTGGAAGTCCGCACCGTCCCGGCAACTGCGGAGGTGCAGCATCGACAGCTCCGCTCAGCTGCACCGGACGCGCTTCAACATTGCTGCGGGTGAGGACATCCGCCACCTCACCTGCTGGCAGAGCGTTGCGGGTGGGCACCGTCGAAGATCTCGAAGCTGGAAAACGGCAGGCAGACGGCCAAGGCCCGCGAACTCGAACAGTGGGCCGGGGGAAACGGCAAGCCCGGCACGGCAGCCGGATTGAAGGGGCGCCCGCGCGGGCCGGAGTCGACGTACCGTTCGTGGCGCCGGCAGCTGACAGGCGCGGCGTGGGAAGGCCCGCCCGCCCCTCTCGTGACCAGCGCTCTACGCGGCAATGCCGCTCGGTCCAACCCTCGAACGGGTGACACGCCGGTGCGTATCTGTGGGGATGTGGACTCTCAGCGGGCTCTGATCACGACACAGGCCCCCTCCGTTCGCATACGAGAGGGGGCCTGACCTGCTGCTTCACTGTGCCCCCGGCAGGATTCGAACCTGCGACACCCGCTTTAGGAGAGCGGTGCTCTATCCCCTGAGCTACGGAGGCGGGGAGTGGTCGGCGCCTGGTGGGCGCGCGGCCGGGCTGCTGGTGGGCAGCTTTGGACAGGGTAGCGGATGGGGGGTGGGTGGTGGGGAGGGGTGTCTTCGGCCGGGGTCGCAAAGGGGGGCGTGTCGGGGGTCAGGGAAGTGGGAGGCGCCCACGCCCCTGGTCGGGGGTGTGGGCGCCTCGGGGGGTGATGTACGCGGACGCGTCAGTGGCCAGTAGCCGGGGCGGCCGCGTGCTCATGAGTGGAGTCAGGGCGCGTGCCCATGAGTGGGTCAGGCCGCGTGCCCACGGGTGGGATTAGGGGGCGTGGGCCGGGTTGTCGGGGGTTGAGGAGTTGGTGGGGGTGGAGCGGTGGGTGGTCCAAGCGGTGAGGGCGGTGGCGCAGGCGTGGTCGAGGTGGCGTAGGCCGGAGAGGTCGAGGGTGACTTCGCGGTCGTGGGGGAGGGCCTCTAGCTGGTCGAGGATCTTGGGGAGGCGGAGGAAGGTGGCGTTGCCGAGGGGGCGTACCTGGACGGGTTCGGTGGACGGGGCGTCCAGGCCGCTGATCTCCAGGTGGACGTGCGAGGTCTCCCAGGCGGTCTTGGCGACGGCCAGGAGGAGGCCGATCAGGACGCCCTCGAACATGTTGGTGACCACGATGGCGATGGCGGTCGCGGCGAGGACCACCGCTTCGCCGCGGTGTTCGCGCCACAGGGGGGCGAAGTCGCGTACGGGGATGAGCTTGAAGCCCGCGTGGACGAGTACGCCTGCCAGGGCGGCCACCGGGATGATGCCCAGGGCCGCCGGGACGGCCGCCGCGAAGATCAGCAGCCAGGCGCCGTGCATCACGCGCGAGGCCTTCGTACGGGCTCCGGCGCTGACGTTCGCGGAGCTGCGGACGATCACCGCGGTCATGGGCAGGGCGCCCAGGATGCCGCAGACGGTGTTGCCCGCGCCCTGGGCCATCAGCTCCTTGTCATAGTTCGTACGCGGTCCGTCGTGGAGCCGGTCCACGGCCGCCGCGCTGAACAGGGACTCGGCGGACGCGATGAGCGCGAAGGCGAGGATGGTGCCGATCGCGCCGATGCCCGCCAGCTGGGCGAAGTCCGATCCGCCCGGCGGCTGGATCGAGGAGAGCAGGCCCTGGACCTCGACGCGGGCTATGGGCAGGTCGAGGGCGAGGACGGCGAGCGTGGCCAGGGCCACGGCCGCGAGCGGGGCCGGCAGGATGCGGGCCGCGCGCTTCCACCGGGGCCAGAACACCAGGACGGCGATGGTGCCCGCGCCGACCGCGAAGGCGGTCAGGGCCGTTCCCGAGCCGGCGGTGCCGGTGACCAGGCCGGGCAGGCCGCCGAGGTTGGCGAGCCCGCTGCCGGGGGCCTTGGCGTCGGTGAGCGTGTACAGCTGTGCGGCGATCAGGACGAGGCCGATGCCTGCCAGCATGCCCTGGACGACGGCCACCGAGATGGCCCGGAACCAGCGGCCGAGGCGCAGGGCCCCCATGGCGAGCTGGAGCAGGCCCGCCACGAGGACGATCGCGCCCAGCGTGCCGAGTCCGAATTCTTTGACCGCTTCGAAGACGAGGACGGTCAGCCCGGCGGCCGGGCCGCTGACCTGGAGGCTGCTGCCGGGCAGGAAGCCGGTGAGCAGGCCGCCGACGATGCCGGTGATCAGGCCGAGTTCGGCCGGTACGCCGGAGGCGACGGCCACACCGACGCACAGGGGCAAGGCCACCAGGAAGACGACGAGGGAGGCGGTGAAGTCCGCGCGCAGGTGGGGCCAGCGGGGGGAGGAGCCTTTCTTCGAGGTGCTGGGGGTGCTGGGGGTGCTGGAGGTACCAGTGGTTTTGGGGGTGGGGGGCGCGTCCGTGGTGGTGTGCGCCGACGGGGGAGTCGTCACTCCCGTGGTCACGTCCGTGGCCGTGCCCGGGGTCGATTTCGGTGTCATGGAGGGCGCCTTCGCCGTCAGAGGGGGAGGAACGTGTCGGTGTCGGGCTGGTGCGCCGAGACGAGGCCGGTGTGGACCTCGTAGTACCAGCCGTGCAGGTTCACCTCGCCGGCGTCGACGCGCTCACGTACGCAGGGGTACTGGCGCAGCCGTGCCAGCTGTTCGGTGACGTGCCGCTGGACCGCGGTCGCGACCGTCGGTGCCTCGTCCCTGGGCAGCTCGGCGGAGAGCTGCTGGGTCAGCCAGGCGCGTACGTCGGGAGCGCCGGCGAGGTCCTCGCGGCGCGCCATGGCGCCGACCGCCCCGCAGTGCGAGTGACCGCAGACCACGATGTCCGCGACGCGCAGTACCCGCATCGCGTACTCGATGGTGGCGGCCTCCGCGCTGGCGGGCATGTCCGGCCGGTGCGCGGGTACGGCGTTGCCCGCCGTACGCAGTTCGAAGAGTTCGCCCGGCAGCGCTCCGGTGATCAGGGACGGGATGATCCGTGAGTCGGAGCAGGTGATGAACAGGGCGAGCGGTGACTGGCCGTCGGCGAGTCGCTGGTAGGTCTCACGCTCCTCGTGCGCGCCCGCGATGCGGGCGTTGAAGGAACGCGCGTGTTCGATGAAGGTTTCCACGTGGGAATGTCTCCTGCTGGTCGGTAAGTGGTGCCATTGAGGGCATGGCAGAACCCGTTCGACTGGTGCGGAGCAGGAAGCCCCGGCAGGACTTGTCAGCAGCGGAAGACGCAGTGCAGACAGTGCAGGGCGGGGCGGGTGGCCACGCCTGGTCTTGACGTGGTGAGTGTGGCGGCGGTGCCCCTGTGGGAGGGGAAGAAGGCGGCGGTCGGGTAGGACCGTGCCGCGCAGGGGTGCGGTGGCAGCGGGCGGCGGTACGGGGACGGCGCGCCCGGCGCGGCCCGCGTGCAACGACGTGCCTGGTTACGGTCCTTGTCCTTCTCCCGCCCGGGGTCGCGCTCGTTGTCGCGCCGGTACTGGATGCCCGTGGAGGAGTTGGCCTGGGCGGGGGACACCTGGGTGGGGGTGCCGTGCGCGCCTGGGGGAGCCGCCGGGGTGGGGGTGGGCTCGGGGGCCTGTACGGGCGCCGCGCCGGCGGCCGCGAGGGACGTGGTCCTGCCGCCCTTGGCCGCTGCCGTTCCGTAGAAGAGCAGGGTCAGGGCCACGGCGAAGATGCCGAGGACGCTGAGGATGCCGAGGGAGTGGCGGGGGGTGGTGGTGCGGTGGGGGGTGCGGTTGTTTCGGGTTGTTCGGGATGCGCGGGTGTTGCGGAAGTTCTGGGGGTTTCGGGTGTTCTGCGTGTGCTGAGGCCGTCGTCGGGCGGGGGAGTGTACACGGGCAGCGGTCCGCATACGGGCTCGCGCCGTGGTGGCGGCTTCGGTGGTGGTGGCCGTACGCGCCGCCGTACGCGTCGCCGCGCGGGCCGCCGTACGGACCGGCCCGGCACCCGGCGGGCTGTGCGGGCGGTTGGAAGCCGTGTAGTGGGCCGGGTGGCCGGCGGTGTCCGGACGGGTCTGGAGCTGCGGAAACCCTGCGCGGCCCGTGAGGATCCTGAAGTACCTCATGCCTGCTCCCCCGGGGGCGCGGCGGGGGAAGACGGAACCGTAGCCGGTGCAGGTGTCGCAGCCGTGTCCGAGCCCGAGCTCGTGCCCGTATCCGTACGCTTCCGACGCCCGCCCAGCACCAGCAGCGGTACGAGGCCCAGCGCCACGATGCCCCCGCTCAGCGCCAGCGTGGAGTAGCCCCCCGTGGCCACGACCAGCCCCGACGCCATGCCGCCCGTCGCGCCCGCGACGGCGATGCCCACGTCGACCAGGCCCTGCGTCGAGGCGCGCGTGGCCAGCGGTACGGCGTCGGTGACGATGGCGGTGCCGCTGACGAGGCCGAAGTTCCAGCCGATGCCCAGGAGTACGAGGGCGGTGGCGAGCGCCGGTACGGAGTGCGCCGGTGCGAGCGCGGCGAGGGTGCCGGCGGCGAGCAGGACGATGCCGGAGGCCGCCGCGACGCGCAGCCGGCCGACCCGGTCCACCAGCATGCCGGTGAGGGGGGACGGCAGGTACATCGCCGCCACGTGCAGGGCGATGACCAGCCCGGCGGCCTCGGTGGCGTGGCCGTGTGCCCGCATGTGGACGGGCGTCATCGTCATGATCGCGATCATGACGAGCTGGGTCAGGGTCATGACGGCGGTGCCGGTGACGACCTTGCGGGTGTCGGCGCGGGCCGCGGAGGCGCCGCCCGCGGTCTCAGCCGCGTCCGAAGGAGCCGCGGTGCCGTCCGGGGCGTCTTCCGTAGCGCCCTGGGCCTGTGCCGCCGCGAGGTCCCGCGCCAGGCGCAGCGGGTCCGGGCGCAGGAACAGCCCGAGCACCACGGCCGCCGCCGCGTACGCGACCACCGCCAGCAGGAACGGTCCCGCCAGGCGCGGCACGCCCATGCCGGCCGCGACATCGCCCGTGACGCCGACCAGGTTCGGCCCGATCACCGCGCCGAGCGTGGTGGCGAACAGGACGAGGCTCACCGCACGCCCCCGGCGCGCGGGCGCGGCCAGGTCGGCGCCCGCGTACCGGGCCATCAGGGTCGTCGCCGTACCCGCCCCGTAGACGAGGAGCGAGAGGAACAGCAGCCATACGGAACCGAGGGCGGCGGCGATGACGACGCCGAGGCTGCCCAGACCGGCGGTCGCGTACCCCGCGGTGAGGCCCGGCCGCCGGCCCCAGCGCTGGCAGACCCGGCCGATGCCGACGGCACCGAGCGCTGCCCCGCCCGTGAACAGGGCCGCGGGCAGGCCGGCCAGCCCTGTCGAGCCGAGCATCTCCTCGGCGAGCAGTGCGCCCACCGTGATGCCCGCGGCCAGCCCGGCGCCGCTCAGCGTCTGCGACAGCGCGAGCACGGTCAGCACCCGCCTCTGCTCCGGGGGCTCCAAAAGCTCCGGGGACTCCGGGGCAGCCGAAGCCGCCGAGGCCTCCGGAGGCTCTACGGTCGCGTCGTCTGGGCCATGGGGTGCGGCATGGGGGGCCGGTGTGCCGGGCCGAGCGCTCATGGGTACGTTCCCTCGTTCTCGGGCTGTCCCGAAAGCGCGCTCAGGGCGCGCCGGCAGGCTGGAGCGCCGCGATGTCCCGCAGCGACATGCTCAGCTGGTCGTGCAGGAAGCGCACGATCGTCCAGTGCGGCAGGGCGCCCTCGTCGAAGGGGCCGAACTCGCGGACGTACAGCGGTATCCAGCGCAGCGCCTCCTCGATCACCTGCTCCCGGCCCGGTTCCTGCTGGTACGCGTCGTAGCCGATGCTGCGGTGCTCGATGAAGAACCGTCCCGGCAGCCGCTGCTCGCACCATTCGCGGTACTCGCGCGTCTGGAGGATCAGGTAGTGCCAGATCTCGTCGATGTCCTGCTCGACGGGCAGGAAGAGGCCGCTGAGCTGCTCGCGGTGGCGGGAGACGAGGTAGAGGTAGCGCAGGCACTCGGTGACCTGGCGCTCCACGTACTCGGGCGCGGCGTCGCCCAGCGCCACGAAGTGCCGCACCACTTCGGTGTGCAGGCGCTCGCCGAGCAGGGCTATGAGGTCGTCGGTGGTGACGAGGTCGTCGGTGGTGACGAGGCCGTCGGTGGCGACGAGGCCGTCCGTGGGGGCGTGCGGGTCGTGCGGCTGGGTGGTCATGGTTCTCCCGTGGTCTCGGGGCGATCCGTACGGAGGTGGGACGGCGCGTCGGACGGCGTCGGGGCGTCGGAGGGGCTTCGGAGAAGGGCCGGAGGTGGGCTGGGACCGGTCGCGGCTCCGGTCGCGGCTCCGGATCCGCCCCGGCCCCGCCCCAGCTCAGCGACTCACGGCTCGTCCGCCTGCTCCCGCTCCAGCCACGCGTACTTCCCCGACTTTCCGATCGGGATGTGCGCGCGGTGCTCGACCCGGCACGCGAGGCCCGTCAGCCGCTCCACTCCGGTGCTCAGCGCGGCCGCTTCCGGCGCGTCCACGGGAGCGCCGTCGAACGTCGTGTACCGCAGCTCGGCGCGGCTCCGGTCGGCGGGCACGCGCAGCTGGTGGACGAACACGCGGGACGACGCCGCGCTGACACAGTCGTCGAGATCGCCCTGCGCGACCGGGCCCTGGCCGTGCGCCGACGCCAGCAACTCCTTTTCGCGGCCGCAGAACCGGGAGATCTTCTCCGGGTCGGGCGTGCCGTCCAGCGTGCGTGCGCAGTCCCCGGAGCGGTAACGGATCAGCGGCATGTACGGGTTCCGGACGCTCGACACGATCATGCTGAAGATCTGGCTGCCCGGCTCCACGGGGACCAGCTCGACGCTCATCCGGTCGAGGTAGGGGTGGTACCGGCCGTGCCGGTCGCTGTAGTAGAGGTAGCCCAGTTCGGTGCTGCCGAACAGGTCGATGACCGGGCAGTCGAAGTGCTCGTGGAGGTAACGCCGGACGTTCACCGGCGTGTACTCGTACGCGTGCACGATGCTCGCCGGCCGCGGGAAGCGGTCCCACAGATCCCAGTCGGTCACCTTCCGCACGAGGTGCGCCAGGTGGTAGCTGGAGCAGTCGAGGTGGTAGCGGCCCTGTGGGTGTGCCTCCTGGGCCGTACGGATCTCGGCGAGCATCCGTTCGACGTCCGCGCGCTCCCAATGAGCCGGGTCGAGCGTGAGGTTGACGTAGAAGGTGCGGTCGTCGAGGCGCCGGTCCGCCAGGTCGGGTACGGGCGCGGGCGAGGTCCTGCCGTGCTTCTTCGCGTTGACGCGCGCGACGTGCTCCGTGGCCAGCACGGTGGTGAGGGAGACGCGTCGGCACCCCTCGCGCCAGGTGTCGGCTATGTCCGGGTGTTCGCTCCACAGCTGGTAGTAGGAGTTCAGCAGGAAGTACGGCGGCCGGATGATCTGCATCCGCGCGTGGTTGGTGCCTGTGGAGAGCACGTACTCCGCCTTGCCGGCGGCGAGTGCGTCGGCCAGTACCGGCGTCATCCAGTTGTCCGGAAATCCCCGGGCGATCTCGGGCTTGTCCAGTATGGGGAAGTGCCCCCGCTCTATCGACGAGCGGTAGATCGGTATGTCCCTTATCCGGTTCACGATGTCGGCGGTCGGCTGTCCCGACCGGCTCGGCTGGCCATCCATGGTCACCCTCAGGTCTGTCTTGTCTGGCGGACGGGGAGTGATCGGTGTCGCGGCGTACGAGAACCTGTACCAAAGCGTATGAAGCGTGCGGAACGCGCGGGTTCCGCGGATTCCACGGAACTCCGGTGTCGCGCGCCCGGACCTCGTGAAGTCGTGAAGTGGCGGGAAGTTGGCCGGGGGTGTGCGGGCCGCCGGCCAACTCCCCGCCCGGAAGGCTCAGCGCCCGGTCAGGAAATACATCCCGTCTTGGGCGCGGCCGTGGTCGCGCTGATGCAGCCGGACTTCGCCGTCGCGCTGATGCAGCCGTCCTTGCCCGCTCCGCGCGGGGAGTTCAGGGCCACCCACTCGCGCCAGACGCCGTCCTGGGCCATCTTCTTGATCAGCTGTTCCATGTCCGTCGAGCCTCCGAAGGCAGGGGATGGTGGAAAACGGCGATGATCAGCCACGCGAAGCGCGCGGGTGCCGCTCCCTAGAACGTAAAAGAAAGACCAAGTGATCGTCAAAGGCCCGCAATCGCGGGATGGCTCAAACGCTGACACGAACGGACACTTTGGCTTGATCCTTTCCGTCATGGCCACAGCTCGGAGGCGCTCCGTGGCCGGTAGTAGCCGCTCACGGCCGAGAGGTGTGTGGTGCGCGTCTGGTCTGGACCGCAGAATTGGTACGTCGTGCTCATGACAACAAACAAGGTGGCCGGAACGGTGCAGGGTGGCTGGATCACGGCGGCGTGTCCGCGAGGTGAACAGCCGGTGAACCTCCGAACGTCCGGCGGATCTCCCGAAGTCGTAGCGGGATGACGTGTGAGGTGCGGCCGTCCGGGCCGGCGTTACCGGAGCCGGTTCCATGCCGGTGACCGATCGGCCCGTACGGGAAATTCGCGCGCGTTTCATGAGGAATCCAGGACATTTTCGCTCCTGTTACCACTCCGGTTACCGCTCTCGTTGCGGCATCCGATTCCCCGCCCGTCCCGAGCCCTTCCCGGCACCAGTCCCGAGGCTCTTCCCGATTCCCTTCCGTTTCCGGTCCGGGTTCCCGTCCGAATCTCCGCCCCTCGGGCCCGGTCACATGGCCGATTCCGTATTCAGCGGCCGGGCTCTGACCGTTGCGGTGAACAGTTCGTGGCCGTTCTGGTGTCCGGTGACGCACGCATGGACAAGTCCGGAAGTGTCGGTTCGCGGCGCGGTACCGGCCGGGAAACCGTCCGGCAATTCCGCGCTCCCGGACTCCGCATCGCAGCCCTTTCCCGCTTCCGGTTCCGCCCCCGGCCGGCCGAGTACCGTTGCCTCTATCCAGCACGGTGCGTCCAGTTCCGCGTACCGCGAGAAGACCGTGCTCAGGCCGACGGGTATCACCGGCAGCGGATGGAGTACCGCGTGAACGGCCTGGTGGGTGGCCTCCAGCAGCAGCATGCCGGGGGCGTGGTCGACCGGGTGGTCGAAGATGACCGGATGGGTGGTGTCCGTACGAAGCTGCCAGCGGTTCCGGGTGTCCGTGGGGGAGAGCATCACGCTCTCGTACTGGGCGCGGGCCACCCGCGGCGGCGCGACCGGCGGCGGCAGCGGCACGGCGCGGGCCATCGCCTCACGGGCGTCGCCGTACGCGCCGCGCAGGCGGCGGTAGACCGCCGGTGCGTGGCTGGTGAAACGGGCGACCGCGGTACCGAGGTGGACACCGTCGCGCGTCGCCTCGACATCCATGCTCAGCGCGCTCAGCGTGCCTTTACGGCGTTTGATGTCGGAACAGGCGATGCGTAGTTCGATCTCGGTGGGGGCAGTCTCGGTACGCAGTGCGCCGGGGTCGAGCGCATAAGTGAAGTGATCCCAGATCAGCTGGTGTCCGAACGGCACGTGGTAAGCGAGGTGCGAGAGCAACGGAATGGTCTGGCGGATCGTCTCGACGAGCAGGAGGGGGTCGTGCAACTGGTTCCTGGAGGAGTAGAACGTGTGGGTCCGCGGCCATTCCGCGGTCACCACGTGGAAGTCGGGGGCCGTCTCCTTCCAACTGGTGAGCAGTACTTCGGACAGCGCCGTCTTGTGTACATACTCCTTGGGCACGGTGGTGGTCAGCGTGCGCGGGCACGGTCCGGCGGCAGCGGGTGCGGAGAACTTCGGAAGCTGGCCGGTGGTGCTCATGCGGGTGTCCCCCTGAGGAATGTCTGCAGGTCCGGTCCGTGGCGGCCCGTTGTGGTCCGCCGGGGCTCCCGGGGTGGGCCGGCTACGTCCCGCGCGGGCGGCCGGTGGCCAACGGGGGCCGTGGCGTGGACGGTTGCGCTGTCACCGCGTGAGAGCCTCGGCGCTCATAAAATAAATAGTATTCGTTTTGTTTGTCGAGGGAGCTGGTGCTGTCCATGCAGGAGCGTGCGGTCAGGACACGTGAGGTCATCCTCCGGGCGGCCGCCGAGGTGTTCGACGAGTTCGGGTTCAGCGGCGCCAGTATCAGCAAGATCATGAAGCGTGCCGGTGTCACCCAGGGCGGGATGTACTTCCACTTCCCGTCCAAGGAAGCCCTGGCCCAGGCCGTGATGATCGAGCAGGGCGGCGGTCTGGAGCTGCCGCCCGGAGAGGACGGCCTCCAGCGCCTGATCGACATCACCCTGTATCTGGCGGAGGAACTGCAGTCCAACCCCACCCTGCGTGCCGGCGTCCGCCTCGCGGTCGAACAGGGCGAGTTCGGCGTCCAGGACGACTCCGCGTACCGCCTGTGGGCCGAGCAGTTCGGCGGCCAGCTGCGGGCCGCGCGCGAGAAGGGCGAACTGCTCCCCGACGTGGGCGTGGACGAACTGGCCTGGGTCCTGGTCAGTGCCTACACCGGCACCCAGCTCTTCTCACAGATCTCCTCCGGCCGCTCCGACCTGCACCAACGCGTCGTCTCCCTCTGGCGCTACCTGCTCCCGGGCGTCGCCGCGCCCCCCGTCAGGCAGCGGCTCACCTTCGCGGCGCGACGGCGGGCGGCGGCCTGAGGGCGGGACGAGGACACGTACGGTGACGGGGGAGAGGACGTGGTGAAAGGCATGGTGGACGACGTGGTGGACGGTGCATCGGACGACGTATCGGACGGCGCTTCGGCGACGGCTCCCTGGCGGGTGGTGGTGACCGGGGCGACCGGGTTCATCGGCTCCACAGTGGTACGGGAACTGCTGCGCGCCGGTACGGGAGCGAGGGCGCGCGGCAACCGGTCGCAACCGGCCCCGTCCTCGGACATGACGTCAAATCCGGGCTCATATCAGAATCAGGATTCGGTTTTGGGTGCGAAGGGGACACGGCCCGCACGCCCACTCCATCTCCGCGCCATCACCCGCAAGCCCCCCGAGCCCCCCGAGATTTCCGACCCCTCCGGCCCCCCGCAGCCGGACGTGGCCGCCACCTCCGTCGAATGGCGCGCCGCCGACCTCGCCGACCCCGCCTCCCTGCGCGGCATCTGCGCCGGCGCCGACGTCCTGCTGCACCTCGCCTCCGACATCGGCCGGGACGAGGAGCGCTGCGAGCTGGTCAACGTCCGGGGCACCGCGGCCCTCGTCGACGAAGCCGTACGGGCCGGTGTCGGCCGTGTCGTCCAGCTCTCCACCGCCGCCGTGTACGGAGCAGGGCCGCACGCGGGCCTGGGCGTGGACGAGGTCCGGCCCGAACCGGTCTCACCGGCCAGCCGCACCCGCCTCGCCGCCGAACGCCCGGTGCTGGAGGCGGGCGGCACGGTGCTGCGGCCGGGGCTGGTGCTCGGCGCGGGCGACCGGTGGGTGGTGCCGGCGCTGGCCGAACTGCTCGACCGGGTGCCCGCGCGCTGGGACGGCGGGCGCGGCCTGCTCTCCGTCGTGGCGGTCGACGACCTGGCCCGCCTGTTCGCGCGGCTGGCTCTGATGCCGCACGGCATCCCCGGCGGCGTCTACCACGCCAGCCACCCCACCCCCGTACGCAACGGGGACCTCATGGACACCCTGATCGGCCACGGCGTCCTCCCGCGGCCCGACGCCCACGGCGGTCCCGGCCTCTCCTGGAACGAGTGCCTGGACCGGCTCGGCTCCACCCCGGGCCGGGTGAGCGAGCGGCAGTTCGCACTCCTCGCCGCCGACCACTGGTACCGCAGCGACGAGGTGTGGACGGCGGCCGGCTGCGACCCGGGCCCCGGCCCCCTCACCCGGCTCGCGGACGCCGCCGACTGGTACCGCTCCCATCTCCAGGTTTAGTTTCCCCGGAAACGCCGGAGCGCCCGCCGCAACCCCAGCCCCGTGACGCGAACTACGTCGCGTACTACGACACGAACCGCACCCTGGACAACGTCTGCTCGTCCGGCACCGCCGTCAGCGCGCGATAGGCGTGTGCGGCGGAGGTCAGCGTCATGTGGTGGTGCCAGCCCGGGAAGGAGCGGCCCTCGAAGTCGTACAGGCCGAAGTCCGACGCGAGGGTGCGCAGCGTGGCCGTGGGCAGCTGGTGCAGCCGGGCGAGGCCGACGAGCTGGCCCATGCGGCGGTGCGCCATGTTGGTGAGCCAGATCCGGGCCGGCCGGGCGTTGGCCGGTCCGGGCTCCGTGAAGGCCCGGTAGGTGTGATGCGAGTTGGGCAGGCGCACGGGCGTGGGCGCGGACTGCAGCAGGCGCGGGCGCGCGCCCGGGTCGCCGGGCATGCCGGGGGTGGCCGGGGTGGCCAGTGCGGTGGCGGGCGGTACGGCGATGACGAAGTCGCGGCCCTGCCGGGCCAGCGCCTCGATGAGCCGTACGGAGTCGGAGTACTCGCTGAGGTCCGCGACGACCGGCGCCGGCGGGCAGGTCGAACGGGCGGCCTGCGCCTCCACGAGGTCGAGGGCGTGCACCCACATCGGGCGGGGGTGGTTCGTCTCCGAGGCGGGGATGCGGTTGCGGCGCAGCAGTTCGGGGTCGTCGGCCCACTGAGGGGGCAGGAACAGCCGCCAGTCGACGGACACGGCAGCAGTGCCGCCGCAGTCACCGGCGACAGCCGAGGTGGCCGGGGCGCCGGACGCGGCTGAGGTCCCCGGAGCGCCGGACGCGGCCGAGGCACCCGAAACTCCCGACGCGGCGGACGCCGACACCGCGACCGCCGTAGCCGCCTCCCCCACCGGGAGGAACATCCCCATGGCCAGCTGGCAGCTGACGGTCCGCCCGGCGGTGGAGTCGAAGCGGCGGTGGACGCCCACGGAGTGGCCGCCGCGCTTGGGCAGCACCGCCGGGGCCAGGATCCACGCGCGGGGCGGGGCGGGCTCTTCGGCCCGGCGTACGAGTTCGCGGCGTACCGGGTTCCAGTCCCAGGGGCTGGCGTTGAGGAACTGGTGGAGGGACTGCGAGGCGGTGGGCGAGTCGGAGACGGCGGCGGCCAGCCGGCGTACGGACTTCTTGCCTTCGGTGGTCAGCAGCGCCAGCAGGTACGCGTGGGCCCAGCGGCGCTGGTCGGTACGCGGCAGATGGCCGAAAAGGTCGTCCGCGAAGGCGTCGAACGTCTCGGACGGGCCGGATGCCCCGGATGCGGTGGTGGAGCCGCCGGACGCGGCGGTGCGGCGCTCGGGAGCGGCGGGGGTTTCGACGCGGCCCGCTCTGCGGGCGGTTCCGGTTCGCCCGGCGGGGCCGGGGGAACCGGCGGCCGGGGTCCTGCCGCTGCTTCCGTTGCGGGCGGCGGAGCGGCCGTTGCGGGCGGCGGTCCTTCCGGAGGCGGCGGGGTGCGTGTCGGACGTGATTCCCGTGACATTGCGCACACCGGACTTGTCGGATATCCCGTGTACTGAGAGAGGGTGGCCGGACGAGAGGGAAGGGGACATCGGTCGTGCGGGGGTGCGGGTAGCCGGATGCGCAGTTTCTGTCGTCATGTGTTCGTTCCCTCCCGTGGTCATCCCGTGAATCGGGCGCCGACCAGCAAAGAATAAAGAACGATCGTTTTTTTTGCGAGCCCACGAGGTCCCGGGCTTTTTCCGTCGTACCAGGAGTCGGCCGGACGCGGCTGAACCGTGCCCGGACCACGGGCGTGCGGCGGGGAACCAGCCGGTGCGGCGGCACGCCGGGGACGGGTACGGGAAGAGGACCGGGGACGGTCCCCTACCGGCCCTGCACGCCGGTACGGAGGCGGCGCGGACGAGTCCCGAGGGGTACGGGCGCGCCGCTCGCCCGGATTCCGCTTCGGCGGCGCCCGCGCGTACGTCCCGGAGGCGGTACGGAAAGGGCCCGAGAGCCGCCGCGTGACTCCCCGGGACTCCCCGCGGTGCCCCCCGGTTCCCATACTGATCAAGTCTCCGCCAACTGCCGCCGCGACCGTGCGAGCCGCCAAAGCCGCGCCTAGCATGGGCGGTTGGATGTCACCGGTACGGCGCTGGCAACCGAGGGCGATCACCGAGGCGGGACAATGGCGCGACAGGACCGAGCTGAGCGGACGCGCTGCGCCCTGCTGCGGGCCGCCGCCGACGAAATCGCCGAGAAGGGCTACGCGGGCGCCTCGATGGCCCGCGTGAGCGCCGCGGCGGACGTCACGATCGGTGGCCTGACCTTCCATTTCCCGTCCAAGGCGGCGCTCGCCGAAGCGGTCAGGGAAGCCGGCTGCGCGCTGACCCGCAGCGCGCTGACCTCCCTCATGACGGCGAGCAGAAGCCCCAAGGCCGCCACACGCGGCGAGTTACGACGGGTCGTCACCTTCACCCGCACCCTCGCGCGGCTGCTCGAAGAGGAGCCCGCCGTACGGGCCGCGGCCCGCCTCGCCTGG
The DNA here is from genome assembly GCF_055573595.1 of Streptomyces sp. NPDC030165. Taxonomy (NCBI): domain Bacteria; kingdom Bacillati; phylum Actinomycetota; class Actinomycetes; order Kitasatosporales; family Streptomycetaceae; genus Streptomyces; species Streptomyces sp. NPDC030165. The sequence goes on along the minus strand of NZ_JBVIBD010000002.1, from coordinate 306,487 downwards.
GACTTCCCGGACGACGGCGACACCTGGTACGCGATGTGGCTGCCGTCGCTCAGCGAACTCGTCGAACGGGCCCGCCCGGACTTCGCCGGCTGGACGACCGTGGAGGCGGTCACCGCCACGGCGGTCTCCGTGGTGACCGGCGCGGAGTTCGCGGCCCGTATCGGCGTACCGCGCGGCGCCACGGCCGGGCTGTCCCCGTGGGAGCACGTCGACCACGTCTGGGGCCTGGTGCTGGGCGCGCGGCCGCCGCTCCTGGTGGGCGGCGACGACATCCCGGAAATCCGTGGCGGCGACGACCTGGTGGGCACGGACCGTGGCGGCGACCACCGGGTGGGCGAGCACCGCGTTCCCGAACACCGGGTGGCCGAGCACCGGGTGGGGGAGTGCCGGGTGGGCGAGGGGCGGATGCGGGCCGCTTCGCGGTGACGGGTCCACCGTCCGAGCCGCGCCCGGTCGGACCCGATGCGGGGCGCCCGTCCGTACGCCCGCTGATCCACAAACCCGTCGCGCCCCGCCGTACCCCATGGCACCATCGCTGCCATGCCAGGACTGCCCGGGTTCATGACGCCCGACCAGCTCGCCGCCCGCACCTCACGTGCGCTGGACGCGGCCGTCACCGCCGGACGTGACCTGGGGCTGACGGTCACCGACGCGACGGTGCTGCACGACATGTTCTCTGTCATCGTGCACCTCGCGCCCGCCCCCGTGGTGGTCCGGGTGCCGACCGTCCTGCCGCCGTACGCCGACACCGCCACCCAGGCGGCGCGTCAGCGGCTGGAGCTGGACGTGGTGGCGTGGCTGGCACAGCAGGGCGTGCCGGTGATTCCGCCGAGCCCGCTCGTGCCGCGGGAGCCTGTCCGGCGCGACGGCTTCTCGATGACGTTCTGGCAGTTCGTCGAGCACGCCGATGACAGCGAGCCCGACTACGTGCACAACGCCCGCCTGACCGCCGACCTGCACGCCGCACTGCGCGCGTACCCGGGCGAGCTGCCGTTCCTGTCGGCCGCCGAACCGAGGTTCGCCACCGAGGCGCTGGCCGCCCTCGAAGGGCACCCCGACCTCATCGCCCCGGCCGAGCTCGACCGCGCGCGGCGGGAGTGGGCGGTCCTGGAGCCCCTGGTCGGCTCGCGCGCGGCGTTCGAGGCGGAGTTCCCCGGCGTCGGACTCCAGCCGGTCCACGGGGACGCGCCGGCCGTCAACATCGTGGCCGCCAAGGGCGGCGCGCTGTACTCGGACTTCGAACTGACCACGCTCGGGCCGGTCGAGTGGGACGTGGCGGCCCTCGGCCCCGAGTGCGAGGCCGCGTACGACGAGGCCGCGCGGCGCCGCGGTCTGCGGCCACTCGACGCGCGCGTGCTGCGCCTCGTCAACGCGGTGGGCATGATCCGGGCGATCGCGTGCCTCGCGCTCGCGCCGCAGCTGCCCATGCTCGTCGAGGCACTCAAGCCCGCCGTCGAACACTGGCGGACGCTGCCGTTCGCCGGGGGCCTGAAGGACTGACCACCCCCTCCAAAGCCCGTACTCCAGCCGCTGGTTGGGGCCTCGGCACGCCTATGGACAGCGATTGAACGCCCGTTTAGTCTCCTGAACATGCGTTCAACTCGGCCGTCCCCCCTTCCGCCTGCCTCCGAGAAAGACCGCACCACCCGGGCCCGCATCCGCGACGAGGCCCTGGCCCTCGTCGCCGCCCACGGGCCGGACGCGGTGAGCGTGCGGCAGATCGCCGCGGCGGCAGGCGTGTCGCCGGGCCTGGTCCTCCACCACTTCGGCTCCAAGGACGGCCTGCGCGAGGCGCTCGACCAGCATGTGCTGACGGTGTTCGACGCACTCCTGGACGAGCTGACCGGGGACGCCGGCGGCTCACTGGCCGAGGCGCTGACAGGGCACCTTCCGCCGGACTCGCCGCTGCCCGGGTATCTGCGGCGGATGCTGGCCTGCGACGAGGACGCGGGCGGGCGGCTGTTCCGGCGGCTGTACGAGATGAGCCGGGCCCGGCTGGACGGCATGGCGGCGGCCGGGACCGCGGCACCCGGCCAGGACCCCGCCGTACGGGCGGCCTTCCTGCTGGTCAACGACCTTGCCGTGGTGCTGCTGCGGGACCGCCTCACCGACGTGCTGGGCGTCGACCCGCTGACCGCGGAGGGGATGGACCGGTGGGCACCGGAGGCCATGTCCGTCTACGCGGCGGGCCTCGGCACGAAGGCGACGAAGGCTGAGGACTGCGAGGGCTGAGGACTGCGAGGGCTGAGGACGACGCGAGCGACGAGGGCGTGAGGGCGACGGGAGCGTCGAAGGCGCGAGGGGGTCGATGTGACAGCACGGGACGGCGGTGCGTCTTCGGAGGCGGGGCGGCCGAGCTGGTTCTTCGGAAGGGACGCCACCTGGGGGGAACGGGCGCTGGCCTGCCTGGCGGGCGTGTGCGGCGTCTGCTTCCTGGCCTGGTCGGCGCGGGACCTGGGCTGGCCGTGGTGGAAATACGCGATCGCGATGGCGCTGGCCCTGGACCTCGCGGGCGGCGTGGTGGCCAACGGCCTCGACGCGGCCAAGCGCTTCTACCACGGCCCGCTGCCGCCGCCGCTGCGCCCCACCCGCCTGAACCGCTTCCTGCACCACGAGATCGGCTTCGCGGCGGTCCACCTCCAGCCGGTCGTGGCCGGGGTGCTGTTCGGCGGTCCGTGGTGGTGGGGGCCGCTCTGGTACGGCTGGGCGCTGGCCGGTGTGGTGCTGGTCAACCGGTCGCGGCGGCACCTCGCGCGGCCGGTGGCGCTGTTCGCCGTACTGGCCGGCGTCCTGGTGGCGCCGTCGCTGCCCGCACCGGCGGGCTTCGCCTGGCTCCCGGCCGTCCTGCTGCTCAAACTGGTCCTCGCGCATGCGGTGCCGGAAGTGCCGGAAGCTCTGCATGCGGTGCCGGAAGTCCCGTACGGCCGGGCGCGTACGGAACCGTCCCCGCGCCCTGCGGCCGACCGCTGGTGAACCCGCCCCACCCGTCCCCTGGCGCGTCCCCGGAACTTCGTGAAGTCGTCCGCGATCCCTCCCCCGACGCGAGAAACATAGCGAACATTCTTTATTGTCCTGCTGTCATCCGCACGCCCGTCCCGTCTCCCCGGGGGCCAGTCCCTTGTCCGTGCCCGCATCCACCACCGCCGTTCCGCCGCTCCTCCCCGGGCGGCCGACCAGCACTCAGGAAGCGTGGATCGAGGACCTGTGCAGACATCTCTTCGCGTCCTTCACCAGGGCGGACCACCACCTCAAGGGCGAGCAGTACCTGCGCGGTCTGCTCACCGCCCCCGGCCGCAAGTCCATCCGCAACATCGCCCGGACGCTGGACGACACCGGCGCGGCCCAGCGCCTGCACCACTTCATCTGCAACGCCCCGTGGAACTGGCACGCCGTCCGCGAAGCCCTCGCGGACTACCTCACCAGCCTCGCCCGCCCGCGCTCGTGGGTCGTACGCCCGATGCTCATCCCCAAGTCCGGCACGAACTCGGTCGGCGTCCACCGCCGCTTCGTCCCCGCCACCGGCCAGCTGGTCAACGGCCAGCTCGCGTACGGGCTCTGGTACGCGGGCCAGGCCCTCAACGTCCCCGTCGACTGGCGCCTCCACCTCCCCCCGCCGGCCGCCGGCCTCCCCGCCCCCGACGACGACGGCGCGGCCCAGATCCTCAAGCTGGCGCGACGGGCCGCACGTCCGGGAACCGGAGCCGCCGCCCCGGTCATCTGGGACAGCCAGATGCACCACGCCGGTGACGTGATGAGCGCCCTGGCCCCGCTCGGCCTGCCCGCCATGTCCCGGACGCCCGGCTCCCTCGCGGTCCACCTGGTGGACCGCGTCGGACGGCTCACGCGGCGCGGCGCCCTCTCCGCTCAGCGCGTCCTGGCCGCGCCGGAACGTTTCGGTCTGCCGGTCCACGACGTGGCTCCGGGCGTACGGGCCGTACTCGCCCGGGTCGTACCGGCGCGGCCGGTCGTGGACGGCGAGAGCGGCGACGCGGGTGAACTGCTGCTCTACGCGCAGCGGTACGAGGGCCACGAGGGGCCGCGTGGGCCGGGCGCCCGCGCGGACTTCTGGCTGACGACGCCGACCCGCCGGTCCCCGGCCGACCTCCACCAGCTCACCCGCACCGCCGCGTACGTGGCGCGCGACAGCGTCCGTACCGGAGGCCGTACGGGGCTGCGGGACTTCGAGGGGCGGTCGTACGACGGCTGGCACCGCCACATGACGCTGGCCTCGGTCGCGTACGCCGTCCAGTCGCTCACCGCGCTCGATGCCGTACGGGCGGAACGCGGCCCGCACCAGCGGCTGCACGGGCTTCCGCAGGCGCAGCGACAGTCGCCTGCGCTGTCACATCCGCAACCCCGTCCCCACGCGTACGCCTGCGCGCACGCGGACCCGTGCGTGGCGTAGCCCTTACTCGGCCATGTCCACGTGCAGGTTCTCCGCCGGCTGGTCGGCCTTGTCCTCCTTGGGCAGGCCGAGGTCGCCGCACTGATTGGCCGGTGCGCTCAGCATCAGTGTGAGCGCGCCACCGACCAGGCCGCCGGGGGAGTTCGCCCCGGTCTGGAGGGCGCGTGCCGAACCGCCGTTGGCGCAGTGGTTGTCGTGCGCGCTGTTGCCCGCGCCGATGACCGTCGTCGCCGCCGCTGCTCCGGCAGTCACGCTCACCAGGCCGAGAGCGGCGGCAGCGGCCGCGGCGACTGCGAGGGTCTGCTTGATGACCGGCATTCCCGAATGTCCTTCTCTACGGGGCCGGTAGCTTCGCCCGACCGGTACGCCTGTGCGCCTGCCAGGACAACGAAGCGGTCGGCGTGCCGTCACCGGCGCCCGGGCCGCTCGGCTCAGCTCGGTCCAGCCCGATTCGGCTCGGCTCAGCCGCCGATGGTCCAGCTCAGGGTGCCGTCGGCGGTGGCCAGGACCGCCAGGATGATCAGGTCGACGGCGCCGAGGGACATGCCCAGGACGGCGCGGAAGCGCCGGGTGGTGTTGCGTGCCAGGGCCAGCGCTCCGAGTACGAGGGCGCAGGGGCCGAGGACGACGTTGGCGACCAGGGTGCCGACGAGGCCGAGGACGAATGCGGCGACGGCCATGCCGTCGGCCTGCCCGCGCGGCGCACCGCGCTCCTTCGGCCCGGCCGGGGACTTGGCGTCCGGCTCTGTGGCGGGGCCGGTGCGGCGGGTGCCGGTGTCGGAGTCGTGGTCGGTGATGAGGGTGGTCATCGGGACGCTCCCTCGGTCTTGTCGGTGTGGTGGCGGCGCTCGCGGATGAAGAAGACGAGCAGCCAGCAGCTGATGGCCACTGCCGCGATGATCGTGACGGGGACCGGGAGGTGTGCCGCGGTACCCACCAGAATCCCCAGCAGGAGGAGGGCTGCGACAAGGAAGAGCATGATCTGCCTTTCCATTCTGGAGGACAGTTGTTCACTCAGGTTCCCATCCTAGGGGTGGAGAAACTCGGAGAACGGTTGTTTACTGGATGACATGAGTCACAGCGAGACCGTCGGAGTCCGGCAGGCCCGGAAACAGCGCACCCGGCAGGCCCTGCTCGACGCGGCACTGGACCTGCTGGCGGAACAGAGTCTGAGCAGCATGGGGCTGCGCGAGGTGACCCGCGCGGTCGGCGTCGCCCCCACCGCCTTCTACCGGCACTTCCGCGACCTCGGTGAGCTCGGAGTCGCCCTGGTCCAGGAGTCGTTGAGCAGCCTGCACGCGACCATCCGTGCGGTCCTCGCCGAACCGGCCGGCGCGGAGGAACGGATCGACCACACGGTGGCGGTCGTCGAGCGGTACGTACGCGAACAGCCCGCGCACGTCCGCTTCATCGCACGCGAGCGGCACGGTGGCGTACGGGCCGTACGGCAGGCCATAGCGGACGAACTGGACCGGTTCGCGGCGGAGGTCGCGGCGGCGCTCAAGTCCCAGCCGGTGTCGGACGGCTGGGACGGCGAGGACGTACGGATGCTGGCGGAGCTGTACGTGGACCGGCTGGTGATGACGGCCTCGGCGTTCCTGGACGTGCGCGACGGTGGCGACCAGGACACGGAGCGCTGGCGGGCGGTCGCGCGCACGGCACGGCGGCAGTTGCGTCTCATCGACGTCGGGCGTCGGCATTGGCGTGATGCCGATACCGATGCCACTCGGCCGGGTACGTGAGGTCGAGGGAGCGGGGCCGGCGAAAGCCGGCGGTTCATCTGCTCCGGGTGGCGGCGTGGGTTGGCCTCCCGCTCGGCGTGAGGGGGCGACACGCCAGGCCCAGTAGCGCAGCGGCCAGGTGGCCGATGTCGGTGAAGGTGAGGTCGTCGAAGAGGGGGGCGGTGTAGACGAACAGGACACCCGCTCCGTACGCGTACCGCAGGGGGCGCCAGGGGACGCGGTACGTCAGGACGGCCGCGACGCCGGCCAGCGCGTAGCTGACGCCGACGTCCAGGGTGTTCACGGCGGAGTGCGGCGCGGCGCCCGTGTGGATGGCCAGGGCGAGGACACCCTCGCTCAGGTACGTGGCGCCGATGTGGGCGACGCCCATGACCGCGAGCCAGCGGCGGGTGCCGAGCCAGCGTTCGGCGGGGACGTGGAAGACGTTGAAGATGACGAAGTAGAGGAGCCAGCCGCCGCCGTCCAGCCAGAGGGCGCTGGTCAGCAGCACCCGGCCGGGTGAGAGCAGCAGGTTGTGGATGTTGGTGGAGCGGCGTTGCAGGACGCGCTCCAGGATGTCGGGCGTCAGCTGATGCATGATCACCGACGTCCCGAAGAGGATCGCGAGCCAGATGAACGTGCCGGGAGCCCGGCACACGTACGACCGGATCGCGCGGGGGAGAGCGGCCGGGCGGAGCGAAACGGTCATGAAACCTGTATACGGCACTCATCCCGCCTCCCTTTTGTGGCACAGGCCACAGCGGCGGGTGAAATAAGCGGGGAACGCTTCCCCGTTTAACCCGGTGTCCGACGGAAGCGGGGAGCCACTCCCCGCTTCGCGAAACCCAGGCTTGCGGACATGACGAGAGGAGTGTGCCGACATGGCCACCCGCACCCGTGCGCACGCCGCGCTCGGCACGGCACCGCACCGGCTGCGCGCGGACGCCCTGCGCAACCGGGAGCGGATCATCGGGGCGGCGCGTGAGGCGATGGTCGAGTCCGGAGCGGAGATCCCGCTCGATGAAATCGCTCGACGCGCCGGTGTCGGCAATGCGACGCTCTACCGTCACTTCCCGGACCGCCTGGAATTGATCCACCACGTCACGCTCTCCGTCATGGACCGCACCGCGGACAAGGCGGAATGTGCTCTCGCCGAGGAGTCCGATGCTTTCCGAGCGCTGAGACGCTTTGTCTTCGCCGCGGTCGAGGAGCGGATCGGCGCCCTGTGCTCGCTGCTCTCGGACGGCGTCGACAAGGACCACCCCGACCTGCTCGCAGCGCGCGAGCGCCTGGAGAGGGCCGTCGAGGCCCTGATGGGCGCCGCGCGCGACAGCGGCCAGCTGCGTACCGACATCGCCGTCGGTGACCTGATGGTCGCGCTCACTCAGCTCACACGCCCGCTGCCCGGATGGGAACACCCCCAGACGGAGTCCGGGGGAGGGTGTGCCGACTTCGACCGGTTCGTGTACCGGCACCTGGTGCTGTTCCTGGACGGCCTACGAGCGCCCGCGCGCTCGGAACTGCCCGGCTGCGCGGCCACGCTGGAGGACCTCCGGCACGGCTGACGGCCGAGGGTCCGAGTGCGGCACTCCATACGTACGGGGGAAGTTCCGGCGACTTGCGACCGGCCTGCAGGCCGGCCGGGTCGTCGTCCTTGCCGACCCCGCCGTGCGGAGCGCCGCCACGGGACCGCGACCGCCGGCGCACCCACCGCCGTACACGCAACCGATCAACATGTGATCAATACGTACTGAATACCGTCTCAACACCACATCGACACCGTTTTTCCACATAAGGCATCACGCACCGGCATCACACAGCGACAGCTACACCGGCACCGAACACCGGCATCAATCAGCGGCATCACGTCACGCCCTGCCCACGTCCCGTTTTCTCGCTCACGCACCACTAGGCGGACCCACCCATGTCTCAAACGACCGCGTACGTCGATCCCCGGCGCTGGAAAGCGCTCATATTCATCGCCCTGGCGCAGCTCATGGTCGTGCTCGACGCGACGATCGTGAACATCGCCCTGCCCTCCGCACAGGCCGATCTCGGCATCTCCGACGCGAACCGGCAGTGGGTCATCACGGCGTACGCCCTCGCGTTCGGCGGGCTGCTGCTGTTCGGCGGGCGGGTCGCCGACCTGTGGGGCCGTAAGCGGACCTTCATCATCGGTCTGGTCGGCTTCGCGCTGGCCTCGGCCCTCGGCGGCGCCGCGTCCAACGAGGGCGTACTGCTCGGCGCCCGCGCCCTCCAGGGCGTCTTCGGCGCACTGCTGGCGCCGTCGGCGCTGTCGCTGCTCGCGGTGACGTTCACCGAGGCCCGCGAGCGGGCCAAGGCGTTCGGCATCTTCGGCGCCATCGCCGGTGGTGGCGGTGCCGTGGGCCTGATCCTCGGCGGTGTGCTCACCGAGTACATGAACTGGCGCTGGACCTTCTTCGTCAACATCCCGTTCGCCGTGATCGCGGCGGTCGGCGCGCTGCTGGTGATCCGCGAGCCCGCGGGCAGCCGCAACCCGTCCCGCCTGGACGTGCCCGGCGTCATCCTGGCCACCCTCGGCCTGGTCTCCCTGGTGTACGGCTTCACGCGCGCCGAGTCCGACGGCTGGGGCGCGGGCATGACCATCGGCCTGTTCGTGGCGGCCGCCGTACTGCTCGCCGCGTTCGTGCTGGTCGAGTCGAAGGTCAAGTCCCCGCTGCTGCCGCTGCGGGTGCTCACCGACCGCAACCGGGCCGGCGTCTACGCGTCGCTGGGTCTGGCCGTCATCGGCATGTTCGGCCTGTTCCTGTTCCTGACGTACTACATGCAGATCGTGAAGGGTTACACGCCGGTCACGACCGGTCTGGCCTTCCTTCCGATGATCATCGGCATGATCACCGGCTCGACGCAGATCGGTGCCCGGCTGATGACCCGCGTCCGGCCGCGGCTGCTGATGGCGCCGGGCTTCCTGCTCGCCGCCGTGGGCATGTTCCTGCTGACCGGGATCGACCTGGACACCTCCTATCCGGCCCTGATCCTGCCCGCCTTCCTGCTGCTCGGGCTCGGCATGGGTACGGCCTTCATGCCCGCCATGTCGCTGGCCACGCACGGCGTCCAGCCGCGCGACGCGGGGGTCGCCTCGGCAATGGTCAACACCTCGCAGCAGGTGGGCGGCGCGATCGGCACCGCCCTGCTGAACACCATCGCGGCCAGCGCCACCACCGCGTACGCCACCTCGCACGCGAAGGGCGCGCCCTCGGTGGACCTGCTCAAGCTGGAGTCGATGGTGCACGGCTACACCGCCGCCATCTGGTGGGCGGTCGGCATCCTGGCCCTCGCGGCGGTCATCGCGTACGCGCTGATCACCACCGGCCACCAGGGCGGCAGCGGCCCGGTCGCCCGCTCGGGTGACGGCGCGGGCGCGGACGCGGAGGCGGACGTGCCGATTCCGGTCATGGCGCACTGATGTGGGGCGTGGCGCGCTGACGCCAGGCATGGCGCACTGCCGCCGGCACGGCGCATTGATGCGGGTCACGGCGTGCTCGGTGTGTGTACGGGCCTGTGGCCGGGTATCGGTCACAGGCCCTACGCCTGGCCTCCGGACCCTACGCCTGGCCCCGGACCCTAGGGGTGGCCCGGACCCTGCGGCGCCGGCCGGCCCTCGCTCCTCAGCGGAGCCAGGGCAGGTCGGCGCCTTGCGGTTGCAGGCCGTCCGCGACCGCCCGGCAGATGGCGGCCAGCTGGCCGACCTGTTCCGGGCTGAGCCGGTCGAATATCGCCGCCCGTACGGCGGCGACATGGCCGGGCGCCGCCTTCTCCAAGACGCGCAGGCCCTCGTCGGTGAGGACGGCGTTCTGGCCGCGCTTGTCGGAGGGGCAGTCCTCGCGCCGGACCCAGCCGCTCTTCTCCAGGCGGGCCACGGCGTGCGAGAGCCGGGAACGGGTGATCTTGGCGTTCTGGGCCAGTTCGGTCATCCGCAACCGGCGCCGGGGGGCCTGGGAGAGCTGGACGAGCAGCCCGTAATAGACGTGCGGCATACCTGCGTCACGCTGGAGCTGGCGGTCGAGGTGGTCCTCCAGGAGCGTGGTGGCGTGCAGGTACGACTGCCAGGCGTACTGCTCTTCGTCGCTGAGCCAGCGAGGCTCACCTGCGGATTCGGTGCTCATACCATCCACTGTCTCACCGCTCCGCCATTTCTTGAAGTTTTAACCAAGAGGGGTGGGGAGGAAAGGTGCAGGTGAGCCGTTGCGCGACGGGCTCCGGTTTTCTCAGGAACGCTCCGGAACGGATGCAACCCGAGGCAATCCGTTCAGGAATCAGCGGGAACCAGCCGCTGGGCGCGCACGGCGGCGGCCAGCGCCCGGTCGTCACCGTCCGCGGCCGAGGCCGCCACGTCCACCGCCGTGTCGGTCATCTTGATGACGTGCTCGTCACCGTGCCGGGCGGAACGTGCGAAAACCTCCTCGGCACAGAGCGCTCCGGCCCCCTCCAGAGGCGGCAGCGCCTCGCCCGCCGCGTAGACCGAAGTGATCGCCGCACTCGCCGCCCAGACCGCGCCGAGCGACGGCGCCCACAGCTCACGGGGGAGCGCGGGCAGGGTGCGCAGCACGGCGTTCGGGGCGGTCGCGGTGTGCACCATCAGGATGCCGTGGCCGTGCCCGTGGTCGAGATAGCGGTGCACGGCGGCCTGCACGAGCGCGGTGAGCTGCGCGCGGGCGGCGTCCGGATCGTCGTACGGCACACGCAGCGACTCCGCGGTGGCCAGCCAGCCCGGCGTGCCGGGAAGCTGGGCCAGGCCGTCGAGCGGCAGGACCTGCTGATCGGCGATGCGCGGCAGGGCGGCCAGCGCTTCGGCGGGGGTGGCGGTGCCGGCCGGGTGCACGGCGACGGGCAGCGTGGTGTGACGGGCGGCCCAGTACCCGAGCGCGTGCGCCAGCTCCGCGACACGGGGCGCCTCCTCGCCGTCGTCCAGGAGCGTACGTACGGCATGACCGACCCGGATGACGGGATGCGTCGCGGCACCGGCGACACCGGGCAGCAGCAGCGGCCACCACTCGGCGAGCACGTCCCGCCACGGACGCTCGGCGACCAGCCGCGTGAAGTACGCGGTCCAGTCGGTGACCCGGCGCGGATCACCCAGCGCCTCCCGCCAGGTGGCGTCGGTGATCACGCCCTGCGGACTCGGCACGTCCTCCAGCTTCGTCTCGTAATGATCGAGCCAGCGGTGCACCGAACCCGCCTGCCCGCGCCGGACCAGGGCCTCCACCGCCATCGGCCCGTGATTGGCGAGGAACCCCTGGAACTCGGGACCCGAGGCGTGCAGGCGCTCCAGAGCCTCGTCGAGAATGCCGCTTCTTGACTCCATGCCGCCGAGGCTAGGCCGGGCACCGGCCGGCCGTAACGGACGCCGGTCCTACGCCTCCGTACGGCGATGGTCGTACGGCCGGGGAGGCCGGGGTGGGGGCACGTCCCGGGCAGGCCGCGCCCTGTCGAGCCAAACTCGACAGAAGGTGTCGGGTATGGGCGGGAGGGTGGGGGCATGACGAGCGATGAGGCACGTACAGGCGGCGAGACGGGCGAGGGCGGCGGCCGGGCCGAGGGCGGGGGACTGAGCTGGGCCGGGTTCGTGGCGGTGCAGCCGGGGCTGGCGCGGCAGGTGGAGACACGGTTCACCTGCGGGCCGCACGTCCTGGGCACGCTGCGCCGCGACGGCTCCCCGCGCCTCACCGGCATCGAGGCGGACTTCCGCTTCGGCGAACTGTGGCTGGGGATGATGGTCCGCTCCCGTAAGGCGCTGGACCTGCGGCGCGACCCGCGGTTCGCGCTGCACACGAGTCCGGGGGCCGGCACGGAGGCGGCGGGCGGTGACGTACGGGTCGCCGGGCGGGCCGTGGAGGTGACCGACCCGGCGCTGCTCGCGCGGTACGTGGCGGAGACGAAGCCGCCGGAACCGTTCCACCTGTTCCGGACGGAGCTGACCGAGGTGATCCGTACGTACGTCGAGGACCCGCACCTCGTGCTGGAGACCTGGCGACCCGGCGGCCCCCTGCGCATCATCCGGCGGGGGAACGGCACCGAGCCGCCCGAGGTCGGCGTCGCGGCCGGGTAGGCCGGCGGGCCGGCGGCTGTGCGGGTCAGGAGACCCGGCGGGAGCGGGCGCCCGCTGCCGTCCGCCTCCAGGTGCCGGCTGTTGACGGCAGCGGGTGGACGCGGATGACCTCGTTGCCGAAGAACTCCGGGGCCATCGGCGGCGCGTCCGGCGTCAGTATTTCGGCCCGGCCGCGGATCTCCACGCCACGGCCCCAGCCGTGGGCGATCGGGTTGTCGGCCGGGGCCATGTCGTCGATGAGCAGGGAAACCCGCGTACGGGCCGCCGCGTTGCGGTACTTCTGACTCGCACTCAGCTCGGGGCTGCCGATGTCGATGGTGTCGTCGTCATCGAGAACGAAGCCGGCGGGGCGGGTGTTCGCCCACCTGCCGGGTGTCCGCTCCAACTGCTTTCTCCGCTACCCGCCTCAGTGGGACGGGTGTGCCCCGTGTGTCCGGCGTGGGCGGTGTTGGCCGTGGGGCTCTCGGGTGCGGTGGGTGCGGAAGACGTACAGGGAGACGGCGAACATCACCGCGCCCATGATCAGTCCCATGCGCACCGACTCCAGGATGGAGGGCCCGGAAGCGTGGGAGATGCTGTACAGGTAGCCCATCGCGACACCGAAGAGCACTCCGTACGACAGGGCCCGCACCTCGGTGACCAGCGTCGACTGGACGCTCACCAGCGCCAGGCCGAGGGCTCCGCTGACCAGGGCCGTGATCAGCCCCAGCAGCCAGGCGTGGCCCAGTGAGGAGCCGCTGGTGCGGTCGACGAAGACGGTCCACAGACCGTAGAGGACCGCCGCGGCGACGGGCAGGGCCAGGGCGGTGGTGGACATGCCGTGCCGCTTCGAGCGCGCGGTGTCCGAGTCCGGGGTGTTCGCGTGCGACGCGGGCCGGGACCGTGACGTGGGCCCGGACCCCGGGTCCGCGGTGGCGCCGTGCCGGTGGACGGGTGTCTCCATGACGGGCTCCTCTCACTCGCCCCCGTCTTCCAGGCGACACCCGGGCCCCGCCACCGTCAACTGGAGGGGCTGATCCCGGCCCGGAGGCGCGGTGTCGTGCGCTCAGTCCAGGTGCTTCTCGTACCAGGCCACGTCCCAGTAACGGCCGAACTTGCGGCCGACCTCGCCGTACGTACCGACGTGCCGGAAGCCGAAGCGGGTGTGCAGCCGGACCGATGCCTCGTTGGGCAGGGCGATGCCCGCGTACGCGCGGTGCACGTCCTCGTCCGCCAGCGCCTCGAAGAGCGCCTTGTACAGCAGCGTGCCGACGCCGCGGCCGACGGCCTCGCGCGCGCAGTAGACACTGACCTCCACCGAGGTGGCATAGGCCGGCTTGATCCGGAAAGGGCTACTGGACACATGACCCAGGAGACTCCGGTTCGTCCGGTCCCGGGCAACCAGAAGGCGGTGCGGGCCGTCTTCCGGGTGGGAGAGCAACCACGAGCGGCGCTGCTCGGGGGTGAAGGGCTCCGTGTCGAAGGTGATGGACGTCTCACGGACGTAGTGGTTGTAGAGGTCCGTGAGGCTGCCGAGGTCGGCCTCGGTGGCCGCCCTGACCTGCACTTCCCCGTCCCCCGGCGACATCCGGCCTCCTCGGTGAGGGACGCAGGGTACTGCATGATCACGAAAATAGGTGTGCGGCAGGGGAATTCTGTCCGGATTCCAGCCGTTGTTTCCTTCGGAAGGGGTACTCGGGCCACACACCCGGTGTCCCACCGCCACCATCCCGCGACCGACTCATCGCAAAGGGAGCACACGCATGGCAACCCGTGCCGTCGCCCGACGTCAGGCCACCAGCAGCGGTGCTGACGGGGCCAACAGTGTTCGCGCCGTAGGCGGGGAGATCGCCGACCGCGACCTGGTCGGCATGTACCTCGACGAGATCGCGCGAACACCCCTGCTCGACGCCGCCAGGGAGGTCGAGCTGTCCCAGACCATCGAGGCGGGTGTCTACGCCCGGCAAATCCTCGACGGGACCGTCGATGACGGCAACGCCGCCGGCGGCACCCGCGAGGAGCTCGAAGCGCTGGCCGAAGAGGCCGAGAAGGCCAAGGACATCTTCATCCGCTCCAACCTGCGCCTGGTCGTGGCGGTCGCCCGCCGCTATCCGCGCGCCGGCCTGCCCCTGCTCGACCTGATCCAGGAGGGCAACGCGGGCCTGGTCCGCGCGGTCGAGAAGTTCGACTACGCGAAGGGCTTCAAGTTCTCCACGTACGCGACGTGGTGGATCCGCCAGGCCATCACCCGCTCCATCGCGGACCAGTCGCGCACCATCCGGCTTCCCGTCCACCTCGTGGAGGAGCTGGGCCGCATCCGCCGCGTGCAGCGCGAGTTCAACCGGGAGAACGGCCGCGACCCGGAGCCCGCCGAGGTCGCGCAGGAGCTGGGCTCCACGCCCGAGCGCGTCACGGACGTCCTGGACTGGGCCCGCGACCCGGTCAGCCTGAACATGTCCGTGGACGACGAGGGCGACACCCAGTTCGGCGACCTGCTGGAGGACACCTCCGCGGCCTCGCCCGAGCAGTCCGTCCTGACGCTGCTGCGCAGCGAGGAGCTGGAGGACCTGATCGACCGGCTCGACCACCGTACGGCTTCGATCATCAAGGCGCGGTACGGCATCGAGGACGGCCGCGAGCGGACCCTCACCGAGGTCGGCAAGCAGCACGGCCTGACGCGTGAGCGGATCCGGCAGATAGAGAAGCACGCGCTGCTGGAGCTGAAGCGGATGGCGCGCGACACGGGGTTCGACGCTGCGGCGTAGGGGCGTTCGCGCCCCGGCCCCGGCCGTAGTGGCCGGGTCCGTGTTCCCCGCCTGGTCAGTGGTGGCCTGACCGGGTGCGGTGGCGTGGCTGGTGGCTCCGCGCCCCGAGCCGATCCCTTCCCCCATGGACGAGCCCCGGTGCCGACCCCCCCTCGGCGCCGGGGCTCTTTGCTGTGCCTGCTGTGGTTCCAGTTGTGCTGCTCCTGCCGCGCTGTTCCTGCTGGGCGGCTGTTCCCGCTGTGCGTTTGTCTGCCCGGCACGTCAGCCCGGCCGACGCACGCGTCTGCCTACTCATGCCCGTTTGGGTCCGACGCGTGTCCGACTGTGTTTACTTCCTGTCCATACCGTCGTACCTTGGGCGTGAAACCACACGGTCGGGCACGAGGCAGGCGCGAAACCACCATGTACGCAGCGGAGCGGCAGCAGGAGATCCTGCGACTGGCGCGCGAGAGCGGGCGGGTCGACGTCCTCTCGCTCGCCGAGGAGTTCCAGGTCACCGCCGAGACCGTACGCCGGGACCTGAAGGCCCTGGACCGGGCCGGCCTGGTCCGCCGGGTGCACGGCGGAGCCATCCCCGCCGGGCGGCTGGACTTCGAGCCGGACCTCGCCGAACGGGACACCGTCGCCGCCGACGAGAAGCAGCGCATCGCGCGGGCCGCGCTCGCCGAACTGCCCGGCGGCTCGGCCCCCGGCAGCGTGATCCTCGACGCGGGCACCACGGCCGCGCGGATCGCCGCCGAACTGCCCCTGGAGGCCGAGCTGACCGTCGTCACGCACGCCCTCCCGGTGGCCGCGCGGCTGGCCGACCACCCCGGCCTCACCCTCCACCTCGTCGGCGGCCGCATCCGGCACCGTACGCGGGCCGCGGTCGACGACTGGGCGCTGCGCGCCTACCGCGAGATCAACGCGGACGTGGTCTTCCTGGCGACCAACGGCTTCTCCCTGGAGGGCGGCCTGACCACCCCCGACCTCGCCGAGGCGGCCGTGAAGCGGGCGGCGGTCGCCGCCGCGCGGCGGGTCGTGCTCGTCGCGGACAGCAGCAAGTTCGGGCAGGTGCACTTCGCCCGCTTCGGCGGACTGGACGACGTGGACCTGCTCGTCACCGACACCGGGCTCAGCCCCGACGACGCCCTCGCCATCGAGCGCGCGGGCACGGAAGTAGTGCGCGCATGATCCTCACCGTCACCCCCAACCCCAGTCTGGACCGTACGTACGAGATCCCCGCACTGGAGCGCGGCGCCGTGCTGCGGGCCACCGGGGACCGGATCGACCCGGGCGGCAAGGGCGTCAACGTCTCCCGGGCCGTCGCGGCGGCCGGGCACCGCACGCTGGCCGTCCTGCCGCTCGGCGGGCCCGCGGGCGCGGCGCTGGGCGGGCTGCTAGGGGCGGAGGGGATCGAGGTCGCGGGCGTACCGGTCGCCGGGCAGACCCGGTCGAACATCTCCGCCGTCGAACCGGACGGCACCCTCACCAAGATCAACGCGGCGGGCCCCGAACTGACGGCCGACGAGTCGCGGGCGCTGCTCGACACCGTACGCACCCGGTCGGCCGGAGCGGACTGGATCGCCTGCTGCGGCAGCCTGCCGCGCGGCCTGGCGCCCTCCTGGTACGCGGAACTGGTCGCCCAGGTCCACCGGGCCGGGGCGCGGATCGCCCTGGACACGTCCGGGCCGTCGCTGACCGCCGCGCTGCGCGCCCGGCCGGACGTCGTCAAGCCCAACGCCGAGGAACTGGCCCAGGCGGTGGGCCGCCCGCTGCGCACCGTCGGCGACGCGGTCGAAGCCGCGCGGGAACTGCGCGCCCTGGGCGCGGGCGCGGTGCTCGCCTCCCTCGGCGCGGACGGACAGCTCCTCGTCGACGAGGACGGGGAGTACTTCGCCTGCGCGCCGGTCGCCACCGTACGCAGCAACGTGGGCGCGGGCGACGCGTCGCTGGCCGGATTCCTGGCGGCGGGCGGAACGGGCGTACGGGCTCTGGCCGCGGCCGTGGCGTACGGGGCGGCGGCGGTGCAGTTGCCGGGGAGCGCGATGCCGGCGCCGAAGGATCTCGATCCTTCGGCGGTGGTGGTGGCCGGGACCGTGCCGCTGGAGACGGTGCTGCGGGAGCCGGTGGGGTGAGCCGGGTGCGGCGGCCTCCGGCGCCGGGTGGGCGCGCGTTCCCTCGCTCCGCTCGTCCCCAAGCGCCGGACGGGCTCGATGTGGCAGGGCCGGGACCGGCTGTGTTCGAGCGGGCCGGTCCCGTCGGGACCGGACGTGAACGTGATGCGAGCGAAGGAGCCCGCGATGAGTGAACTGATCACCGCGGAACTGGTCGACCTCGACCTGTCCGCCGAGAGCAAGGAAGCGGCCGCGCGGTCGCTGGCGGAGCGGATGGCCGGGCTCGGCCGGGTCACCGACCTGGACGGCTTCCTCGCGGACGTGGCCGCGCGCGAGGCCCAGATGCCGACCGGCCTGGACGGCGGCATCGGCATACCGCACTGCCGCAGCGCCCATGTCACCGAGCCGACGCTCGCCTTCGGGCGCAGCGCCGCCGGCATCGACTTCGGCGCCGCCGACGGCCCGGCCGACCTGGTCTTCCTGATCGCGGCACCGGCGGGCGGCGACGCTGACCATCTCTCCATCCTGTCGACGCTGGCCCGCCACCTGATGGACGAGG
The DNA here is from genome assembly GCF_055573595.1 of Streptomyces sp. NPDC030165. Lineage (NCBI taxonomy): Bacteria > Bacillati > Actinomycetota > Actinomycetes > Kitasatosporales > Streptomycetaceae > Streptomyces > Streptomyces sp. NPDC030165. The sequence continues at coordinate 288,871 of NZ_JBVIBD010000002.1, read as the reverse complement.
AGTTCACGGGCGCGCTGCGTGCGGCGGACGACCCGGCGGCGGCATCGGCGCTCATCCGCGGGGACGCGCCGGCGGAGGCGTCGGAGGTGTCCGAGGAGGGCGGGCCCGCAGCGCCCGAAGAGCCGCCCGCCGACACGGAAACCCCGGCTCCGGCCGCGACGGGAACCACCGCCCCCTTCCGCATCGTCGCCGTCACCTCCTGCCCCACCGGCATCGCCCACACCTACATGGCCGCCGAAGCGCTGGCCAAGGCGGGCAAGGAGGCCGGTGTCGAACTGGTCGTGGAGACGCAGGGGTCGGCCGGGTTCAAGCGGCTGGATCCGGAGGTGGTCGCCGCGGCGGACGGCGTGATCTTCGCGCACGATGTGGAGGTGCGCGACAAGGCCCGGTTCGCCGGGAAGCCCACGGTCGACGTCGGCGTGAAGGCCGGCGTCAACCGGCCCGCCGAACTGATCGCGGAGGTACGGGAGAAGGCCGCCAGGGGGGACACCGCCGCCCCCGCGGCGGCCGGACCCGCGCCCATGGACCGGGACGGCGAGGCGGGCGACGGCTTCGGCACCCGGCTGCGCAAGTGGCTGATGACCGGCGTCAGCTACATGGTGCCGTTCGTCGCCGCGGGCGGCCTGCTGATCGCGTTGGCCTTCGCGATCGGCGGGTACGGGATCAACAAGGCGCCGTCCGTCGCCGAGCACTTCGTGTGGAGCGAGTCCACGAGCTGGGCGGCGCTGCTCTTCCAGGTCGGCAACGTCGCGTTCGGCTTCCTCGTCCCCGTCCTGGCGGGCTTCATCGCGTACGGCATGGCCGACCGGCCGGGCCTGGTACCGGGCTTCGTCGGCGGCTCGATCGCCCTGACCGTCAACGCGGGCTTCCTCGGCGGGCTGATCGCCGGTCTGCTCGCGGGTGCGGTGGTGATGGCGGTGCAGCGGGTCGAGGTGCCGTCCGCGCTGCGCGGGATCATGCCGGTCGTCGTCATCCCGCTGATCTCGTCGGCGGTCGTCGGGTTCCTGATGTTCCTGGTGGTCGGCAAGCCCGTCGCCGCGCTCCAGAAGGCCCTGACCGACTGGCTGAGCGGACTGTCCGGCGCGAACGCCGTCATTCTGGGCGTCATCCTGGGCCTGATGATGACGTTCGACCTCGGCGGCCCGCTCAACAAGGTGGCGTACGCCTTCGCCGTGGGCGGCCTCGCCCACCCCAACGACGGCAGCCTGAAGGTGATGGCCGCGGCGATGGCGGCCGGCATGGTGCCGCCGCTGGCGATGGCGCTGGCCACGACCGTACGCGGCCGCCTGTTCACCCGTACCGAACGGGAGAACGGCAAGGCGGCCTGGGTGCTGGGGGCCTCCTTCATCACCGAGGGCGCGATCCCCTTCGCCGCGGCCGACCCGCTGCGCGTCATCCCGTCCGCGATGACGGGCGGCGCGGTGACCGGCGCCCTGTCGATGGCCTTCGGCTGCACCCTGCGCGCCCCGCACGGCGGCATCTTCGTCGTCCCGCTGATCGGCCGGCCGCTCCTGTACCTGGTGGCCGTGGCAGCCGGTACGGCGGTCACCACCGCCCTGGTCATCCTCCTGAAGGGCCTGCGGAAGACGGACGAGCCGCAGCCCGGTGCCGAGCATGCCTCCCGGACTCCGGCCGACAGCACGCCGGTGGCGGCCTGACCGTACGGAGCCCGGCACGACGGTGGCCGGCCCCCTCCCGGGGACCGGCCACCCTCATGACGTGAGAGGCGTACGCGGGATCAGGCCGCGCTGCCCGCCTGCCACTCGCTCCACGACATGTTCCAGCCGTTGAGGCCGTTGTCCGGCTTGACGGTCTTGTCGGGGGAGTTCTTGACGACCACGACGTCACCGATGAGGGAGTTGTCGAAGAACCAGCTGCCGTTGGTGTTGCCGCCGCCGCCCTTGTTGTCCTGGAGGCCGACGCAGCCGTGGCTGGTGCCGGCCCGGCCGAAGATCGACGGGCTGCCCCAGTAGTTGCCGTGGATGAACGTGCCGGAGGACGACAGGCGCATCGCGTGCGGGACGTCCTTGATGTCGTACTCGCCGCCGAAGCCGACGGTGGAGCCGTCCATCCGGGTCTGCTCGAACTTCTCCGAGATGACCATCTGGCCGTTGTACGTCGGGTTCTTCGCGCTGCCGCCCGAGATCGGCACGGACTTGATCGTCTTGCCGTCGCGGACCACCGTCATGGTCTGGGTGTCCATGTCGACGGTGGAGACCTGGGAACGGCCGATGGTGAAGGTCACCGTCTTGGACTGCACACCGGTGATGCCCTGGCCGCCCTTGACCCCGTCCAGGTCGATCTTGAGGGTGACCTTGGAGCCGGCCTTCCAGTACTGCTCGGGACGGAAGTCCAGGCGCTGGGAGCCGAACCAGTGACCGACGACCTTCTGGCCGCTGCTGGAGGTCACCGTGATGTGGGACTGGACGTCCTTCTTGTTGGTGATCACCTTGTCGAAGTTGAAGGACACCGGCATGCCGACGCCGACGGTCTTGCCGCCGTCGGGCGTGTAGGAGCCGATGAAGCTGTTCTTCGAGGAGACGGTGGTGAAGGTGGCGTTCTCGGTGGCCGCCCGGCCCTTGCCGTCCTTGGCGTTGGCGACCAGCTTGTACTTGGTGCCCCGCTCCAGCTGGCCCGACGGCTTCCAGGAGGAACCGTCGGCGGATATCGCGCCCTTGACCGCCGCGCCGTTGTCCACCTGGACGAGCTTGACGTCGGTCAGCTTGCCGCCGCTGACCTTCACTCCGGTGTCGTTGATGCTGGCGTTGGTGGCGCCGTCCTTCGACGTGACCGAGATCTTCGCCTCGGAGGCGTCCTTGGCGGCCGCGGCGTCCGCGCCGGCCTGGTCCTTGCCGTCCTTGCCACCGGCCGAGGCGTCACCGCCGCAGGCGGACAGGGCCAGGGCGCCGGCAGCGAGGAGGGAGGCCGCCGCGAGACCGCGACGCAGCCGGCGCTTGGTGCGGGACGGTGCGGGCGGCGCGGTGTTGTCCGGCATTGTCACGGGCTGCTCCATGCAAGGGTGTTGTCAGTCAGTGCTGGTAAACAGCAACTACGGGCGGGTTTGGTTGCACTCCCGACACTGTTGTGATGAACGTCACAGCAGAGGTGGGGGAGGGGCGTCGGCCGGGCCGGACAGCCAGGCGCGTACGGACTCGCCGTGCTCGTCCAGGGCGGGCGGCGCGCACGGTGCGGTGACCGGCGTGGCGGACAGCCGCAGCGGGCTGCGTACCTGCGGGGTGCGGTCCGCGCCGACCGGCACGACCGGGTCCAGGCCCAGCCGTTCGGCCAGCGCGAGCGCTTCGCCGACGGTGTTGACCGGGCCGCACGGCACGGACACGGCGGCCAGCCGCTCGGTCCAGACCGCGGGCGTCTCCGCCGCCAGCCGCTCCTCCAGCTCCTTGACCAGTTCGGTGCGGTGGCGCACCCGGTCCTGGTTGCGCGCGAAGCGCTCGTCGTCGGCGAGGCCCGGCGCGCCGAGCGCCTGTGCCAGCGCCCGGAACTGCCGGTCGTTGCCGACCGCGACGGCCAGCGGCTCACCGTCCCGGCAGGCCAGCGTCTCGTACGGGGCGATGCTCGGGTGCCGGTTGCCCATCGGGCCCGGATCGCGGCCGGTGGCCAGCCGCCCGGACGTCTGGTTGACCAGCGAACCGAGCAGCGAGGACAGCAGGTTGACCTCGACGTGCTGCCCCTGCCCCGTACGGTCGCGGTGGCGCAGCGCGGCCAGGACGGCGGTGGTGGCGTCCTTGGCGGTCAGGACGTCGACGAGCGCGACGCCCGCCTTCAGCGGCGGGCCGCCCGGTTCGCCGGTGATGCTCATCAGGCCGCCGACGGCCTGCACGACGAAGTCGTAGCCCGGCAGGCGGGAGCCGGCGCCGAAGCCGGTGATCGAGCAGTGCACCAGGCCGGGGTGGGCGGTGAGGGTCGCCGCCGGGTCCAGGCCGTGGCGGGCGAGCGCGCCGGGCCGGAAGTTCTCGATCAGTACGTCGGCCCGGCGGGCCAGTTCCCGGGCCGCCGCCGCGTCGTCCGGGTCGGCGAGGTCCAGGGCGAGGCCGCGCTTGGAGCGGTTGGCGGCGTCGAAGTACGCGGCTGTGCCGTCGGCGGAGAAGGGTGGTCCCCAGGCGCGGGTGTCGTCGCCGGAGCCGGGCCGCTCCACCTTGATCACGTCGGCGCCCAGGTCGGCCAGCGTGGCGGCGGCCAGCGGGCCGGCCAGGACGCGGCTGAAGTCGGCCACGAGGACGCCTTCGAGGGCCTTGGGGGTGGTGTCTGCCGGGGGTGTCGGGGTGGGGCGGGGTGCGGTCGGCTGCGGCACGTACGTACTCCTCACGTGGGGAGGCGGTGTGCCACATGCTCGTGGACGATCTTGGGCGGGGGAAGGGGGCGTCGGCGGCGGGAGAGGGGCAAGGCGGCGTCTGCGTACGGGTGGTGTGGGTGAAACGTTGGGAGGCCGGGCGGGTGGTGCGGAGGTGTGGGTGCGGTGTGGGAGTTACGTCACGTGTGGGGCGTAAGTCCGTTCAATCCCCTGACGGAAGTCCCTGACATGGTGTCTACTACAGGAGTCCGCCCCGCCGGGGCCCGCACTGGCCCGGAACCGCACCGTCGCGCACCCGACCTGGAGGACCGCATGCTCCCCTCCGTTCCGCTCCTCCAGCAGATCGGCCTGGCCATCCTGCTCACCGTCACCGTCGGGTGGGCCGTCAGCCAGGCCCGGATCATGCGCCGGCACCGCTACGGGGCCCCCTCCGGGAACGCCGGCTTCGGGACGGCTTCCAGGAACGGCACGAGACCGCTGCTGCGCGCCGTGCCGCCGCAGACCGGCCCGGCCGGACCGCCGTCCGAGCGTGTGGAGCTGAGCGCCGCCGAGCGCGAGGCCTTCGCCGGACTCGTACGGCAACTGGACGGCAACGAGCGGCACTGAGCGGAGAGGCCGGGTGCTCCGGCCTCAGCGCACCGGCCCCAGCTTCAGCAGCGCCAGCGAGGCCAGCATCTGCACCGCGACCGCCACCGCCGCCTTGACGGTGGACAGATGGTGCTGGCCCCGGATGAGCAGGATGGCCAGCAGACAGCCGAAGCCCCACGTCGTCCAGGCCACGGCCTGCACGAGCGTCGAGCCGTGCGGCAGCCACGTGGCGAGCACCAGCCGCGGCAGATCGGTGATCCAGAACAGCACGACGAACAGGCTGACCGTCGGCTCGAACCTGCCGTTCCCGCCGATGGTGCGCGCTATGGCGTGGGTGACCATGCCCAGCGCGAGACTGGCGGCCAGGACGCCCGCCTCCGCGATGGCCGCCAGCTCCAGCGCCTGGTTCCGGTCCATCGCCCACAGCTTGCGGAAGGCGTCCACCGACACGATGCCGAGGGCGCCGCTGATCAGGCACAGCAGGACGGCCGCGCTCCAGGCGCTGCGGTCGCGCGCCTCGTCCATCACCTCGACCGGCCGGTACCAGAGGCCGAGGAACAGGCGGTGCCACCACAGCCGCCGGGGCCGCCGCGGCGGCCCCGGTTTCCTGGGCGACGGCTGGACGAGCGTGGGAGGAGGCGGCGGCGCGGACATATGGCCCGTTCTACCACCGCGGTCAGGAGGGCGGCCGCGACGGGTGGCGGTCCGGGGACGAGGGGCCGGGGTCTCAGGACGACGGGTGCAGGCCTCGGCGTGAGGGGCTACGAAGGGCTGCAAAGGCCCACGAGGGTCTACGCCGGGTAGAGGTCGCGGTACGACGGGAAGTGGCCGCCCGGAGTGTCCACCGTCTCCGCCGCCAGCACGGCCTTGACCACGGCGCGGGTCAGCACGTCGGCCCCGGCGGACAGGATCTCGTTGAGGGCGGCGGCCTCGGCGAGCGCCCCGAACACCGGGTCGGCGGCGGCCGCTTCCGGCGCCGGCGGGCCGTCACCGGTGGCGAGCGCGAAGACCGTGTCGCCGTCGGTGAGCAGGTGTGCCGGGCGTACGGCGCGGGCCAGCCCGTCGTGTGCGGTGCCCGCCAGCTTCTGTGCCTGGGCGCGGGTCAGGGCCGCGTCGGTCGCGACGACGGCGAGGGTGGTGTTCAGGGGCGGGCGTACGGAGGCGGCCGAGCGTCGCTCGGAAGCGGTACGGGCCTCGGCGAGGCGGCGCTGCGCGTCGGCGTGCGCCTCGGGGGAGGGCAGACCGGAACCGGCGCCGGCTCCGGGCGCCGCCTCCGCGCACACGTCCCCGTACTGCCCGTACAGCACACCGGTACGTGGGTCGACCACCGACCCCGCCGCGTTGACGGCCGCCAGCGCGGCGACCGTGACACCCGACGGCAGGACCAGGCTCGCGGTGCCGATGGCGCCCTTCACGCCGCCGGCCACCGCGCCCGTACCGGCGCCGATGTTGCCCTGCCGGGCGGGCGCGTTCAGATCCGTGGCGGCGGCGTCCTCGATGGCGGCGCGGCCCAGGGCGGCGTCCGGGCGGGCGTGCCAGTCGCCGCCGCGTCCCAGGTCGAACAGGGCCGCTGCCGGTACGACGGGGACGACCTGCGCCGGGTCCGGGCCGACGCGGTAGCCGCGGCCCTGCTCCGCCAGCCAGGCCACCGCTCCGGAGGCGGCGTCCAGGCCGAAGGCGCTGCCGCCGGTGAGGACGACGGCCTCGATGCGCTGGACCAGGTTGCGCGGATCCAGGGCGTCCGTCTCGCGGGTGCCGGGGCCGCCGCCGCGTACGTCCACGGCGGCGATGACGCCGCCCTCGGGCGCCAGGACGACGGTGGTGCCCGTCAGGCATCCGTCCCCGACGCGCTGCGCGTGACCCACCCGCAGCCCGGTGACGTCGGTCAACGCGTCCCGGGGGCCGGGGCGTTGCGGTGCTGCCTCGGGCGCGAAGGCGGAGGCGGGATGCTGGGTGTCGTCGGCCATGGCACATGCGTACCACGGGTGACGCGGGGTGGTAAGGGGCGTCCTGGCCGGTACGGCCGTGGCGGCCGCAGGGCCGCGTACGGCGGGCGGCGGGCCGGTGTCAGTGGCCTGCCGGGCCCATCACGACGACCGGGTGCTGTGCCGGGTCCAGCGTGCGCAGCAGCTCCCGCATCACCTCGGGCTTGAGGCTGATGCAGCCCTGCGTGGGGCCGTTGTGGTCGACGTGCAGCCAGACGCCGCCGCCCTTCGCGGCACCCTGCGGGCGGCGCTGGTCCAGGGGCGAGGAGCCCTTGACCCGGTTGTAGTCGATGGCGATGACGTAGTCGAAGGCGCCGCCCAGCGGCTCGCCCTCGACGCCGGTGCCGTGCGCGACGAAGCTGTCGTTGCGGTCGTACGGCAGCTTGGTGCCCTGTGGCGGCGCCAGCTTGCCGCCCGCGTCGCTGAGCGTGAACACGCCCTGCGGTGAGCGCAGGTCGCCGTAGTGATGGTCCTTGGTCCAGCCCCGGGACGCGTTGTGCGCCGCCCAGCGGGTGCCGGGCCGCCAGTCGTCCGAGTCCTCGGCGCGGGTGTAGAGCACGACGGAGGAGTCGTGCGCGTCCGGGGCCTGGCCCGTGACGACGAGGACCTGCCGGGAATCGGCCGGGATCTGCTTGCGGGTGGCGTCGCTCAGGCCCGGGATCGCGCGTGGCGCGGGTGCGGCGGTGCCGCCGGCGACGTGGAGCGCGGGGGCGTCCGGAGCGGAGGGGGCCGGCCGGGCCTGGTCGGTGCGGTGACCGTCGTGGTCGTCGCCGGAGGCGGGCCAGGCCCACAGTGCGGTGCCCACGAGTGTGGTCAGGGCGAGGCCGCTCACGGCCTTGCCGCGACGGGTCATCCTTATTCGCGTACCGGTTGGCTGGGCGTGGCGGGCAGCCATGTCGTGGCGTCTCCTCGCCCGTCGGCTCCGGGCCGGTGGGCTGTCGCAGGTATAAAACGGGCAATCCGCACCCTACACCGTCCGGGGAAACGCCCGGCACCCGCCCTGGTGCTCTTCATGCGTCGCGTGGGGCCAATGGCCTGAAGTAGGAGGACCTTTGGCCGGAATCGCGGGGTCCGTGGGCCTGCTCGTGCGTGGTGCGACCGGCCTGACGCGTGGGGTCGATGACCCCGTACGGGCTGTAGCGCCCCGTAAGTGGCGGCCGGTCAGCTGCCCAGCGCCTGGCCCTGGCGCGCCGTCAGCGTCGCGCCCACCGCGACCGTCAGCGACGCCACCAGCCCGGTCAGCAGCACCGCGGCGTGCCCCGCGAACGTGCAGGCCAGGACCAGGACGGAGGACACCGGCAGCACCAGTTGCTGGGCCGGGCCGCGCTTCTGGTGACGGGAGTGGATCAGCCACACGGTGAACATGAACAGCGCGCCGGGCACGGTCACGCACGCCGACGCCGCGAACTGCGAGACGTGCGCCTTGCCGACCGACTCCTCCACCGCCACCTCGATGCCCGCGCCGATCGCCGCCGCCGAGCCGAAGATCAGGTAGTGCCCGTAACCCCAGAGGAACGCCTGGCGGTTGGAGGCGAGGTGCAGGTGGATCGGGACCGCGAAGTAGATCCAGTACGCGGCGAAGATCAGCAGCAGGCCGCCCGCCGCGATGGGCAGCAGGTCGCCCAGCGCTTCCTGTTCGTCCACCGCGGACTGCACCGCGACGGTGGCGGCGGCCACCGTCTCGCCGAGCATGATGATGACGAACAGGCCGTACCGCTCCGCGATGTGGTGCGGGTGCCAGGCCGTCTGGTGGTCGCGCTCGGCCAGCGTGGGCACGGCCATCTCCACGACCGCGAGCGCCAGGAACACCCACGGCCGTACGGACTCCGGGGACAGCAGGACGGCCAGCCAGCCGAACTGGCACAGCGTCACCCCGCCGGCATAGCGCAGCGCGGTGGTCCGCTCGGGCCCCGTACTGCCGTGCGCGGCCCGCAGCCACTGCCCCACCAGCGCGAGCCGCATCACCAGGTAGCCGAACCACACCACCGCGAAGTCACCGTCGAACGCGCGCGGCACCCCCGCCGCCAGGATCAGCACACCCGCCATCTGTACGAGCGTCACCACCCGGTACAGCGCGTCGTCGGTGTCGTACGCGGACGAGAACCACGAGAAGTTGACCCACGCCCACCAGATGGCGAAGAAGAGCATCAGATAGCCGGGGACGCCGTGCCCCGGGTGCCCCTCGGCGAGGGCGTGCACGAGCTGCCGCCCGGCCTGGGCGACGGCCACGACGAAGCACAGGTCGAAGAAGAGCTCCAGCGGAGTGGCCGCGCGGTGCGCCTCGGAGCGGCCGCGGGCCGTCATACGGGCCATCATGGGCTCAGTACAGCCCGCCCGGCCGCCGACTGCCACGGGACGCGCGGTCACCCCCGCCGGTCGGGGGACCGGCGAGTGCTCAGCGCACGGTGATCCGCACCGACCTGGTCCCGGAGTGCGCGCGGCTCTCCGCCGTCTGCGGGGTGCGGCCGTTCGCGCAGCGGTAGCAGCCGAACAGCTCGACCACGGTGGTGCCCGGCTGATCCGCCGAGAAGGTGTACCAGTCCTTGCGGTCGCCCGCCGCGTCGCCCTCGACGTGCGGCGCGTCGCTCAGCAGCGGGGCGGGCCCGGAGCCGCTGCGGCTGACGACCCGCCAGGTGATACCCGGCACGTTCGAGTAGGCGTTCGGCAGCGAGAAGCGTTCCCCGCGCCGGACGGTCACCTCGCCGCCGGAGCCGTCCGCGAAGCCGGTGCCGAGCATGCGCCCCCGGTCGAGGCCGCCGCCCGTCGCGCTCGGGGCCGCACTCGGCGCCGCGCCCGGTCCCGTACCCACGGTGACCTGGTACGTCATGGTGCGGTCGCCGTCCGTCCCGGTCAGCACGATCCGGGCGGTGCCGGGCCGGACGGCGTGGAAGGCGGCGCGTACGCCGTCCTTCTTGCCCGTGGCGGCGGCCTCGGTCCGGTGCCGTACCGCCGCGCCCTCGATCTTCGGCTCGTCCACCCGCCAGCCGCTGTCCTTTCCCGAGCCCGCGCCGTTGCCGGCGCCCGGCCGCAGCACGATGTCGAAGTCCGTACCGGCCCGCACCCGCAGGCTCGTCGCCTGGGACGGGTACGCCCAGGCCGCGCCCGGCACCCCGCCCGGCGTGGTGGGCGACGGCGACGCGGTCGGTGCCTTGACGCAGCAGTCCGACGGGCCGCCGCACGCGCCCGTCGTCAGCGCGACGAGGGCGGCGGCAGCCGTGGCCAGGGCGGCGCCGCGCAGCCGGGGACCGGAGCGGGGGAGATGCTTGCGAGGGCCGGAGGAATACGGCATCAGGCGGCTCACTTCGGTACGTGCACGGCGTACGCGTCCGGCAGGTCGTTGTCGGACGCCTTCTGCATCCGGCCGTTGACGAAGTCCTCCTCGCTGACCCAGGTCGTGGTCCCCCACGGGTTGTAGACCTGGAGCATGTCGCCCTCCTGGCCGACGATCATCATCGCGTGGCCGCTGCGGTCGCCGTCCTTGTAGCCCTCCACACCGATGGGCACGGGCCTGCCCTCGGCCACCGCCTTCTCGATGTCCGGCAGCGCGTCCCGCCGGGCGTCGGCGCTGCCGGTCTCGCGCAGCTCGTACGCGCCGCCCGTGTGCGGGCTGATCTCCTTGTTGACGACCTCGGTCTTGCCGTCGTTGTCCATGCCGCTGGGCTTGCCGGTGCCGAACCAGCCCTCGTGGCCCCCGTCGCCCTCCTCGTGCACCCGGTGCTGCTCGTCCACCAGGCGCTCGCGGAACGCCTTGGGGTCGTTCTCCTGGCCCGATTCGCCACCGGTGAGCCCCAGGGCGTAGACCGGGTCGACCATGGCCCGCGCGGTGACGGTCGAGGAGGCCACGCAGGTGCCCTCCTGTCCGTCGCCGCCCTGGGCCCACGCCTGCCCGTTGAAGGCCGTGGTGTCCTTGTTGACGTTCGAGCCGTCGGCGTTGCGGCCCTCGTCGTTCTTGCTGTCGCCCTGGGTGACGACCGGCGTCAGGTGGGCGGCGAGCCACTGCTCGTCGTCGCCGTGCGGGTGGATCTTGTCGCGGAAGCCGCGTACGGAGTCGAGGTCGTTGCCGGCGGCGAGCGCCTTCATCAGGTAGGCGCGCTCCTCGGGCGACTTGGACCCGGCGAGCATCCGCTCGAACTCGGCACGGTCCTCGGCGTTCATCTTGTTCAGATACGCGCTGGAACGCTGGAGATCGTTGCTGGTGAGGATCTCGTTGTGTTCGCGGGCCGGGGCGTTCTCGTCGACGGTGGAGGTGTCGGCGAGCATCAGCTTGTCCGACGCGGTCAGGCCCCGCGCCGTGACCTTGCCCGACCGGGCCTCGGCCGCGTACTTGTTCAGCTCGCGCGCCGCCTCCCGCGCCGCGTCGTCGGCCGTCACGGCTGCGCTGAGCAGGTCGGCGACGCCGGTCCGGGCCATGCTCTCGGCCCGGTTCCTGGCGTCCTCCTCGGCGTCGTCCTCCCACATGTCGTCGAAGACCCCGTCCTCGCCGCCGAGCAGACTCAGCGCCTCCTCCAGGCTGGGACGGCCCCGGCGGTCGGTCTCCTGGGCGGACCGCAGGGCGTCCGCGAGCCGGATCAGCTCGCCCCCGGCCCTGCTGAACGCCTCCGCCATCTGCTGCGCCGCCCGGTCCGCGGCGGCCACCACGTCCGCCGCCTTGACGGCGGTCGTACCGGTCCAGGCGTCCGGCAGGGTCTCCTGGGCCACCTTCTGGACACGGGGCTGCACCTCGTGGCCGCACGCGTCGGCGGCGGAGCGGTAGCTCTTGCCGGTCCTCTCGATCGTGCCGGGGTCGCCCATCGGGGCCTTCACGGCGAGCGCCTTCTTGATCTCGGATATCAGGTCGTTCTTGCTGTCGGCACCGTCGATGCCCTTGACCCGTTCGGCGAGTTCGGCCCGCCGTGCCGTCGTGGATTCGCCCTCCATGCGGGCCGCCTTTCCCCCGTCGTGCTGCTGGTGTGGTGGTGCCGGTGTTGCTGGTGCGGTGATGCTCGTAGCGCTGTCGGTGTTCGTGATGTCGCTGGTGATGCGGGTGCCGTTAGGTGCTGCTTACGGTGCCGGTGAGGTCCCCGCGGTCAGCCGCAGCTCCATCAGCGCGGCGACCGCCTCGAACCAGCGGGCGAGCGTCTCGTCGTCGTCCACGCTCCCGGCGGTCCTGGCCCCGGCCCCGGCGGCGAGCCAGGCGCCGGCCGTACGGGACGGTGCCCCGCCCGGCAGCGGCACGTCGAGCGCGGCGGCGTACGCGGCGCCGCCCGCGCGGACCACCCCGGCGAGGTAGGCCACGGAGCGGGGCAGCACGCCGAGCCGGCCGAGCGTCAGGGCGGCGGCGATCGCCCCGTCGCCGAAGAGGGCGCGGCGGGCGTGGCCCTCGGCCGGCAGGCCGAAGCGCAGCATGGACGGGACGTCGAGCCGCAGCAGTTCGTCGTCGGTCTTCGGGTGGAAAGCGGTCATGGCTGACGTGCCTGTTCTGGTGGCGGTGACGGTGGCGGGTTCGGCTGCTGATCAGCCGAAGGGGGTGGCGCCCACGCCGGAGGGCGCCGGCGCGGCGGCCGCGTGGCGGAGGCCGGAGACGGCGGAGTGGTCCGCGGCGCCGTAGTTGTCCGTCGTGGTGCGGAGTTTCTTCGCGATCTCGCCGAGGGCGTCGTGCAGCACGGTGGCCTCGCGCTGCCAGGCGCCGGCGAAGTTGTCGAAGGCGGGCGCCACGTCCTCGCCGCCGAACGCCTCCGGCCTGCTGCACGATTCCTTCGGGATGGATTTCTGTACGGAGGCGACGTGCCCGGCGGCGGAATCCAGTTCCGACGCGCTGTTCTCCGTACCGGATTTCCTGATCGCGTAACCTGACCCGTTGGCCATGCGTAGGTACCGTCCCCCGTGTGTCCGTACGTGCGCTTCCCGCGCCGAGCGGCCTGACGTGCCGCGCGGGATTCCCGGATGCGTACGGATGCGTGCCGCACGCCGATTTTCCGGGGCGCGGGCCCCTGTTCGGGATTCCCTGCCCGGATTCCGCTGCGTGCCAGGTCACTTCGGTGCCGGAGGAGCATAACCGATTCCCGGCGGATGCCTGGCAGATTCCTGGCGGATTCTTGGCGGAATCCCGGCGGAACGCCGTCCGGGTGAAGAGCGATACGGCGGCCGTTCGACCCAATAGGCCGCCCAATAAGCCGTTCCGGGTGCTTCGGTCCCGGGAATTCCCGCAATGGGGTTTCCGCGCATTCCGGTGCCCGGTGGTGGAAGGCGCGGCGGCCGGGAACTCCGTCCGGGTAACGCGCGTTGTCCGTACAGGATTTGCACGGGAAGGAGGGTGGCGCGCGGCGGCCCGTCCGCCGGTCCATGGCGGGCGGCCGGAAGGGTGGTGCGGGGCGGTGCGCGGGGCGGTGTTTTCCGGCCTGCCGCGGCCGGTCGCCGCCCTCGCCCGCGCGTCCGTTACATGATCAAATGCTACGTATGAGCGATAGCGCGCGTGACACCGTACTTGCCCCGCTCGACGCCCGCATGGCGGACCTCGAAGCCCTCTACGAAGACCTCCACCGGCACCCGGAACTCGGCTTCCAGGAGACCCGCACGGCCGCCGAAGCCGCCCGCCGCCTGACCTCGTACGGCTACGAGGTCACCACCGGCATCGGCCGCACGGGCGTGGCCGGTGTCCTGCGCAACGGACCCGGCCCGGTCGTCCTGCTGCGGGCCGACATGGACGCCCTGCCCGTCACCGAGCGCAGCGGCCTGCCGTACGCCTCCGCCGTCCCCGGCGTCATGCACGCCTGCGGCCACGACGTGCACGTCACCTGCCTGGCGGGCGCCGCCGACCTGCTCGCGGCGGGCCGGGAGCACTGGTCCGGCACCCTGGTCGTGCTCTTCCAGCCCGCCGAGGAGGTCGGCGACGGAGCCCGGGCGATGATCGAGGACGGGCTGTTCGGGGCGGCGGCCGCCGGTTCCGGTTCGGGTGACGCGGCCCCCGGCTCCGGTGCCACCGCCGGTTCCGGTTCCGCCGCTGACGGGCAGGGCGGCCGGGTGCCCACACCCGACGTGGTGCTCGCCCAGCACGTCGCCCCGCTCGGCGCGGGCCTGATCTCGTACGCCCCCGGCGCCTGCATGGCCGCCTCGGACAGCCTGAAGATCACCTTCCACGGCACCGGCGGCCACGGCTCCCGCCCCGAGACCGCCGTCGACCCGATCGTGATGGCCGCCGCCTTCGTGCAGCGGCTGCAGGCCGTGGTCGCCCGTGAGGTCGCGCCCAAGGACCGGGCCGTCGTCACCGTCGGCTCCTTCCAGTCCGGGGACGCGCCCAACGTCATCCCCGACCAGGCGGTGGTGCAGCTCAGCGTCCGTACCTTCGACGAGGAGGTGCGCAGCCGGGTGCTGGCGGCCATCGACCGCATCGCCAGGGCCGAGGCCGCCGCGTCGGACGCGCCGCGCGAGCCGGAGACCGAGGTGCTGAACACCTTCCCGGTCACCCGCAACGACGACCGGACGCTGGAGCGGGTCAACGCCGCCTTCACCGACCACTTCGGCGCCCAGCGGCTGTTCGGCTACGAACCGGCCGCCGGCAGCGAGGACGCCGGACTGATCGCCACGGCCGCCGGCGCGCCGCTCTACTACTGGTGGCTCGGCGGCTGGGACCCGGACGAGTTCCGCGCCGCGATGTCCTCCGGACGCCTCGCCCAGGACATCCCCTCCAATCACTCACCGCACTTCACCCCGGTCAAGCAGCCCACCCTGACCATGGGCGTCCAGGCCCTCACCGTCGCGGCACTGAGCCACCTGGAGGCGGGGCGGGACCGGTGATCCCCCGTACGGCGGGTCACGCGTACGGCCGCACTCCCAGCCGTACGTAGGTCACGCACCCCTGGAGGGCCAGCGCCACCACGACAGCGGGCACCACGGCCCAGGGGAGCACTCCCACGCCGGCGAGCAGGGCGCACAGGGGGACGGTGATCAGGGTCGGCAGGACGGAGGCGATGGCGAGGCGGACGCGGTGACGGCGGGTCATGAGCGGTCTCCTGCGGCCTGAGCACCGCTGGCGCTCGCCGCGCGTGCCGCGTCGAGGTAATCCGCCAGCTCCGCCCAGGCGTTCGTCCCGCCGTCCGGGGCCGCGTCCGTACCCGAGTCCGTGCCCGTACCCGGGTCCGTGCCCGTCGTCTCCGTCTCGCCCGCCATCGCCTCCGGATCCGTACGCCAGGCCTGCCGGACCCCGGCGGACACCCCCGTGTCCCCGCCGCTGAACAGCACGCCCAGCTCGTCCATCCGGGCCGCCAGGCGCCGTACCCGCCGATCGGTGGCCGGCACCCCCGCCTCGCGCAGCCGCTCCGCCCGGCGGTACAGCTCCGGCCACTCCACCTCCAGCAGGTAGTGCGCCGCCGGGCCGAGCGCCGCGCCACGGGCCGCGAGCACCTGGAGCTGGTCCGCGTCCAGGTGGCGGCGCAGGGCCTGGTCCGCCGCAGGGCCGGTGCGGCCGGCCGCCTCCAGCGCCGCCAGCAGATCGGGCGTGCCCGGCGCCGTACCCGCCGACAGCGACTCCTCCAGCCGCCGCAGCCGCCCGCGCAGCGCCTCCAGCGCGGTCAGGGACTCCTCGACCTCCGCCAGGTGGTCCCGTACGAGGCGCAGCGGGTCGACGCCCGAGTCCAGGCAGACCGCGATGGTTTCCAGGCTCAGGCCGAGACGGCGCAGGGCCAGTACCTGGTAGAGGCGCGCGGCGTCGTCCTCCGTGTATGCGCGATGGCCGCCCGGGGTGCGGCGGGACGGGCTGAGCAGCCCGATGGTGTCCCAGTGGTGCAGGGTCCGGACGGTCAGCCCGCTCGCCTCGGCGAGCCGGCCGACCTTCCACGTGGTCGCGTCGGTCATGCCTTTACGGTGCGGCATCACGCGGCGTCAGGTTCAAGCCGGGTGAGCCGCGCGGCGGTGGATCAGGGCGCCACGATGCGGTCCACCGCCGCGTCGACCAGCTTGTCCCGTTCGGCCTCCGAGAACACGCCGGGCAGGGTGAGCTGCTCGACGATGAGCCAGTTGAACGCCAGGTACAGCAGCCGGACGGCGGTCGCGTCGCCGGGCAGGCCGGATTCCTCGTGGTAGGCCACGTTGGCGTCGATGTCGGCGCGGACGCGCTCGGTCAGCACCGCGCGCAGTTCGGGGCGGCGGGTGGCTTCGAGGCGCAGTTCGAGCAGTGCCAGGTAGCCGGTACGGAACGAGCTGACCCGGCCGACCAGCTCGCGCATCAGCATCGCGTAGGTCTCCCGGCCCGGTGCGCTCGACCGCTGCCGCGCGATGGTCGCCTCGTCGGGCCGGAGCCGTTCGTAGACCCGGGCGCCCGCCTGGGTGAGGAGATCGTCGCGGTTGGCGAAGTAGTTGGAGGCGGTGCCGGCGGGGACGGCGGCCTCGGTGTCCACCGCGCGGAAGGTCAGCCCCCGTGCGCCCTCCCTGGCCAGGACCTCGATCGCGGCGTCGACGAGAGCGGCCCTCCGCTCGTCGTTCCTGCGGACCATTGACACCACTCCATTCGTAGTACTACGTTCTCACCACTTCACTTAGAGCACTATGGATGGAGTCATCTGTATGCGCAAGCTGGTCTACTACGTGGCAGTCTCCCTGGACGGCCGCATCGCGGGTCCCGGCGGAGAGTTCGACTTCTATCCCGCGGGCGACGAGGAGCAGGCCGCCGCCTACGGGGAGTGGGTCAACGCGCGCCACCCCGACTTCGTCCCCACCGCGATGCGCGCCGCCCACGGCCTCGCCGACACGCCCGCCCAGCGCTTCGACACCGTACTGATGGGACTCGGCAGCTACCGCCCGGCGCTGGACGCGGGCATCACCAGCCCGTACGCGCACCTGCGCCAGTACGTGGTCTCGAGCACGCTCGCGCCCGATGTCGACCCCGCCGTCACCGTGGTCCGCGCGGACCCGACCGCCCTGGTCCGTGAGCTGAAGGGGGAGGAGAAGCAGGAGCAGGACATCTGGCTGTGCGGCGGTGGCCGGCTCGCGGGCGCGCTGCTGCCCGAGATCGACGAGCTGATCATCAAGAGCTACCCGGTGGTCGCGGGGGCGGGGATCCCCGTGTTCGACGGGGAGTTCGATCCGACCGTCTTCGACGTGACCGACCGTGCTTCGTTCGACAACGAAGTGACGGTCACGTACTTCGCGCGGCGGTGAGCGGCGAGCGGTGAGCACGGGCAGGCGGCGGTGGCGGTAGAGCCCGCCGCGCCTCGTCCTTGGCCTTCTGGCCGCCGGCCCGGCCGCCGAGGCGGTCTCGGCGTACTGGGCGCAGGCCGAGGCCGGCACCGCCGCCCGCCGCGAACTGGCGGCCTTCCTCGTCGCCACCTGAAGAGGAAGGGCACGGACATGACGGAGACTTCCTGGTCGAGGTGGGCCGGTTGACCCCGGAGGAAGCCGAGCCGCACCCGCAACGCGCCCTGCTCCGGACGCTGGACGGCAGCGACGGCTTCGAACCGGAGACAGGACTGCGGGAGGCGCGCCCCGGCGACCGCTACCTGCTGTGCTCCGACGGCCTGTCCGCGGTGCTGCCCTCCGACGCCGTACGGGAGGTCCTCGGCGCGGCCCCCGACCCCGGCCGGGCGGTACGGGACCTGGTGGCCCTGGCGTATGACGCGGGGGCGCCGGACAACGTGAGCTGCGTGGTGGCGGACCTGTCCACGGACGCGTCCACGGACGTGTCGGCCACCGCGTAGGCCGGAGGGCCGCCGGTACCGTCCGTCCAGCGACACCCCCGATCGCGTACCTGCCGCCGGAGCCCTCGTGAACGAGCCCCGCGCGCACGAGCCGGATGGGCACGAGCCGGATGGGCCCGGACCGGACCCGCAAGATCCGGACCCGCAAGATCCGGCCACCGACGATCGCCGGGCCGAGGACGGCCTCCGGCGGCGAGCAGGCCCTGCCGGCCGACGAGCCGCCCGCCGCCGAGGAGTCCGAGGCGATGCTGTGGGAACTGCTGCCGGACCCGGGACAGGCGCCCGTCAGGCCAAGCCCTTGAGCATCCCCTTGAAGTACAGCTGCGGCAGCCCGTACCGCTTCAGGAACCACATGTCCGTCCGCTCCTTCGTCGTGTCGATGAACGGGATGGAGGGCGCCGGCTCCAGGTCGTAGTCGAACTCGGCGAGCAGCATCTTGTGGCGGGCGGTGACCAGGGGGCAGGAGGTGTAACCGTCGTAGCGGGCGGCGGCGGGCCGGCCGCGCAGCCCGGCGCGCAGGTTGGCGACGACGACCGGTGCCTGCTTGCGGATCGCGGCGCCCGTCTTGGACGTCGGCAGGTTCGCCACGTCGCCGATCGCGAACACCTCGGGGAAGTCGGGGTGCTGCAGCGTCGCCCGGTCGGCCTTGGCGTAGCCGAAGGGGGAGGCCGGGTCGGCGAGCGGGCTGTCGGCCACCCACTGCGGCGCGCGCTGCGGCGGCACGGCGTGCAGCAGGTCGTAGCGGATGGTCTCCTTCTCGCCCGTCGCGTTGTCGATGATCTCCGCCTCCCGCGCGGCGCCGTCCACCTGCGTCAGCTCCGACTGGAGCCGCACCTCGATGCCGTACCGCCGCGCCGTCTCCTCCAGCGCCCGGTTGAAGACCGGCACCTTGAACATGGTGGACTCGGGCAGCACCAGGATCGTACGGATACGGCCCAGCACCCCGCGCTTGCGCCAGTGGTCGGCGGCCAGGTAGGCGATCTTCTGCGGGGCGCCGCCGCACTTCACCGGCCCGGACGGCATGGTGAACAGCGCCGTACCGCGCTTGGTGCGCCGGATGAAGTCCCAGGTGAGCGGTGCGAGATCGGGGCGGTAGTTGCTGGAGACGCCGCCGTGGCCGAGGGCCTGCGCCAGGCCCGGTATGCCGTTCCAGTCCAGGCTCAGCCCGGGGGCGAGCACCAGCCGGTCGTACGAGACCGTCCGCCCCGAGGCGGTGCCCACCGTACGGGCGGCCGGGTCGACCGAGACGGCGGACTCGCGCAGCCACCGCACACCGGGCGGCATGACCTCCGCCTCCGTGCGCAGCGAGGCCCGCAGCGGCGCCTGGCCGCCGCCGACCAGCGTCCAGAGCGGCTGGTACCAGTGCGTCTCGGAGGGCTCCAGCACCGCGATGTCGCGCAGTCCGGCGCGGCGCAGCCGGGCGGCCACGGTGATGCCGGCGGTGCCGCCGCCGATGATGACGACCTGGTGGTGCGTCGAGGCGGAAGTCATGGTTCTTTCCTCCTGGGGTCGAGGATCGGGGGTCGGGGCAGGGCTCGGAGCCCTGCCCTGAACGGTCATGTGCGGGGGATGCCGGCCACCACCATCGACACGGCGAGCACGGTGACCAGCGAAGCGAACGCCGTGGACAGGGCCTGCGGCCGCAGCCGGGCGGCGAGCCGGTTGCCCAGCCAGCTGCCGAGCGCGGCGCAGGCCGCGAAGGAGGCCAGCAGTGGCCAGTCCAGACCGCCCGCGCCGGCCCGGGTGGCGAACGCCGTACCGGAGTTGACGAGGATGACGAGGAGCGACGTACCGACGGCGACAGGCATCTCCAGACCGAGGACGAGGGTCAGCGCCGGTACGACGACGAAGCCCCCGCCGACACCGAAGAAGCCGGTCAGCAGGCCGACGGCGGTGGCAGTGGCGCTGATGCGCAGGGCGGAGGTGAGGCGGGAGGTGGTTGTGGGGTTCCCGGTGGCTGTGGGGTGCGGGGCGCTGTGCGAGGTGAGTGGGCGGGCGGAGTCCGTGCGCGTCTTCTTCCGTTCGCGCCACGTCCGTACGAGCATCGCCGCCGCCACCGCCAGCATCAGCCCCGCGAACGCCGTCATCAGAACGGCCGGGTCCAGCGACGCGCTCCAGCGCGAGCCCACGAACGTACCCGCGGTGCCCAGCCCGCCGAAGGCCGCGCCCGCCGCCCAGCGGACCCGGCCCGCGCGGGCGTGGCAGGCCAGGCCGGAGGCCGCGCCGATGCCGACGACGACCAGCGCGCCCGCCGTGGCCTCGTGCGGGGACTGGTGCAGCAGGTAGACCAGCGCCGGTACGGCGAGGATCGAACCGCCGCCGCCGAGCGCGCCCAGCAGCAGCCCGATGACCAGCCCGCAGGGGAGTGCCGCGAAGGCTAGGAGCGGCATGGCCGGCGGTGTGTCGTCGCTGGTAGCGGCCGCGTCGCGTACGGGCCTTGAGCCGCCGTCATGACGGACACGAGGCGCGTGGCGCGAGTTCGACCGCACGGCTGTCGCTCGACCACTCGGCGACGAAGGCGAAGCGGTCGCCGCGTACGACCGTCTCGCGCCACTCCACCGGCCGTTCCCCGGAACGCCCCAGCCGCTCGATGGCGAAAGCGGGTTCCCGGTCGGCCAGCCCCAGCAGCCACGCCTGCCGGATGTCGGGCAGGAAAGGGTGGATGCGTTCCCGGCCGCCGGTGACCTTCACGCCGCAGCGCCGCTGCAGCTCGCCGTAGAGCGAAGTGTGCCGGAAGTCCGCGTCGAGCAGCGGCTCGGCCACCTCGGCGGGCAGGTACGTGGTGTCGTGGGCGAGCGGCTCGCCGTCCGCCAGGCGCAGCCGCTCCAGCACGACCAGCGGCGCGTCCGGGACGAGACCGAGCTGGTCGGCGACCGGGCCGTCCGCCGTCCGCTCCAGTCGCAGCACCTCGCTGCGCTGCTCCACACCCTGGCCCTCCAGCTCACGGAAGAGGCTGTAGAGCGAGCCGAGCGGCTGCTGTATGCGCCGGGTGTTCAGCCGGCTGGCGCGGCCGCGTTCGGCGATCACCAGGCCGTCCGCGCGCAGCTTGCGCAGCGCCTCGCGGACGGTGTGCCGGCTGACCTCGTACTCCCCGGTGAGGCGGTGTTCGGCCGGGAACTCGTCGGTGAACTCGTCCGCCTCCATCCGGCGCCGCAGGTCTTCGGAGAGCTGGGCCCACAGGGGCAGCGGCGAGCTCCGGTCCAGGGGACGCGGGCCCGGGGGGAGTTCGGTCATGAAGGCGCCTCCGAGCGGGTACGGGTGGTGCGGGCGGCCGGGTGCCGGTGCCTCCGGGGACCGGTGCCTCCGAAGTCCCGTGCCTCCGGGGGCTGCGTGTCCGGGTGCCGGATGCCGGTACGGGGGTACGGGCGCGCCGCCGTCTTCGGGTGGTCGTCCTCGGCGCCCGCCGCCGAACGGGTCCGAACTTGTCGGCGCCGACGCCGCATGCCTAATGTACGTACATCCGTGCATCCGCACAACACACCCCTCGCGGAGCCCGTGACTGCGGGCCCGCAGGACCACGGAGGTCGACCGTGCACTTCGCGCAGTACTACCTCGACTGCCTCTCCCAGGCGTCGTACCTGATCGGCGACGAGACCACCGGACGCGCCGTCCTCGTCGACCCACGCCGCGACATCGACGACTACCTGCGCGACGCGGAAGCGGCCGGACTGCGCATCGAACTGATCATCGAGACGCACTTCCACGCCGACTTCCTCTCCGGACACCTCGAACTGGCCCGCGCCACCGGCGCCACCATCGCCTTCGGCGAGGCCGCCGAGACCGGCTACCCGATACGGCGGCTGAGGGACGGCGAACGGATATGCCTGGGCGGCGATCAGGGAGAGCGGGCGGGGACGGAAGCGGAACCCGGCGGCGTGACCCTCACCGTCCTCGCCACTCCCGGTCACACCCCGGAGTCCATCTGTCTCGTCGTCCACGAACAGCCGGATGACGAGGCGCCGTACGGTGTCCTGACCGGCGACACCCTCTTCGTCGGCGACGTGGGACGCCCCGACCTGCTCGCCGCGGCCGGGCTGACGCCGCAGGACATGGCGGGCCGCCTCTACCGCTCCCTGCACGGCAAACTGCTCACCCTCCCGGACGCCACCCGCGTCTTCCCGGCCCACGGCGCCGGCTCGGCCTGCGGCCGCAACCTCTCCACCGAGACCACCTCCACCATCGGCGACCAGCGCCGACACAACTACGCGCTCCAGCCCATGCCGGAAGCCGACTTCGTCCGCCTGGTCACGGCCGGGCAGCCCGCCACCCCCGGCTACTTCGCCCACGACGCCGCCCTCAACCGCGACGGCCACCCGCTCCTGGACACCGCGCCGCCCGCCGCCCTCACCCTCGACGAGGCGCTGGCCGCCTGCCGGGACGCCGGCGCGGTCCTCCTGGACAGCCGCCCCCTCGCCGCGTACACCGAGGCGCACTTCACCGGGTCGCTGCACATCAGCCTGGACACCCGGTTCGCGGAGTACGCGGGCAGCGTGGTGGCGCCCGGCACGCCGATCGTCCTCGTCAGCGACCCGGGCACGGAGCGCGAGGCCCGCCTCCGCCTGGCCCGCATCGGCTACGACCACGTCCTCGGGCACGTACCGGACCCGGCCGCCGAACTCGCCCGCCACCCCGAGCTGGTCTCCCGCACCCGCCGCCTGGCGCCCGGCGACCTCCCGGCCGGGAGGTCGCCGGCCGGGGACGTCCAGCTGATCGACGTCCGTAACCCCGCCGAGTACGAGACGGGCGCCCTGCCCGGCGCCCGCAATCTGCCCCTCGCGAACCTCCCCGCCGGCTGCGCGTCCCTGGACCCGGACCGCCCGGTCGTCCTCTACTGCCGTAGCGGCAGCCGCTCCGTGATCGCCGCCGCGCTGCTGGAGGCCCGCGGCTTCCGGGACGTACGGGACGTCATCGGCGGGTACGAGGCGGCCGCGACCGCCTGCGGCTGAGGCGTGTACGGGTGCGGGTGCGGTCGAGGCGTGCGGCCCGCCGGTTCCGGAGGAGAGCGGCACCCCGGTTCCGCAGCAGCAGGGCCAGGCCGGCGGCCGCGCACCCGGCGGCGGCCAGGCGCAGTGCGCCGCCCGGGTCCGTACCGGCCGGCGCGAGGCCCAGCCCGGCCGTCACCGTGATCACGCACTTGGTCAGCCCGGACGCCTGACCCGCACGGTCCGGGCGCACCACGGCCTGAGTGCCTGTCAGGGTCAGGGCACCCGCCACACCCAGCGAGGCAGTGGCGACGGTGACCACCGACAGCAGCACGGCCGTCGCGCCATCGCCATCCGGCACCGCACCGGCCTGCGTCGTTGTTGCTGTTGCTGTCGCTGCCAACGCGGCAGCGGCGAGGCCGAGGCAGGCGGCCATCGCGGGCTCGGCGGCGCCGGCCGGTACGCGTCCGGCCAGCGGTCCGGCCGCCGCCATCGCCACCGCCGGTACGAGAAAGGCGGTCCCCGCACCCAGTACGGACATCCCCGTCACGTCCTGAAGCACGAGCGGGACCACGAAGAGCAGCACCACGGTCGCCGCGTTGGCCACCGCACCGGCCGAAGTGAGCGCGACATACGGCCCGTCACGGAAGAGGGCGAGGTCGAACAGCGGCGCGCGCGACCGGCGCTCGGCCCGAACGAACAACGCACCGAGCACCACTGCGCCCGCCGCCCACCCGCACGCCTGCCACCACACCTGCACGCTCTCGAAGGCCATCGCCAGACAACCAGGCACCCCGGTCCCGACAACCAGCGAACCCCAACGGCCCCCACGCCCGCCCCGGCCTCGGCACTCCGCGCCCCGCGCCCGACGGTCCGTCCCGTCCCGGGCCTCCGGCGCGCGCCGCGCACACAGCATCGCCACCGCGCACAGCGGCACGTTGACCCAGAACACGGCCCGCCACGACAGCGCCTGGGCCAGCGCTCCGCCCACGAACGGGCCGCACGCCGTGGCGAGACCCGCCAGCCCCAGTGCGTACCCCGTCGCGACCCGCGCCCGCCCCGGCGGGAAAGAACGCGTCAGCAGAGCCAGCCCCACCGGCATGACCAGCGCCCCACCCGCCCCTTGCAGCACGCGCAGCACCACGAGCACCGGCAACGAGGGAGCCAGCGCGCACCCCGCCGACGCCCCTCCGAACAGCACGAGCCCGAGGAGCAGCAGCCGCCGCCTCCCGTACAGGTCGCCCAGCCGCCCGGCCGCCGGCATCAAGGACCCGGCCGCCAGCAGATAGCCACTGATCACCCACGGGCCGGCCGCCGCGGACGCGTGCAGGTCCCGGCGGATCACCGGCAGCGCCAGGTTCAGCGCGAAGGCGTCCAACTGCACACAGAACCCGCCGACCGCCACGGCCACCACAGCCCACAACCGGCTCCACACCACCGTTCCGGCATCGCCTGCACGACGCCGCTCGTCACTGCACTCAGGCATCCGACACACCGGTCCACCTCTCGCGCCGCGCGGGTCGGCCCGGCGCACTACGTACGGATGAGGAAGGGGAAAGGCGGGTGGATTGCGTGTGCCGGAGGCGGGGCAGAGACGTGGGGGTGCCGTACGGGCACCTACGGTTTCGTACGAGCACGTCGCTCAGGGGCACGGAAGCGACGCCTCCAGGGGCGCCGCGAACGCGGCAGCTACGGGGCACGGGCCCTGCCGTACAGCGGACGTTCAGCAGTTGTTGATCGCTGATCTTCAGGCTGGTCCGCATGTTGCGCCGTGTGATCTTTGAGCATGAGGAAACGACCCGGGAAGCGCAAGAGCCCCCGGCGTCCCCGCCCCCGATAGCCCTCACCTGGCACGGCGAGCCGGGACGTCACGAGGAGCTGACCCACACCATGCTCATGGGCCAGGCCAAGCGGGCCGCCGCCGTGCTGGCCCGGCTCGGGGTACGGGCCGGCGACCCGGTGGCGGTGCACCTGCCGCTGGTGCCGGAGTCGGTGATCGCCACGCTCGCCTGCGGCCGGCTCGACGCCGTCCGTACGACGCTGCCGGTCTACCTGACCGTTCCGGAACTCGCCGAAGCGGCACGGGACTCCGGCGCCAAGGTGATCATCACGGCGGACGCCGCGTTCTGGGACGGCGCGGTACGCCCGGTCAAGCCCGTACTGGACCGGGCCCTGCGGCGCGGCTGCCCGCAGGTACGGTCCGTCCTCGTCGTGAACCGCACCAGCCGCCCGGTCTCCTGGACAGCGGGCCGCGACCACTGGTGGCACGAAGCCCTCGCCACCCGCTGACCGCCGCTACGTACGGGGCTGCTGCCCCACCCGCGCGGCCGGCACCCGCGCGTACCCGGCCCGCTCGTCGCTCTCGCCGAACGCCGTGGCCGAGTACCCGCCCACCCGCGCGACACGCCGTTGCAGCGCGAGCCGCCCCTCGACGTCATGCGCGAACCGGTTCCAGTGGTGCACGAGACAGAACGCGCGCCGCCCCACCACCACCCGCCCCAACACGCCGACCAGCGCCCCCAACTCAGGCCGCTCACCACCCAACGCCTCATCCCCGAAATCCACCCACCACCCGGCAATCTCCCACCCCTGCCGCTCGGCATAGGTGCGACAACCAGCGATCCGCATCTCCAACACGGCGTGCGACCGCGTCGCACAACGGTCGTAGATGAAGGCGAGCGGGGGTGTGGTGTCACCGGTCATACCTGGCTCCTGGTGGTTCACGGAGCGGTGCCGTCTCCGTCCCCGGCCGGGAACGTACGGGCGCCACGTCATGCGGAGCACGCTAGACAGCGCCGTCACCCCGGCCCAGGGACGCCTTGGCCCACTTGGTGTCAGCGGTAGGGCGGGCAGGGCCGACGCGCTGGAAGGGTGGGACAGGGTGTCCTAGCCCTCGACCCCCAGCCTGCCGGCAAGTCTCAGCACCGGCGCGTCCCTGCGCCCGGCGCTTCCGCACAGCTCCGCGACGAGACGGCGGGACGTCGAGTGGTAGCGCATCCACTCGGGGGCGTCCTGCTCGGCGTGGAACAGTGCGCGTATCGCCGACGCCTCCTCTTCGAGGTCGTGGTGGGCCAAGGCCCGGTCGACGTGGAAGCGGGCCCGCCAGGTGGGCGGGAGGGAGGCGAGGGCGGGGACCCGGCGAGCCTCGCGAACGGCGCGCTCGCTCTGCTCCATCTCCACCAGGAAATTGACCTTGGCGACGCCGGCGTTGGTCGGGCCGAAGGGGATGGCGTAGACGATCCGGTCCTCCCCGACCCGCTCGGCCGCCGCCGAGGCCAGCCGCAGGAGGTCGGTGACCGTGGCATGGCGCTTCTGGCGAACAGCGGCAGTGGCGGCGCGCAGCAGCAGGATGCCCCAGAGCGCTATGTCCTGAGGCGGCGAGCGGAAGCCCGGTTCGATCGCGTCCGCGCGAGCCATCGCCACGCGCTCGGCATCGCCGAGGCGGCCCTGTTTGATGAGCACCCAGCTCAGGGTGGATGCCGAGAGCGTCTCCAGGCGGGGGTCGTCAGAGAGGCGGACGGCCGCCATGGAACGTTCCATGGCGGTGAACGCCGCATCCTCCTTGCCCAGGGCGGCCAGCGTCGTGGCCGCGACCTGATAGGCGACGGCCAGCACGGAGTTGGCGGCGGCCGCCTCCGCGCCCGTGAAGGCGTGGGCGGCCGTCCGCGCGTCACGGATCAGGCTGGGCAGCAGGACACCGATCTCGCCCATCCGCCCCTCGCGCCTGATGCCCTCCGTGGAACGGAGCGCCGCGCGCAACTGGCCGAGGCTGGGCGGGTCCTCATAATCCTCGTCGTCGAGGAGGTCCGAGACCGGTGACACGGCGCGACGCAGGGCCAGGACCGACGGCGCTTCCTCCTGGGCGGGCCGCTGGACCTCGAAGGTCCCGGGCTGGCCGACGAGGTAGGACGGTTCGGTGTCCAAGGCGGCTGCCAGCGCGTTGATGCTGGACAGCCGTGCCGTTCTGCGGCGTCCTTGCTCCAGCTTGCGGACGACGTCCACCGAGAGACGGGCCGCCTCGGCGAGCTGCTCCTGCGTCAGTCCCCGGCGCAGCCGGAGCCGAGCCAGCCGGTCGCCCATCCCTGCTTCGTACGCGGCACTCATGAAGACCCCCGCCAGAAGGTGTTCCAGCAACGGTACGCCCGGGAACCCGGCGCGCCGCAACGTGCGGAGGGTGGGACGGCGCCCGACCCGACCGCCCCGGGCATGTCTTGAGCAGCCGTACCCTGGAGGAGTGAGTACGACCCCTGACCCCCGGCCCGAGGCCGACGCGGAGCCGCAGCAGAGCCCGCAGCGGCCGGAGAGCGCGGCCCGGCCGGAGAGCGCGGAGCGCCCCCGGCAGCCCAAGGCGCACTCGGCGCTGATCTTCGACGATCCGCTCGGCCGGCCGTCGTCGGACGACACCGACCGCGGCTGGGGCGAACGCCCGACCAGTGGCGACAGCGCCGCCGATCTCGCGCGCTTCCTCGACGAGAAGCCGCCCCACCACCTCTGACCGAGGCGCCGGGGCGGCTTCGCCGTACCGGGGTGAGCGAAGTCCCTTACCGCGTCTTCTGCGTGATCACCGAGCCGGCGCCGCCACCGGCGGACGAGCCCGTCGGCGAGCCGGACAGCGAGCCGTTGCGCTGCGCCACGAGCGCGTCGCGGATCTCCTTCAGCAGCTCGACCTCGGTCGGGGCCGCCGGGGCGTTGTCCACCGGCTTCTTGGCCTCCTGGCGGGCCTTCCACTTGTTCATCGGCAGGATCATGAGGAAGTACACGACCGCGGCGGTGATCAGGAACGTCAGGACCGCGCTGAGCACCGACCCCCACAGGATGTAGATCCCGTCGGTGTAGTCGCCCGTCTTCGCGTCCGTGCGGCAGGTGGTGAGGCAGGCCTTGTAGTGGTCGAGGTTCTGCGAGCCCAGGGCACCGACGATCGGGTTGATCACGCCCTTGACCACGGCGTTCACGATGTTGGTGAACGCGGCTCCGACCACGACGGCCACCGCGAGCTCGATCACGTTGCCGCGCATCAGGAATTCCTTGAATCCCGCGAGTACGCCCGTCTTCCCGCTCACCTGAAAGCCTCTTTCCACACTCACTACGAACCGTGCATCGAACAGCACCGCAACCTACGGCAGGGCAGGGCGAGGCTGTCCAATCCCATGACCTGAATCGGTGAGCGGACAGAGCGTCCGTACGGATCGGCGCCGCGTCCCGGCCGGCCGGGGGAGGAACTCCCCCACGGCACGACGGACGCACCCCGCCACGTCGGCCAGTGTCGCGCGCATATCGGGCAAAGGCCACTCGATCTTCGCCCGGCGCGGTCGGCGCCGTCATGACCGCCCCCACCCGGGGTGACCCCCGGGAGCCGGTGCCGCGCAGGCACCCGAGGGGCCCGAAGCGCGCCCCTCGCCGCTCTGATGGGCCGTCGCGGTCAGCGCCGCGGCCGTCATCGCCAGCCCCGCCGTCACGGTCCGCCGCCGGCGCCGTACCGCCCGGCGCAGCCGGTGCCGCCCGCCCCGCGCCCGTACCGGAGCGAAGTGCGCAACGTCACATGGTGGAGGAAGGGGGAGGGGCGAGGCGAGGTCGTCCGGCGACGGGGGAGAGGGAGGAGCAGGTGGAGAGGAGGTGGGTGGAGAGGAGGGAGAGGGAGGGAGGTAGGAGGAGAGCTGGGGCACGGTGACCACCGCCTGCGGTGCCGGAATCGGTGCGGACGAAGACCACCGTGCCGGACTTCGCCGAAGCCCGCTCGGCCCTGTGGACAACGGGCGGCGCCGCTCGCTGGCCGAGGGACGCTACCCGCAGGTTGTGGAAAAACCGGTCACCCTCTCGCGCCGCCCCGGCCCCCTCGGCCACGCACGGCAATCGGGTTTCGGCCCCGCACGGCAACAAGTTCTTCGCAGCCCCTCCAGCCGCAGCCCCTCCAGCCGCAGCCCCTCCCGCCCCCGGCCCCTCACGGCAGCTGGATCCCCAGGTCCCAGCCCGCATGCGCGTCCGCGCACCGGCAGGCCCGCTCCGCCGTCGCCGGCAGCGCCCCCACCGCGTCGAACAGCACCTCGCGCAACCGCCCCACGTTCCGGCCGAAGACCTCCAGCACCTCCTCGTGCGAGACGCCCTGGCCCGTCTCCGTCCCCGCGTCCAGGTCCGTGACCAGCGTCAACGACGTGTAGCAGAGGCCCAGCTCGCGGGCGAGCACGGCTTCGGGGTGGCCGGTCATGCCGACCACCGACCAGCCCTGCGCGGCGTGCCACCGCGACTCCGCGCGGGTCGAGAAGCGCGGTCCCTCGACGACCACGAGCGTGCCGCCGTCCACCGGCTCCCACCCGCGCACCCGGGCCGCCGTCACCGCCGCCTCCCGGCCGACCGCGCAGTACGGGTCGGCGAACGGCACGTGCACCACGTTCGGCACGCTGCCGTCCGGCAGCGGGAGCCCGTCGAAGTACGTCTGCGCCCTGGCCTTCGTACGGTCCACGAGCTGGTCCGGTACGAGCAGCGTCCCCGGCCCGTACTCCGGGCGCAGTCCGCCCACCGCGCACGGGCCGAGCACCTGCCGCACGCCGACCGACCGCAGCGCCCACAGGTTGGCGCGGTAGTTGATGCGGTGCGGCGGCAGGTGGTGCCCGCGGCCGTGCCGGGGCAGGAAGGCGACGGTGCGTCCGGCCACCTCGCCGAGGAAGAGGGAGTCGCTGGGGGCGCCGTAGGGGGTGTCGGCCGTGATCTCTGTCACGTCGTCCAGGAACGAGTAGAAGCCGGACCCGCCGATGACCCCGATTTCCGCGTCAGCCATGCGGTCACATTAGACGCGGAGAGGGGGGTTCGGGGAGGGCGCCTGGAGCGTGGGCGGGCCGTTGGGGAGGGGGCCCGGAAACGCCCGTAGCCCCGCCGTCCGGGACGGTGGGGCTACGGCGAAGAGATGCCGGCCGCGCGGGTGGCCGGGGTGCTGCTGGAGTGCTGCCGGGCGGGCCGCGGCGCCGCTCAGGCGGCCGAGGTCTTCGGCGTCGAGCCGGTGCCCGCACCCGAAGAGCTCGACGAACCGGCGGACGACTTGGACTCGCTGCCCGAGGAGGACCCGGAGTCCGAGGACGACGAGGAACCCGACGACGAGGACGAGCTCGACGCGGGGGTGCTGCTGGACGACGAGCCGCGGCTGTCGTTCCGGTAGAACCCGGAGCCCTTGAACACGATGCCGACCGCGGAGAACACCTTCTTGAGGCGTCCGTCGCAGGCGGGGCACTCGGTGAGCGCGTCGTCGGTGAACTTCTGCACCGCCTCAAGGCCCTCGCCGCACGCGGTGCACTGATACTGGTAGGTCGGCACTGTGACTTCCTCCTGGCACTCTCACTCAATGAGTGCTAACGACGCTCCATAGTGCAGTATTCCGGCCCGTCAGTCCACTGTTGCCGGTGTGCGGTGACCGACCCCACGTCCGACGACCCGTGTTCCGGAGCGCGGCACCAGGTGTCCCCGGAACACCGCCAGCACCACCAGCGCCAGCCCCGTACCGCACAGCGGCACCAGGAATCCGGAGTGCGGACCGAAGTGGTCCGCCAGCAGACCGGCGACCGTCGACGCCGCCGCCTGACCGAGACCGACCGCGCCGGTCAGCCACGTGAACGCCTCCGTACGGGCGGCAGCCGGTACCAGCGAGTCGACCAGCGTGTAGCCGGTGATCAGCGCCGGGGCGATGCACAGGCCCACCAGAAGGCCCGCCGCGCCCATCAGCGGCGCCACGCCGACCGCCCACAGCGGGGTGGTCATCAGCGTCAGCAGCCCGTACCCGACCAGCAGGCGGCGCCGGGGGCCGACCTTCCAGGCGATCGTGCCGCACACGATGCCGGCCAGCATGTTGCCCGCCGCGAAGACCCCGTACAGCAGGCCGTTGATGCCGGGCTGCCCGATGTCCTCGGCGAAGGCCGTCAGGGAGACCTGCATCCCGCCGAAGACGGTGCCGATGCCGAACAGGCCCGCGATCAGGACCCGCAAGCCCGGCACCGACAGCGCGGAGACGTGCTTGACGGAGCTGTCCGCCGACCGGTGCACCGGCGGCTGGCTGCGCCGCTGCGCCGCGAACAGCAGGCCGCCGCCCAGCGTCAGGGCGCCCTCGGCGACCAGGCCGGCCGCCGGGTGGATGCCGGTGCACAGCGCGGTCGCCAGCACCGAGCCGATGACGAAGGTGAACTCGTCGGTCACCGACTCGAAGGCGGTGGACGTCGGCATCAGGGGCGTACCGGTCAGCTTGGCGGCCCACCGGGAGCGCACCATGGGGCCGATCTGCGGCGTCGAGGCGCCGGTCGGTACGGCGATGACCAGCAGCGCCCACAGCGGCGCGTGCGACAGCGCCAGTGTGATCATCGCGGCGACCGCCGCCGCGTGCACCAGTACGCCGGGTACGAGCACCGCACGCTGCCCGAAGCGGTCCGCCAGCTTGCCGCTCTGCGGCGCGAACAGCGCCATCGAGACGCCGGTGACCGCCGAGACGATACCGGCGGTGCCGTACGAGCCGGTGGTGTGCTGGACGAGCAGCAGGATGCTGAACGTCAGCATCGCGAAGGGCTGCCGCGCCAGGAAGCCCGGCAGCAGGAACGCCCAGGCGCCGGGGGTACGCAGCAGCTGCCCGTAACCGGGACGGGCTTCCTTGACCGGAGTCTGCCGGGTGGGGGCGGTCCCGTCCTGGGCTGCCTCGCCCTGGACGCCCTTGCCCGCGTTGTCCTTGACCGCGGATGCCACGGCCGAGCCTTTCTACCGCCTGGTAGCGCGCTGCCCGCGAGATTGTCACGGGGTGTGCGCGCCGAGAGCTGTCCTCTCGCGCAGGACCGAGTGATACCGCGTGGTCCGCACCGGGGAGGTGGCTGCGTATGGCAGGGGACCGCGGCCGCCGAGCGGTCGCGCCAGCTCTGCGTCAGGCAGAGTTGGTTCCTTTGATTGCGATTTCATAGTACAGGCCGATACGGGTGCGGCCCTGGTATCCGGCCAGGGCCGCCCGCGGGATCTTTCGCCGGCCGGGCGCCTTCTCACCGCGCCGGCGTATGCGGTGGCCGCCCTCCGGCTCTTCCTTCCGGCCGCTCGCCGGGGCGTTCCCCGGAGACGTCGCCCGGCCGTACCCCCACCTTCTTGACCGGCTGCCGCCCGCCCGGTGTGCCCGGTGCCAGCCAGCCGGCCAGCTTGCCGTGCTGGGAGACGGCCTGGAGCCGGTTCTCGACCGCGTCCCGTACCGGATCCGTGGCCACGACCAGCAGGTCGTCCCCGCGGCGCAGTACGGTCGTCGGCGACGGTACGAAGCTGGTGCCGTCCCGTACGACGAGGGTGACCGCGGCCCCCGGAGGCAGCCGCAGTTCGCTGATCTCCACGCCGTGCATGCGCGACTTGGCGCCGATCGTGGTGGACAGCAGGTGGCCGCGCAGCCGTTCCAGCGGCGCCGACTCGATCCCCAGGTCGGCGGCCTCCTCGTCGTCCCCCAGGCGCAGCTTCCTGGCCAGCCAGGGCAGCGTCGGGCCCTGGATCAGGGTGTAGACGACGACCAGGATGAAGACGATGTTGAAGACCCGGTCGCTGCCGGGCACGCCGCCCACCATGGGGATGGTGGCCAGCACGATCGGTACGGCGCCGCGCAGCCCGGCCCACGACAGCAGCGCCTTCTCGCGCCAGGGCACCTTGAAGGGCAGCAGTCCGAGGTACACCGACAGCGGCCGGGCCACGATCGTCAGGATCAGGCCGATGATCAGCGCCGGGACCGCGTCGTCGAAGAGCGTGTGCGGGGTGACCAGCAGACCGAGCAGGACGAACATGCCGATCTGGCCGATCCAGCCGAGGCCCTCGGCGAAGCCGCGGGTGGCGGCCGAGTGCGGCAGTTTGGCGTTGCCGAGGATCAGCGCGGCGAGGTAGACCGCGAGGAAGCCGGAGCCGTGCGCCAGCGCGCCGGCCGCGTAGGCGGAGACCGCGATGGCCATCACCGCGATCGGGTACAGGCCGGACGCGGGCAGCGCCACGTGCCGCATCCCGTAGGCGCCCAGCCAGCCGACGGCCAGGCCTATGGCCGCGCCGATCGCCAGCTCCAGGGCGATCTCGCCGATGAGGGTGTACCAGTGCTCCACCGGTCCCGCGGTGGAGAACGCGACGACGAGGATGACCACGGGGGCGTCGTTGAAGCCGGACTCGGCCTCCAGGACGCCGGTCAGCCGGGCGGGCAGCGGAACGTTGCGCAGTACGGAGAAGACCGCCGCGGCGTCCGTCGAGGAGACCACCGCGCCGATGAGGAGCGCCTGCCGCCAGTCCAGGCCGACGAGGTAGTGCGCTCCGGCCGCGGTGACCCCCACGCTCACCGCGACACCGAACGTCGAGAGCACCGCGGCCCTGGGCAGCGCCGGTCTGATCTCTTTCCACTTCGTGCCGAGGCCGCCCTCGGCCAGGATCACGACCAGCGCGGTGTAGCCCAGTATCTGGGTCAGCTCGGCGTTGTCGAAGATGACACCGCCGAATCCGTCCTGCCCTATGGCGATGCCTATTCCCAGGTAGATGAGCAGGCTGGGCAACCCGCTGCGGGAGGAGACGCGTACCGCCGCCACCGCGACGAGCAGGACGAGGGCGCAGATCAGCAGAAGTTCGTTGAGGCGGTCGACAGTCAGGGCTGGTCCTTCCTCGTGGCGGGCCGGTCAGGCACGGGAGCGGGCACAGGGCTTGGAGCGGGCGGGCTTTCCTTACCGTATCTAGTTACTGAGGCTAACAATTTACCATTGCTTGAATCTTGGAGGTGCCGGCGGCTACACCGCGTAGGGCTCGGCGGACCCGTGCGCCTATGGTTGCTCCAGCACTCCCACCCTGCCCCTCGAAGGACAGAGATGCCCGCCAACAAGTCCGCCCCCGCCCCTGACAAGGCTGCAAAGAAGCCGAAGAAGAAGGGGCGGCGCGGCCGCCTCGTCGCGATCACGGTCGTGCTTCTGCTCGTGGCGGGCATCGGCTACGGCGCGTACTGGGGCGTCAGCACCGTCCGCGCCTCGTACCCGCAGACCACCGGCTCCCTGAAGCTGGCCGGCCTGACCGCGCCCGTCGACGTCTCGCGCGACGGCAACGGCATTCCGCAGATCTACGCCGACACCGACGAGGACCTCTTCCGCGCCCAGGGCTTCGTCCAGGCCCAGGACCGCTTCTGGGAGATGGACGTACGCCGCCACATGACGGCCGGCCGCCTCTCGGAGATGTTCGGCCGGAGCCAGGTCGACACCGACGCCTTCCTGCGCACGCTCGGCTGGCACGACGTCGCGCAGCGGGAGTACGACACCAAGCTCTCCCCGCAGACGAAGAAATACCTCCAGGCGTACTCCGACGGCGTCAACGCCTACCTGAAGGACCACGAGGGATCCGCGCTCTCCCTGGAGTACGCGGCGCTCGGCTTCCAGAACGACTACAAGCCCCAGAAGTGGACCCCGGTCGACTCGGTGGCCTGGCTCAAGGCCATGGCCTGGGACCTGCGCGGCAACATGCAGGACGAGATCGACCGCGCCCTGCTGACCAGCCGCTTCAGCCCGACGCAGATCGACCAGCTCTACCCGAAGTACCCGGCTGAGCGGAACAAGCCGATCGTCGAGGGCGGCGCGGTCGACCCGGCCACCAAGGACTTCGACGCCAAGGCCACCCCGAGCGGCGGCCTGCAGAACAACTCGGGCTCGGGCACCGGTACGGGCACGGGGAGCGGTACGGGTACGGGGAGCGGTGCCGGTACGCGTACGGGCTCGGGAACCGGCAGCGGGACCGGCACGGGCGCGGGAACCGGCTCCGGAAACGGAACCAACTCCGCCTCCTCCGCCACCAAGGGCGTCAAGACCCAGCTCTCCTCGGTCTCCAAGTCCCTGGAGAAGATCCCGGCCCTGCTCGGCCCCAACGGCAACGGCATCGGCTCCAACTCCTGGGTCGTCTCCGGCGCCCACACCACCACCGGCAAGCCGCTGCTCGCCAACGACCCGCACCTGGCCCCCCAGATGCCGTCGCTCTGGTACCAGATGGGCCTGCACTGCCGCACCACCAGCGCCAAGTGCAACTACGACGTCTCCGGTTACACC
Organism: Streptomyces sp. NPDC030165; assembly: GCF_055573595.1. Classification (NCBI taxonomy): domain Bacteria; kingdom Bacillati; phylum Actinomycetota; class Actinomycetes; order Kitasatosporales; family Streptomycetaceae; genus Streptomyces; species Streptomyces sp. NPDC030165. The sequence continues at coordinate 254,362 of NZ_JBVIBD010000002.1, read as the reverse complement.
TTCTCCGGGATGCCCGGCGTGGTCATCGGCCACAACCAGGACATCTCCTGGGGCATGACCAACCTCGGCGCCGACGTCACCGACCTGTACCTGGAGAAGATCAACGCCAACGGCTACCTGTCGGGCGACAAGCTCCAGCCATACAAGACCCGCAAGGAGACCATCAAGGTCGCCGGCGGCGCCGACCGCGAGATCACGGTCCGTTCGACCGACAACGGCCCGCTGATCTCCGACCGCGACGACGAGATGGCCAAGGTCGGCAAGCACGCCCCGGTCGGCAACGCCGCACCGGACCGCGGCGACGGTTACGGCATCTCGCTGCGCTGGACCGCCCTGGACCCGGGCCGTTCGATGGACGCGGTCTTCGAGCTGAACCGGGCCAAGAACTGGACGGACTTCCGCAAGGCCGCCGCGCACTTCGAGGTGCCCTCGCAGAACCTGATCTACGCCGACACCAAGGGCAACATCGGCTACCAGGCACCCGGCCGGATCCCGGTCCGCGGCAAGGGCTACGACGGCACCCTGCCCGCCCCCGGGTGGGACCCCAAGGCCCGCTGGGACGGGTACGTGCCCCAGAAGGCCCTGCCCAACGAGTACAACCCGGCGCGCGGCTACATCGTCACCGCCAACCAGGCCGTCGTCGACCCGGACAAGTACCCGTACCTGCTGACCAAGGACTGGGGCTACGGCGCCCGCAGCCAGCGGATCAACGACCTCATCCAGTCGAAGATCAAGGACGGCGGCAAGGTCTCGACGGACGACATGCAGACCATGCAGATGGACAACAGCAGCGAGATCGCCAAGCTGCTGACGCCCTACCTGCTGAAGATCGACGTGGACAACGCGTACGTCCGCGAGGCGCAGAAGCTGCTGGAGGGCTGGGACTACACCCAGGAGCCCGACTCGGCCGCCGCCGCGTACTTCAACGCGGTCTGGCGCAACACCCTCAAACTGGCCTTCGGCAACAAGATGCCCAAGGAGCTGCGGGTCGAGGGCCAGTGCCTCAACGTCCGCCCGGCCGACGACACCGGCCCGGCCGACGACCAGGACAAGCTGGTGCGCGAGTGCGGCGAGCGCGCCCCCGACCAGGCGCAGCCCGACGGCGGCGACCGCTGGTACGAGGTCGTCCGGTCCATCCTGGAGGACCCGAAGAACGACTGGTGGAAGACCGAGTCCCGGCCCGGCCGTGTCCTCGACGCCAACCGCGACCAGCTCCTCGCGCACGCCATGCGGGACGCGCGCTACGAGCTGACCAGCAAGCTGGGCAAGAACGTCGACAACTGGAGCTGGGGCCGCCTGCACCAGATGTTCCTGAAGAACCAGACCCTGGGCACCAGCGGCCCGGGCCTCCTCCAGGGCCTGTTCAACCGCGGCCCCTGGAACCTGGGCGGCGGCGAGGCGGCCGTCAACGCCACCGGCTGGAACGCGGCCGGCGGCTACGGGGTCACCTGGGTGCCGTCGATGCGGATGGTGGTCAACCTGGCCGACTTGGACAAGTCGCGCTGGATCAACCTGACGGGCGCCTCCGGGCACGCGTACAGCGCGCACTACTACGACCAGACGGACAAGTGGGCCAAGGGCGAACTGCTCCCGTGGGCCTTCTCCCAGAAGGCCGTCAAGGCCGCGGCGAAGGACACGCTGACGCTGTCGCCGTGAAAGTCGCCGCGGCGGGCGCCGTGACGGCTGGTGCCGTGACGGCTGGTGCCGTGACGGGGCGCTGACCTCTTAGGCCGGGCGGGTCCGAAGTTCTCGGACCCGCCCGGTGGCGTTTGCGGGGGCGCCAGGTGCGTACGTACCCGTAGCGCTCGTACGCCCCTGTACGCACCCGTGTTGCCCGTACCGCCCGTACCGCACCTAAGGTGCGAACCGCCACACACCCCCCGGCGTCACCGCCACATCCACCGGCCGGTCGTGCTCCTCGGCCGGCACCTCCGCCAGCACCTCCGCGTCGTACAGCAGCACCACCTTGGCCGGCCGCACGCCCGCCTTCTCCAGCCGCTCCAGCACCCGGTCGTACGACCCGCCGCCGCGCCCGAGCCGCATCCCGCGCCGGTCCACCGCCAGCCCCGGCAGCAGCACCGCGTCCGTCTCGGTGACGGCCTGCGGGCCCAGCCGGGGCCCGGCGGGCTCCCGCAGGCCCCGTCCGGCGCGTACGAGGCCCCCGGCGCCGTCGTACGGGGCCCAGTCCAGGTCGTTGTCCGGCAGCAGTACGGGCAGCAGCACCCGCACCCCGGCCGCGCGCAGCTGGTCCAACAGCGCGTGCGTGGACGGCTCGCGCCCCACCGACACGTACGCGGCGACCGTGCCCGCCCCCGCCAGCTCCGGCAGGGCCAGCGCACGGCGCGCCAGCACCGCCCCCGCCGCCCGGATTTCACCGGCCGGCAACTGGGCCCTCACGTCCAGGAGATCGCGCCGCAACCCGCGCTTCCCATCGTCGTAACCGCTCATGATGCGCCGTCGCTCCCGCTCCTGTGACCCGTTCTCAGGACCCCATCTTCCGGCGCAAAGTGCCGGTTATCGTGATCCGCATGACTCCATCGCGTACTCGGATCACCAAGGCTGTCATTCCGGCAGCCGGTCTCGGGACCCGCTTCCTCCCGGCGACCAAGGCCACGCCCAAGGAGATGCTGCCGGTCGTCGACAAACCCGCCATCCAGTACGTCGTGGAGGAGGCCGCAACCGCCGGACTCAGCGATGTCCTGATGGTCACCGGACGCAACAAACGCCCCCTCGAAGACCATTTCGACCGCAATTACGAGCTCGAAGAAGCCCTCGACCGCAAGGGTGACGAATCGCGCCTCGCCCGCGTCCAGGAGTCCAGCGACCTGGCCACCATGCACTACGTCCGCCAGGGTGACCCCAAGGGTCTCGGTCACGCCGTCCTGTGCGCCGCCCCGCACGTAGGCGACCAACCCTTCGCGGTCATGCTCGGTGACGACCTGATCGACCCGCGCGACCCGCTGCTCCAGCGCATGATCGAGGTGCGGGAGCAGCACGGCGGCTCCGTCATCGCCCTCATGGAGGTCGATCCGGCGCAGATCCACATGTACGGATGCGCCGCCGCGGTACCCGACGGCGACAACGACGTCGTGCTCGTCTCCGACCTGGTCGAGAAGCCCGACCCGGCCGACGCGCCCAGCAACCTCGCCATCATCGGCCGGTACGTCCTGGACCCGGCCGTCTTCGAGGTGCTGCGCACCACCAAGCCCGGGCGCGGCGGCGAGATCCAGCTCACCGACGCCCTCCAGGCGCTCGCCGCCGACCCGGGCCTCGGCGGCCCCGTGCACGGCGTGGTCTTCAAGGGGCGCCGCTATGACACCGGCGACCGTGGCGACTACCTCCGCGCCATTGTCAGACTGGCGTGCGAACGTGAGGACCTGGGCCCGGAGTTCCGGACCTGGCTGCGCAGCTTCGTCAGCGAGGAGATGTGACACCGTGAGCGCCACCACCGGCCGGACCACCCACCAGGAACGCGTCTGGTCGGTGGCCGACCACCTCGACGACGTCCTGTCCAAGATCCACCCGCTGGAGCCGATCGACCTCCACCTCCTCGACGCGCAGGGGTGCGTCCTGGTGGAGGACGTCACCGTCCCCGCCGCCCTGCCGCCCTTCGACAACAGCTCCATGGACGGGTACGCGGTCCGCGTCGCCGACGTGGCGGGTGCCACCGAGGAATTCCCCGCCGCCCTGACGGTGGTCGGCGACGTCGCCGCGGGCAGCGCCGAGCCGCCCGCCGTCGGTCCCGGCGAGGCCGCCCGCATCATGACCGGCGCGCCGCTGCCGCCCGGCGCGGAGGCCGTCGTGCCCGTGGAGTGGACCGATGGAGGTACGGGCCGCGGGCCCGCCGAGGCGATGCGCGCGCACAGCGCGGCGCCCGAGGCCGCGGGCGGCGAGGTCCGGGTGTACCGCCCGGTCGACGAGCGGCAGCACGTACGCGCCCGTGGCAGCGACGTCCCGGCGGGCGAACTGGCCCTGAAGGCCGGCACCGTCCTCGGCCCCGCCCAGACCGGCCTGCTCGCCGCCATCGGGCGCGCCACGGTCCGGGTCCGGCCGCGCCCCCGGGTCGTCGTCCTGTCCACCGGCAGCGAACTGGTCCAGCCCGGCGAAGAGTTGGCCCCCGGCCAGATCCACGACTCCAACAGCTTCCAGCTCACCGCCGCCGCCCGCGCGGCCGGCGCCATCGCCTACCGGGTCGGCGCGGTCGCCGACGACGCCGAGACGCTGCGCGCCACCCTGGAGGACCAGCTCATCCGGGCCGACATCCTCGTGACCAGTGGCGGTGTCAGCGTCGGCGCGTACGACGTGGTCAAGGAGACGCTCGCGGACCTCTCCGCCGAGGAGGGCACCGTCGAGTTCCGCAAGCTGGCCATGCAGCCCGGCAAGCCGCAGGGCTTCGGCCTCATCGGCCCGGACCGCATCCCGCTGCTGGCCCTGCCCGGCAATCCGGTCAGTTCGTACGTCTCCTTCGAACTGTTCGTACGCCCCGCCATCCGTACGCTCATGGGCCTGCCCGACGTGCACCGTCACACCTCCCGGGCCACCTGCGGCGCGCCCGTCACCTCCTCGCCCGAGGGCAAGCGGCAGTTCCTGCGCGGCTGGTACGACGCCGACACCACCACCGTCACGCCCGTGGGCGGCGCCGGATCCCACCTGATCAAAGCACTGGCCCAGGCCAACGCCCTGATCGTGGTCCCGGAGGAGACGACGGAGGTCGCGGAGGGGGCGGAGGTGGAGGTGGTGTTGCTGGGGTGAGGGGGAGGAGTGGGGCGGGCGCTGCCCTCACCGGCCGGTGGGCGCTGTTCCCGGCAGGCCGTGCGTGCTGTGCGTGCCGGGTGGGCGGTGCTGTCCGTGCCGGGGCGGGCATGCTGTCCGTGTCGGGTCGGTCGGTGCCGTCCGTATCGGGCCGGGAGCGCTGTCCGTATGGGGGCGTGCGTTGCCGTCCCCACCGGGTAGCCGGGTGACGGCCGACGCCTGCGGGTACGGTGTCGTCGCACAGGCGGCACGGTCCGGACCGGGAGAACGATGAGCAGCGGCCAGCAAGACCTCACCCACCTCGACGCGTCGGGCGCGGCCCGCATGGTCGACGTGTCCGAGAAGGACGTCACCGCGCGCACCGCCCGCGCCAGCGGCCGCGTCCTGGTCGCGCCGCGCGTCGTCGAGCTGCTGCGCGGCGAGGGCGTCCCGAAGGGCGACGCGCTCGCCACCGCCCGGATCGCGGGCATCATGGGCGCCAAGCGCACCCCTGACCTGATCCCGCTGTGCCACCCCCTGGCGGTGTCCGGGGTCGAGGTGGACCTGCGGGTGGCCGACGACGCCGTCGAGATCCTGGCCACGGTCCGCACCACCGACCGCACGGGCGTCGAGATGGAGGCTCTGACAGCCGTCTCGGTCGCCGCCCTGACCGTCGTGGACATGGTCAAGGCGGTCGACAAGGGCGCGGTCGTCACCGACGTACGGGTCGAGGAGAAAACCGGCGGCAAGTCGGGCCACTGGAGCCGGTCATGACCGCTGACCAGGGCCCTGACCAGGGCGTACGTGGCGCGCCTGCCGATCCGGGACCGGCCTCGGGGCCCGACGGCGAGCGCGGAACGACCGCGAACCCGGGCCCGGACACGGCCACCGGCCGCCTCACCACCGGGGCGCCCAACCCCGGCCCGGGCACCGCCACCGGCACACCGGGGGCGGCCACCCCCACCAACCCGGGCCCGAAAGCGACCCAGCACGCGCACCAGCACCAGCAGTCTTCTCCTTCCCCCTCCTCCTCCCCTTCTCCCCCTTCTCCGCCCCGGGCCCTCGTCGTCACCGCGTCCAACCGCGCGGCGGCCGGTGTGTACGCGGACAAGGGCGGGCCGCTGCTCGCCGAGGGCCTGGCCGCGCTGGGCTTCGTGGTCGACGGGCCGCAGGTGGTCCCGGACGGCGACCCCGTCGAGGCCGCCCTGCGCGCCGCCGCCACCGCCGGGTACGACGTCGTCCTGACCACCGGCGGTACGGGCATCTCGCCCACCGACCGCACCCCCGAGGCCACCCGCCGCGTCATCGCCTACGAGGTCCCCGGCATCCCGGAGGCGATCCGCGCCGCGGGCCGCGCGAAGGTGCCCACCGCCGCGCTCTCCCGCGGCCTGGCCGGGGTCGCGGACCGCACGCTGATCATCAACCTGCCCGGCTCCACCGGCGGCGTACGCGACGGCCTGGCCGTCCTCGCCGACCTCCTCCCGCACGCGGTGGACCAGCTGAGGGGCGGCGACCACGCGCCGGCCCACACGGGCGCCACCCCGGCCCCGCCCCCGGACCGGGAGGACTCCGCCCCCGGCCCGCCCCAGGGCCCGGACTCCACCTCCACCGGGAGCGCACACTGAACGCCCCCTGGCCCGTCGTACTGGCGGACGGCGACACCGCCCTCCGCCCCATAAAGGTGCGCGACCAACGGGCCTGGCGCGAGGTCAACCGCCGTAACCGCGACTGGCTGCGCCCCTGGGAGGCGACCATCCCGCCGCCTCCGCCGGGCATCCCCGCGCCACACCGGCCCACGTACCGTCAGATGGTCCGCCACCTGCGGGCCGAGGCGCACGCGGGCCGGATGCTGCCGTTCGTCGTCGAGCACCGCGGCCGGCTGGCCGGGCAGCTGACGGTGGCCGGGATCACCTGGGGCTCGATGTGCTCGGGGCACGTCGGCTACTGGGTCGACGAGGCGGTGGCCGGCCGCGGCGTCATACCGACGGCGGTGGCGCTCGCCGTCGACCACTGCTTCCGCTCGGTGGGCCTGCACCGCATCGAGGTCTGCATTCGGCCGGAGAACCTGCCCAGCCGCCGGGTCGTGGAGAAACTCGGCTTTCGCGAGGAGGGGCTGCGGCCGCGCTATCTGCACATCGACGGGGCCTGGCGCGACCACCTGGTTTTCGCGTTGACCGCGGAGGAGGTGCCGGAGGGGCTGCTGAACCGCTGGCACCGGGAGAAGCCCAGCACACCCCACAAATAAAATAAGTGTTCGAACCGTTTCACCAATTGGCCACAAGCGCATGCGGCTGATCTCAACAATCACAAAAAAAGTTCGAGATATCAGCCAGATCGTGCGACACACCGGCTCAATTGGCGGATGGCCCCCTGCAAACCCCTCTACCGTGTGAGACGTGAGCAGCAGCGGCCTCATCTACGCAGTCATCGTCGGGGCCTGGGCCGCCTACTTGGTGCCGATGTGGCTCCGCAGGCAGGACGAGCTCAATGAAGCCCGGCCGACGGAGCGCTTCAGTACCGCCATCCGGCTCCTGTCCGGACGGGCGGCCATGGAGCGCCGTTACGCCAAGGGGCTGGAAGGGCAGGGCGACCGGCCCACCGACGATGCGGGCGAAGCGCGTGAGCCGGACGCCGCGGCCGAGGAGGCCGACGTCCGGGACTTCGACGCGCCCGCCGACGACGCCCCGCCCGCCGCTCCACGCCACCAGCCGGCGGCCGCGGCCGGCAGCGCGACGCCCGGCGGCCGGCCCGCCTCCGCAGGCGCCGCCGTGTCCGGGGCGGCGCCCCGGCCCGGGAAGAAGCCCGCCTTCGGACGGATCTCCACCGCCGACCGCATGAAGCGCGCCAAGGTGCTGGCCCGCCGTCGGCGCACCACCACCGTCCTCTTCCTCGCCTTCACCGTCGGCACGGTCGTCGCGGCCGTCGGCGGCCTCGCCTTCCTCTGGGCGCCGGCCATCCCCGCCATACTCCTCAGCGCGTACATCGTCTACCTCCGCGCCCAGGAACGGCGCCGCTTCACCTTCACCATGGACCAGCGCCAGGCGGAGGCGGCAGCGCAACGGCTGCGGGAGGGCAGGCCACGCCCTCACCAGGCGTCCCAGCAGCCCCCCGCCGACGAAGCTCCCGCTGAGGACGCCGCCGCCACGCCCCCCGCCCCGGCGCACCCCGCCGCGCCCGCCGCCCGCCCCGAGCCGGCGTCGACGGCCGGCCGCCGCGCCCTGGTGGAGGAGACCGACCACGCGGAGTGGGTGGACCAGCAGCGCGAACGCGAGCGCACCGAGCCCGGCGGCTGGGACCCCGTCCCGGTCCCGCTCCCGACGTACGTCACGGCCCCGGTCGCCCCGCGCGCCACCAGCCACGTCGACCTCGACGCCGACGACGCCTGGAGCTCCGCCCGCTCCGGCCCGGCCACCGAGACCCCCCAGCCGTCCCCGTCCACCGCCTCCCAGCGCCGCCCCGCCCCCGGCCGCCGCACCCGAGGCCGCACCCCCCTCTTCGACCAGTACGCCGACCCCGACCGCCCCCGCGCGGCGAACGAGTGACCCTGCACAGCTGACCAGCAGGGGAAGCGATTTTTGAGCACCCGGACAGGGATGCTAGAGTTTCACTCGTCGCAAGGGCCTGTGGCGCAGCTGGTAGCGCACCTCGTTCGCAACGAGGGGGTCAGGGGTTCGAATCCCCTCAGGTCCACCGACGGGCTTCGCGGTCACACCGTGAACGGCCCATGAGATCCCGGTCAGACGGTCACCGTCCGGCCGGGATCTTTGCGTTGCGGTGGGCTCTGCAGGCGGCCCGAGGCAGGAAGGGGCGGGTCCGGCGGGCTGTCCGCCGATGCGTCGTTTCGCCCGTGCCGGCTGCCCGCCCTGCGGCGCCGCCTGGTGAGGAAGCGTCCAGCCGGTTCTCGGAACTCCTTACCCGGCAGGCGATCGAAAATCATGCTCCACCAGTTGTCTTCCTCGGCGAACGCCTGCGGGTCGCGCGCTTCAAGGTATAGCCGCAGCTGCCTGGTGTACTCGTCGGCCTGCTGATCGTCGGCACTTGCGATGTGCTTCAGCCGCAGGCCGTACCGGTACAGGAACTCGACGAACGTTTCCACGGTGGTGTTGATGATCTCCGCTGCCGCCTGTTGGCCGAGGGTCAGGAGGATGACGTACCCGTCCTCCATGTCGAGGCAGTACCGCATTTCGACATTCCCGGACGGGCCGCCGAGGCACAGGACGGTGGTGATTTCCTCACCCGTGTCCACCGGCACGAGTGAGAATGCAGATGGATCCCCGGGAATGTCGAGGCTGAAGATCACTGGGAGTTCCGCAGGAGGCCCCACGTCGCACAGAACCTGGGCGTCAACATCGGAGATGCCGGCGGCAGCCGCTTCACTGCGGGGCAGGTAGATCACCCCCTCGGCTCCGAAAATATCGGTCAGTTCGGCGCGTGTGGCCACGATGCTTCTCACAAAAGCCTGGCGGGGCGGGCGAGCGGGGGTCGCGTTCGCGTCAGGACGCCAGGCCGCTCAGCTTGAGCAGACGGTACCAATCATTGTCCGCTGCATCGTCCGGAGTCAGCCCGGCGAGATCCGGAAAACGATCCGTGATGACCCAGGTGGTGAAAAAGCGCTCAACGCTGTCGGCGACCCGCTTCAAGCGGCAGTCGGTGTACCAGACGACGCCGTCGTCGGGAACTCGCCACACGCCGCCGTCCCGCTCGTCCACCAGCAGCGGATTGCTCGCCGCCTCGCCGAAGCAGAAGGACGTGGACGCATCGTCGAGGTGGCTGCCGTCCGGGAGCTGGGCGCTGGCCAGGGTGTCCCCCACTTGACGCCCCGGCAGCTCATCACTCCCGAAGAGCTGGGTGGAGTGTTCGAGGTACATGCCGTCGACGACGGCCAGCAACTCGCCGACGCCGGCGGGCACGCCTGCGAGCAGGGGAATGTCGGCGGCGGTCATTTCCGCTTCACCTTGACTTTTATTGGTGTCCCATCGGGCAAGTCTCTGATTTTTGGCCATATCTGATGATTGCCGATGTCGGTATTGGTGCCGCCGTGCAGCACTCTGATGTTCTCCCAGTGATCACGGCCGCCGGATTGAAGTTCCTGGACGTGATCGGGATGCATGGCTCTCGCTGGCCGGCGAGCTTCCTCGGCGAGATCAGGATTGTCTTTATGGTTATTGCTGATGATGCGCATCAAGGCGCCCTTGTAGTCATCTGTGATCTTCTTGTCACGTGACACTGGGTTTGTCGCCTTGTAAAGCTCCCCGCGACGGCCCAGGGAGTGGAGTTGCTGCGCCTTACGAGCGAACTGGGTCTTTGGCATACCGGGCTTCCAGCGTCCCGGAACGGTAACTGGCTTGAGGCTGTTGTTCGGCCCCTTGGCTCGGTCGGTCCAACCCTTGCGGGCATTGTCCTGCGCCTCTGAACGGGTGTGGATTCGGCTGATCATGTCTGCCAGGGCCTTGTCATTTTCCGCGTGGTTGCGGGACATCTGATTGAGGCCCTTTTGGACATCGCGCAAGTGCTGCCGCAGCTGGCGTTCTGCCTGCTTGATGATCACTTGCCCCCAGGTATGGCAGCACCGAGCTGCGAGTCCTTGGCGCCGTGCATACCGGAGTCGGCCACCGCGCCCCAGTCGTACCCCTTCTGGGTCCCGAGAGCGTTACCGGCTGCCTGGATGGCGAGGTCGCCTGCCATGTCCGACAGCGCGTTGATGATCGGGGCCTGGGCAATCGCCGGCAGCTCGGAGACGATCTGCTGCTCGGCTTCCTTGAGCGGTCTTCTCACGATCAGCCGTGTCGCCTGTGTGGCTCCCAGGGCGCCGAGTTCGGACAGCCCGAAGGTGAGCGGCGCCGCGGCCTGTGCTGCGATCACCTCAGCCGCCATGACGGCCAGTTGTGCAATGGCCGCGACCTTGGCACCGGCAATCACCACGGCAGCGAGCGAACCCACTGGCCGGATCGGACGGCCGGCTGCGCGATCCGGCCCGGCGCGATTCTGTCGAATTCCGCTGATCGGGCCGGTGACAACGCCGCGCAGAACCGTACCAGCGTGCTCCACCATGCGGCTCGTCCCACAAGGGGCGAGCCCGGCCACCGTCGAACACGCTCGGTCGGCGCCTTCGCTGCGCCACGATCCGGCAGTGTGCCCACCGTGCCGATCCGGGTGCCCGACGAAGGCGGGACAGCGGTTATCCACAGGCCAGTTGCATGTCGGTGCCTGGCTCTAAAGTTGTTGCCTGCGGGGCCGGTGGGGCTTCGTCGTGGGTACTTGACCCGGTATCCGATGGCGGTGGCAACGGGAGGGCGCATGGCCAAGGAACGGGCGTTCGGGCCGCATCAGCTGGCCGAGTGGCTGGGGATCGAGCCGCGGCATGTACGGCGTGCCGAGACCAGGGGGCTGATTCCGCCGCCCGACGTGGGGGACGAGCGGTGGTCGGAGGGGGTGGCCAAGACGCTGCCGGACCGGGTCGAGGAGATCCTGGCCGTGGTGGGGGACGAGAACTACGTGATGGCGCAGGACGCCGGGAAGTCCGGGCGCCGCAAGCCGGTCAAGGGGGAGTCGTTCGGGCCGCACCAGTTGGCGGGTGAGCTGGAGCTCCAGCGGTGGCAGGTCGGCCGGGCCGAGCAGCGCGGGATGATTCCGCCGCCGGACGTGGACGGCAAGCGCTGGTCGCGGGAGGTCGTGGAGAGCCTGCGGGGGCGGGTGGAGGAGATCCGGGAAGAGCTCGGTGACCATCCCGGGCTGGGGTCGATCGACGCGGCGAAGCACTTGGCCGAGCGTATGGAGCTGGAGGTCGAGCGGGAGGACGTGCGGGTCCTGGCGGGGTTGGGGCACCTTCGGCCGGTGGGGGAGTTCCGGGGCTATCCGATGTTCAGCCTGGAGAGCCTTGACGGGCTGGACGGGGAACTGGTCGCGGGCGTGGTGGACGACCGGCAGCAGTGGCTGGAGCGGAGCGTGACGGCCAAGGAGGCCGCGGCGCTGCTGGGGTGGTCGGCCGGAAAGTTCGAGGTGGCGGCGGAGCGGAACGGTCTGGTGCCGGGGCGCCTCGGCCGGTACGACCGGGCGGAGGTCGAGGGGCTGCCGGAGCGGGAGGGGAAGGAGAAGGAGAAGGGGGAGGGGGAGGGGGAGCAGTAGGGGGAGGGAGGGGGGCTGGGCTAGTGGGGGAGGGAGCGATGGTTCAGGCGGATGCCGCGGCGGGCCAGGTAGGTGAGGGGGTTGATGTCGGAGCCGTAGTGGCGGGTTCTGCGGACCTCGAAGTGGAGGTGGGGGCCGGTGGTGCGGCCGGTGGCGCCGCTGTAGCCGATGCGGGTGCCGGCCCGTACGCGCTGGCCGACACGGGCCGTGATGCGGGAGAGGTGGCCGAAGAGGGTGTAGTAGCCGTCGGTCATGCGGATGGTGACGGCGAGGCCGTAGTCGCCCGAGCGCTTGGCCAGGACGACGGTGCCGGAGCCGACCGAGGAGACCGGCGTGCCGGTGCGGACGGCGAAGTCGACGCCGGTGTGGTGGCCGGCGGCCCAGTTTCCCTTGACGCCGTAGGGCGAGCTGATGCGGGCATTGACGGCGATCGGACGGGTCCACGGGCCCGCCGGTACGGCCGGGACCGCCTCGGTCACGGTCAGGCCGAGGACGGTGCCGAGGGCCGCCGGGACCACGCCGTGCAGCAGGAGTCGTCTGCGGAGCCAGTTCATAGTTGCGAGGACACGCCCTGTGACGGGTGAACGCATCCGGAAACACGCGGGGGGCGCCCGAACGGCGCAGAGGTTCCCCGTACCGGGTGGTAACAGGGGTGAGCCGGGGAGGAAGGGGAATCAGGGCGGGCGATCGGGGGAATCAGGGCGCGCGGGTGGTGCTCTCGCGCGCTTCGAGGTGGGGAAGTTCGGCCTGGAGGCGGCGGGTGGGGGCGCCGTCGAGGAGGGAGAGGAGTTCCTGGGCGGCCAGGCGGCCGAACCCGGCGGTGTCGCGTACGAGCGAGGTCAGGCGCGGATGGGTCACACGGCACAGGGGTGAGTCGTCCCAGGCGACGATGGACAGGGCGCCGGGTACGGGAACGCCGCTCCCAGCGGCCACGGCGGCGCCGGCCACGGCCATCACGTCGTTGTCGTAGACGATCGCGGTGGGCGGGCGGGGAGTGGCCAGCAGGCGGCGGGTGGCTTCGGCGCCCTGTTCGTCGGAGTAGTCCGTGGAGACGGAGCGGACGTCGGCGGCGTCCAGGCCGAGGCGGGCGGCCTCGGCGCGCAGGGCCGCGACGCGGCGTGCGGTGTGGGCGAGGCCGGGCAGACCGGCGATGTGCACGATACGGCGGTGGCCGAGCGCGTACAGGTGGTCGATGATCGACCGCATCGCGGCGGCGTCGTCGGCCCAGATGGTGGAGAGGGGGGCGGTGGGGGGTGACGGTGGTGATGGGGGTGGTGGTGTTGTTGGTGGGGGCGACGGTGGAGGTGCGGGTGGATGCGGGGTTTCGGGGGCGGGGGCCGGGCCCGGCTCTGTGTCCGGCCTCGTCCCGGACCCCGCCCCCGCCTCCGTATCGCCGATGACGACCGTCGGCAGTGCCAGGGACGTGAGGAGGGCCGGGCGGGGGTCTTCGGTGCGGGGATCCACGACCAGGACGCCGTCGACGCGGCGTTCGGCCCACCAGCGGCGGTAGGTCGCGCACTCGGCTTCCAGGTTCTCGACGACCTGGAAGAGGAGCGCCACGCGCCGGGCGGCGAGGGCTTCCTGGATGCCGGAGACCAGCTGGAGGAAGAAGGATTCGACGCCGAGGGTGTGGGCGGGGCGGGCGAGGACGAGTCCGACGCAGCCGGAGCGTTCGCCGGACAGGGCGCGGGCGGCGCTGTTGGGCTGCCAGCCCAGTTCCTCGGCTACCTCACGGATCCGGGCGCGGGTGCCGGGGGAGACGCCGTCGCGGTCGTTGAGGGCGAAGGAGACGGCCGAGGGGGAGACGCCGGCGCGTTCGGCGATGTCCTTCATGGTCGGGCGGCGGCGCGGGGCAGCCGTGGGGAAGCGGGGGCCGTCGGCGTTCGCGGCCGGGGGGCCGGTGGTCATGTCGTACGCAGCTCCTCCGGTCGGTCCGGCGGGTGGGGCGGGGCCGGCGGATGCGGTCTCAAGGGTGAGGCTGGGGGTGGGGTGAGCTGTCGCGCTAAACCGCATTAGTGGGGCAGGGTAAAGCGCTTTAGGTGCTTCAGGATCACGGCGTGGGGGTGGGAAGTCAATCGCTGTGCGGGGAGGGGGCGGGGCGTGAACTCGTGGGCTGCGTTATGGAATTGAGACGGCCGAGGCGGGGAGCGTTGGCTTTAGCGCATTAGTGCAGGCGGGGAGGGGTGGCGTGGAGGGGGTGCGGAGGGGTTCGGGCGGGAGAGGGGACGGGGTGGAGTGGGGGCTGTGGGCGGAAAGTCGGGGCGGGTGCATTGACGGGAGGGGGAGTGGACGACAACGTTGGCACCGCCATCCGGCGGCGCGGCCGGTCGTGTTCCGGTCCGTGCGTGGCTCTTCGCATTTTCCTCGCGGTTCCCCGACGCGGGAGCGCTCCCTCACGGGGACGTGCCTCCCGGGCAGAAGCGTTTCCCTGACGCAGGAGTGACCATGACGCGCAGGCACTTGGCTCCCGTAGGCAACGACCGGCACGGCCGCCACGAAGGACAGGAACGGCACGGACGGCACGATCGCCGGCACCGTCGTGCCCGTCACCACCGGCGCGTCCGTCACGACCGTTCCCGGATCGTGCTCGCCACCGCTCTCGCGGCCGCCCTGATGTCGGCCACGGCCGCCTGCGGCGTCGGCGGCGCCGAGGGTTCCCCGGCCGCCGAGGGGCAGCCGAAGCGGACCGGCAAGGTCTCCGGTGAGATCACCTTCCGTACGTTGCAGCTCAAGCCGGACTTCACCGCGTACGTGCAGGGCGTCATCGACGCGTTCGAGAAGAAGTACCCGGACGTGAAGGTGACTTGGGAGGACGTGCCCGGTGACGGCTACAACGAGAAGCTCGTCGCCGACGCGCAGGCCGGCGGGCTGCCGGACGTGGTCAACCTGAACACCGACTCCTTCCAGCTGCTCGGCGACCGGGGCATGCTCGCGGACGTCGCGCAGCTCGACCCGAAGGTCGCGAAGGAGTACGTGCCGGGCGCCTGGGAGCAGTACAAGCTGCCGGGCAAGGGGGACGGCGTCTACGCATACCCGTGGTACGTGACGCCCGAGATCCTCACGTACAACGAGGAGCTGTTCGCCGAGGCCGGGCTCGACGTGAACGAGCCGCCCACCACCGTCGAGCAGTTCTTCGGCTACGCGGAGCGGATCGCGAAGGCGTCGGGCGGCCGGTACAGCGCGTTCATGGCGGACCCGAAGGGGCGGCTGCCCGGTGACTGGCAGAAGATGGGCGTGCCGGTCCTGAACAAGGAGAAGAACGCGTTCGCCTTCGACACGCCCAAGGCCGTCGAGTGGGTGCAGCGGATGAAGAAGCTGTACGCGATGGGGGCGATGCCGAAGGAGTCGCTGACCAAGGCCGACGACCTCGCGCAGCTCTACGGGGCGGGGAAGCTGGTGTTCGGGCCCGGGTCACCGGGCGTCCTGAAGGACGTCAAGCGCAACTCTCCCTCCGCGTACGCGAAGACGCGGGTGGCCCCGGCCGTCACGGGGACGCTCCAGCACATCGGCATCTACACGCAGTCGCTGGGCGTGCGCAAGGACACCAGACATCCTGACGCGGCGGCCGAGTTCGCGAAGTGGGTGACCAACGGGCCGAACCAGGTGGCGTTCGCGAAGCAGGTGACGATCTACCCGTCGAACGCGAAGGGTCTCGCCGATCCGTACTTCGCCGACCGGGGCGACGGCAAGGACCCCGAGACGCTGGCGCGGAACATCGGCGCCGAGGAGCTGAAGGCGGCCCGGCTGGACGCCAACACGCCGGTGGAGTGGACCACTCAGGTCGGTGACGCGGTGGTGCGGGAGATGCAGAAGGGGATCAAGGGGGAAGAGGACTCCGCGGCGGCGGTCAAGAACGCGCAGGAAGCGGCCAACAAGATCCTCGCGCAGCAGCAGAAGCAGAAGCGGCAGTGATCGGTGATGGCACCCACCGAGCGTGTGGATGAGGCAGCGGGGCGGCCGGGGAAGGCGGCCGTGCCGCCCGGCCCGGCGGCACCCGAGGTGCCGGCCGCTCCCGCCGCCGAGCGCCGCGCCGCCCGAAACGCCGCCCGCCGCGCCTCCCGAAGCATCACCCGACTCGCCCCCCGAAGCGCAATCCATCGCACCCCCCGAAGCGTCACTCGCCGAGTCAAAGCCCAGGGCAACGAGCAGGGCCTGGTCCACCGCCGCTGGTGGACGCCGTACCTCTTCCTGCTGCCGGGCCTGGTCATGGTGGTGCTCTTCAGCCTCTGGCCGTTCGTCAACACGGTCATCCTGTCGCTCACCGACGCGCAGATCCTGCGCGGCGGCCGGTTCGTCGGCCTGGAGAACTACGGGCGGGCGCTCGACGACCCCGACTTCTGGACGGCGACGGTCAACAGTGTCGTCTACCTGGCCGTCGTCGTGCCCTGTCTGGTGCTGCTGCCGCTGGCGCTGGCCGTCCTCGTACAGCGGAAGGTGCCCGGGATCGGCTTCTTCCGTTCCGCCTTCTACACGCCCGTGATCGCGTCGGCGGTCGTCGTCGGGCTGATCTGGCAGTGGGTGCTGCGCAGTGACGGCCTGGTCAACACCGTCTTCCAGAAGCTGCATCTGATCTCCGGGCCGGTTCCGTTCCTGACCGATTCCACGATGCTGCTGGTGTCCGCCATGATCGTCACGGTCTGGAAGGGCCTGGGCTACTACATGGTCTTCTACCTCGCGGCGCTGGGGAACGTACCGGCGTCGCTGTACGAGGCCGCGGCGCTCGACGGTGCGGGGGCCCTGCGCCGCTTCTTCAGCATCACCATCCCCAGTGTGAAGCCGATGATGCTGCTGGTCGGCACGTTGTCGGCGATCTCCGCGCTGCGCGTGTTCACCGAGATCTACATCCTCGGCGGGGAGAGCGGCGGCCCCGGCGGCGGGGCCCGGACGCTGCCGTTCCTGATCCGGCAGGTCGGGCTGGGCTTCGCGGGCGAGACCGGTTACGCGGCGGCGATCTCGATCCTGCTGTTCCTGCTGACGCTGGTGTTCAGCCTGCTGGGGCACCGGCTGTCGAAGGGAGACGAGAGGTGACCGCTGTCGAAGGGAGGCGAGGGGAGACCGCTCTGCCCTCGCCGGATGTACGGCGGGCCCGGCGCGCCCCTGCCGCGGGCCGCGGCCGTAAGGCGGCGATCGGGCTGACCGGCCGCTACCTGACGTTGTGCCTGATGCTGGTGGTGACGCTGGGGCCCATCGTCTGGCAGTTCCTGACGTCGCTGAAGGGGCGCGGGGAGAATGTGTACGGGGGTGTGCTGCCCAGTCAGCCGACCCTGGACAACTACGTACGGGTCGCCGAGTCCTTCCCCCTGCTGCACTACGTCGGCAACACGCTGATCGTCGCGGCGCTGGCCGTCACCTCGAACTGCGTGTTCGCCGCGATGGGCGGTTACGCGCTGTCCCGGGCCGGGTGGCGCGGGCGGCGGATCGTCTTCACGGTGCTGGTCGCGACGCTGATGTTCCCTTTCGAGTCCGTGATGATCTCGATGTTCCTCACGGTCCGTTCGATGGGGCTGGTGGACACGCTCGTCGGCGTGTGGCTGCCGGGCGCGGTCTCCGTGCTCAACCTGATGATCATGCGGGCCGCCTTCCTCGCCGTACCGCAGGAGGTGGAGGAGGCCGCGGTGCTGGACGGGGCCGACGAGTGGCAGCGCTTCACGAAGGTCTTCGTGCCGGCCGCGAAGGGCGCGCTGGCGGTGGTCTGCCTGACCAGCTTCATGGGTGCCTGGGACGACTTCCTGTGGCCGCTGATCGTGCTGACCGACAGCGATCACTACACCCTCCAGCTCGGGCTGAAATCGCTGGCCGGGGCCACCACCGTCAACGACCAGCGGCTCATCGCGGCGGGCGCGATGGCCGCGCTGCTCCCGATGACGGCGCTCTTCTTCGCGCTGCAGAGGTTCTTCTTCCGGGGCGTGGGCGAGGGGGCGCTGAAGACGTGAGAAGGAGCGCTGAAGACGTGAAGGGAAGCGATGTGAGGTCGTCCGCCGGTCCCGCGCTCCGTATGGGCGCCAATTACACCCCGAGCAGCGGCTGGTTCCACCACTGGCTGGACTTCGACCTCGACGCCGTACGCCGTGATCTGGAGGCGCTCGCGGCTCTCGGCCTGGATCACGTCCGGGTGTTCGCCCTCTGGCCCGTCTTCCAGCCGAATCGCTCCCTCATCCGCCCGCGCGCCGTCGAACAGCTCGGGCACCTGGTGGACGCGGCCGCGCAGTGCGGCCTGGACGTCGCCGTGGACGCCCTCCAGGGCCACCTGTCCAGCTTCGACTTCGTCCCCTCCTGGCTGCGCACCTGGCACCGGCGCAACATGTTCACCGACCCGGAGGCGGTCGACGGCGCGGCCCGCTACCTGGAGACGCTCGCGTCGTCACTTGCCGGGCGTCCCAACTTCCTGGGCATGACGCTGGGGAACGAGGTCAACCAGTTCTCCGGACCGCCGCACCCGGACCCCGATCCGTGTACGTACGAGGAGGCCGGACAGTGGCTGGCGCGGCTGCTGGAGGTGTGCGAGCGGGCCGCGCCCGGGCGGCTGCACACCCACGCCGAGTACGACGCGGTGTGGTTCCAGGACGGCCACCCCTTCACGCCCGCCCAGGCCGCGCGCCTCGGCCGGGCCACCACCATCCACTCCTGGGTCTTCAACGGTACGGCCCAGCGGCACGGCCACGACGGGACCGCCACGGTACGGCTGGCCGAGTACCTGATCGAACTGGCCGCCGCCTGGGCGGACGACCCGGCCCGGCCGGTCTGGCTCCAGGAGGTCGGCGCACCCGCCCCGCTCGTACCGCCCGAGCACGCCGCCGCGTTCGCCACCGCCACCATCGAGAACGCCCTGACCTGCGAACACCTCTCCGGCATCACCTGGTGGTGCTCGCACGACGTGTCGCGGGAGCTGGCGGACTTCCCCGAGCTGGAGTACGGCCTCGGGCTGTTCACCTCGGACGGTGAGGTCAAGCCGGCGGGGCGGGCGGTGGCCGGGATGACGGCCCGGCTGCGGGCCGAGCCGCCCCGGCCGGTGCGGCGTACGACCGCGCTCGTCCTGGACGCGGGGGACGCGAGTACCGCACCGCGCCGGTCGGTGTGCGCGCCGGGCGGCCCCTTCTTCGAGGCGTGGGTACGGCTGGCCGACCAGGGCGTACGGGCGGGAGCCGTGCCGGCGGACCGGGCGCGGGACGCCGCGTACCTGGCGGGGCGGGGGATCACGGAGGTGGTGTGGCCGTCGGACGTGAAGTGAGGCGGGGTTCGGGAGTCAGGCCGGGCGGCGGACGGGCCGGGGAGGCCGGAGTGGACGCGCAGACGATCGGAAGGACGAGCATGGGCACGGGTAGGAGAACGGGTACGGCCACGGGCACGGCCGGGGTGTCGCGGCGCGGGCTGGTGGCCGGGGCCGCGGCGGCCGGTGCCGGGCTGGCGCTTCCGGTGGGCGCCGGGAGCGCGGTGGCGGCCCGGGGAGGGGGGAAGGCGGTACCGGCCGGGGCGGCCGGCGCCCTCCAGCCGTACGCCTCCTACTGGTTCCCCGACAGCTTTCCCGAAGGCCGCGAGCCCGACCCCGGCGCGGTGTGGCGCAGCCTGAGGAGCTGGCGCCCGCAGGATGACGCGGACCTGCCGTACAACATCGCGACCGTGCCGCTGGCCAGGCGTTTCACGCCGGTGCCCGCCAACCCCACGGCCCGCGCCGGGCAGGCCCGTATCTCGGCGCTCGTCTCCTTCGCGGGTACGGCCGGCAACCCCTCCCAGGGCGGCCCCAAGGCCGATTTCTACGCCCTGACCCACTGGGCCTACCTGGACGAACTGGTCTTCTGGGGCGGCTCCTCGGGCGAAGGCATCATCCTCGCCCCCAACGCCCCCGTCATCGACGCCGCGCACCGCAACGGCGTGCCCGTCCTGGGCAACGTCTTCCTCCCGCCGGCCGCGTACGGCGGCGAGCTGGCGTGGACGCGCGAACTGGTCCAGCAGGACTCCCTGGGCCGTTTCCCGCTCGCGGACAAGCTGATCCAGGTGGCCCGTACGTACGGCTTCGACGGCTGGTTCCTCAACGGCGAGACCGACGGCGGTGACCCCGCGCTGGCCCGGCAGGTGGCCGGCTTCGTGCAGGCCTTGCGCAAGGGAGCGCCCGAACTGCGCATCACCTGGTACGACGCGTTCAACGCTGACGGCCGGGTGGGCTGGCAGGGCGCGCTCAACGACAAGAACGCGATGTTCTTCCAGCGCGGGGCCGAGAAGCTGTCCGACACGATGTTCGTGGACTTCCGGTGGAGCGCGGCCCGGCTGGTGTCCTCGGCCGCGTACGCCCGGCGGCTGGGACGCTCCCCGTACGAGCTGTGGGCGGGCGTCGACGTCGAGGCCAACGGCTGGGACTCGCGTGTGAACTGGGACGCCTTCGTGCCGGAGGGCCGCGATCATGTGGTGTCGTACGGGCTCTACCGGCCGGAGTGGACGCGGCGGGCCGGCGAGGCGCCCGGGCCGTTCCACGCGCGCGACGACCAGTTCTGGGGCGGGCGGAACACCGACCCGTCGGCACCCGCCGGGCCGGGTTCCTGGCGCCCGGCGGCCCGCACGGTCGCCGACCGGTCCACCGTCACGTCCGTACCGTTCGCGACCGCCTTCAACACCGGGCACGGGACGGCCTGGTACGAGGGCGGGGTGCGGACCGGAGAGGCCGAGTGGAACCACCTCGGCCTCCAGGACCGGCTGCCGGGGCGGCGGTGGGCGCTGTGGGCGGACGGCGGTGGAACCTTTCAGCGCCCCACGGTCGGCTTCGACTTCGGTGCGGCCTGGCGCGGCGGGAGCAGTCTGCTGGCCGAGGGCACGCTCGACAGGGCGGTGACGTGGGAGCTGTACCGGACACGACTGCCCCTGCGCACCGGCACCGTCCTGGAGATCACCCACCGCGCCGACGAGGGCTCGGCGGCGGTCACCGTGGAGGCTGCCGTGGCGTACGCGGAGCCCGCGAAGGCGGGCGGGCGGCCGGAGTTCCGCCGGTTCCCCGCCGACCGGACCGTACGGGCCGCGGACGGCTGGGTCACCTCCACCGTACGGATCGGCGGCGGGCCAGGCCGGACCGCGTACGCGCTGGGCGTGCGGCTGGGCGCGCCCGGCGCAGGGCCGGTCCGCTGGCGGCTCGGCGCCCTCGCGGTACGCGACGGCGAACCGGCCGCGCACACTCCCGCGCCGCCGAGCGCCCTGAAAGCCGCCGCATCGCGCGTCACGGGCGACGGCGTGGCCGAAGTCCGGCTGACCTGGCGGGCGTCGGCCAAGGGCGTGCCCGTACGGCATTACGAGCTGCACCAGGTCCTCCCGGACGGGAAGCGGCGTTTCCTCGGCGGGACCTGCGGCACCGCCTTCTACCTGCCCGCGCTGCGGCGTACGCCCGGCGAACCGGGGACGCGGCTGGAAGTGCGGGCGGTCGGGGAGCTGTACACGCCGTCGGCCGCGGCCGCGGCCGTATTCACCTGGTAGGCCACCGGCTCAAGGGGCAGAAAACCCGCAGGACGCGCACCACGGGGGATGCCCGTCCCGCACGCCCGGACCACACGGAAAGCCCGTCCGGCACGCCCGCACCGCAGGAAAGCCCGACCCGCACCCACCCGTACCCGCCCAGCACCCACCGGAGCGCCCTCATGCACGACGACCGCAGCATCGTGGAACACCGTCTACGCCGTGTCCTGACCGACCGCATCGTGCCCGCCGTCCGCAGCCGGTCCGTGCCGCTGAGGGTCGAGCGCTGGGAGGCGCCGGGCGAACCGGTACCGCCCGCCGAGGGCCTGGCCGCCGAGTACGAGCCGACGAAGACCGGGGAGGGGTGGGGGCCCGCCTGGGGCACCACCTGGTTCCGGGTCACCGGGCAGGTCCCGGCGGAGTGGGCCGGACGCACCGTCGAAGCCGTACTGGACCTCGGCTTCGACGCGAACATGCCCGGCTTCCAGTGCGAGGGCCTGGTCTACCGGGCGGACGGTGAGGCGGTGAAGGGCCTCAACCCGCGCAACGACTGGGTGCGGGTGGCGGCACCGGCGGCGGGTGGTGAGGAGGTCGAGCTGTACGTGGAGGCGGCCTCCAACCCGGTGCTGGCGGACCACCGGCCCACCTACGAGGGCGACCGGCTCACCGCGAGCCACGCGCCGCTGTACCGGCTGCGGCGGATGGACCTCGTCGTCTTCGAGACCGAGGTCTGGGAGCTGGTCCAGGACCTGGAGGTGCTGGGCGGCCTGATGCGGGAGCTGGACGTGGCCGACGCGCGCCGGCACGGCATCCTGCGCGCCGTCGAACGCGCCCTGGACGCGGTGGACCTGAAGGACATCGCCGGCACGGCGGGGCGGGCGCGCGAGCAGCTCGCGGACGTCCTCGCCTCCCCGGCGCACGCCTCGGCCCACCGCATCAGCGCGGTCGGCCACGCGCACATCGACTCCGCCTGGCTGTGGCCGCTGCGCGAGACCGTCCGCAAGGTGGCCCGTACGTCGTCCAACATGGTCGGCCTGATGGATGACCACCCCGAGTTCGTCTTCGCCATGTCGCAGGCGCAGCAGCTCGCCTGGATCAAGGAGCACCGGCCCGAGGTGTTCGCGAAGGTGCGGGCGAAGGTCGAGGCGGGACAGTTCGTGCCGGTCGGCGGCATGTGGGTGGAGTCGGACACCAACATGGTCGGCGGCGAGGCGATGGCCCGGCAGTTCCTGTACGGGAAGAAGTTCTTCCTGGACGAGTTCGGGATCGAGACGAAGGAGGTGTGGCTGCCGGACTCCTTCGGCTACACCGCGGCCATGCCGCAGCTGGTGAAGCTGTCGGGCTCGACGTGGTTCCTGACGCAGAAGATCTCCTGGAGCCAGGTCAACCGGTTCCCGCACCACACCTTCTGGTGGGAGGGCATCGACGGCACCCGCGTCTTCACGCACTTCCCGCCCGTCGACACCTACAACTCCGACCTCGGCGGCAAGGAAATGGCGCACGCCGCCCGCAACTACCGGGAGAAGGGCCGCGGTTCACGGTCGCTGGCGCCCTTCGGGTGGGGTGACGGCGGGGGCGGCGCCACCCGCGAGATGCTGGCCCGCGCCGCCCGGCTGCGCGACCTGGAGGGCTCGCCACGGGTGGAGATCGAGCGGCCCGCCGCGTTCTTCGAGAAGGCGCACGCGGAGTACCCGGACGCTCCGGTGTGGGCGGGCGAGCTGTACCTGGAGCTGCACCGCGGCACGTACACCTCCCAGGCCAAGACCAAGCAGGGCAACCGGCACAGCGAGTCCCTGCTGCGCGAGGCCGAGCTGTGGGCCGCCACCGCCGCCGTACGGGTGCCGGGCTACGCCTACCCGTACGAGGACCTGGAGCGGATCTGGAAGACGGTGCTGCTGCACCAGTTCCACGACATCCTGCCCGGCTCGTCGATCGCCTGGGTGCACCGGGAGGCCCGCGACACGTACGCGCGGGTCCGCGAGGAGCTGACCGCGATGGTGCTCGCCGCGCAGACCGCGCTGGCCGGGCCGGGTGACCGGGAGATCGTCTTCAACGCGGCACCGCACGCGCGCGGCGGCGTCCCGGCGGGCGGTGCGCAGCCGGCCTCCGGGCAGAGCGGTGAGCCCGTCTCCGTACGCCCGGTGACGGTCGAGCCGCTGACCGTGGACGGCCGGGCCACCGGCGGCCACCGGCTCGACAACGGCCGGCTGCGCGTCGAGATCGACGCGCGCGGCCTGGTCGTGTCCGCATACGACATGGAGGCCGGCCGGGAGGCCGTCGCGCCGGGCGCCGCGGCCAACCTCCTCCAGATCCATCCCGACTTCCCCAACATGTGGGACGCCTGGGACGTGGACGAGTTCTACCGGCACAACGTCACCGACCTGGTGGCCGTGGACGAGCTGACGGTCGACGCGTCCGGGCCGGACGCGGTACGCATCAAGGTCGCCCGGTCCTTCGGGCACGGCTCCACCGTCGTACAGACCCTGACGCTGCGGGCCGGCGCCAAGGTGCTGGACATCGACACCGAGGTGGACTGGCGGGAGACCGAGACGTTCCTGAAGGCCGCGTTCCCGCTGGATGTGAAGGCCGACCGGTCCGCCTCCGAGACCCAGTTCGGGCACGTCTTCCGCGCCACCCACACCAACACGTCCTGGGAGGCCGCCAAGTTCGAGATCTGCGCGCACCGCTGGATCCAGGTCGAGGAGCCGGGCTGGGGTGCGGCCCTCGTCAACGACTCCACCTACGGGCACGACGTCACCCGCGACATCCGCCCCGACGGCGGCCAGACCACGACCGTACGGCTGTCCCTGCTGCGCGCACCCCGCTACCCGGACCCGGAGACCGACCAGGGCCGCCACCGGCTGCGGTACGCGCTCGCACCCGGCGCGGCGGTCGGTGACGCGGTGCGGGAGGGGCACTGGATCAACCTGCCCGAGCGCGCGGTGCGGGGCGGCGGGCCGGTCGAGCCGCTGGTCGGGGTGGACGACGACGCGGTGGTCGTGGAGGCGGTGAAGCTGGCCGAGGACCGCGGCGGGGACGTCGTGGTCCGGCTGTACGAGTCGCACGGGGGGCGGGCGTCGGCCACGCTCACGGCGGGGTTCCCGGTGGCGGGGGCTGTCGAGACGGACCTGCTGGAGCGGGAGGCGGCGGGTTCGGCCGTGGGTGAGGTGCGGGACGGGCGGGTGGCGTTGACGCTGCGGCCGTTCCAGATCGTGACCGTACGGCTGACACGCGCGGAGGGCTGACGTGAGGGCGGGGCGGCCGATGCCTTGCGGACCCGGCCGCCCCGCCCCCTCACCCTTCGTTCTCCACCGCCTTGAGCACCTCGCCCGCGCCGTCCTCCGCGGCCATGCGCCGTGCGATCCCGGTGGCGGCGACGCGGTAGGAGGGTTCCCGTACGGCGCGTCCGATGGCCTCGGCCAAGCGGCCCGCGGCGCCTTCCTCCTCCGACAGCGCGCGGAACGGCACCGGACCGGTACCGGCGCCCGCCGAGGCCAGCCGGGCGGCCCAGAAGGGCTGGTCGGCGGTGACCGGGACCGGTACGGCCGGGACCCCGGCCCGCAGTCCGGCGGCCGTCGTGCCCGCGCCCGCGTGGTGCACGACGGCCGCCGTACGCGGGAAGAGCAGGGCGTGCGGGACCTCGCCGACGGTCAGGATGCCGTCGGCGGCTTCGGGCCCGGTACCGCCTTCCGGCCCGGTCAGGCCCGCCCGGCCGGACTGGATCACGCCACGGACTCCGGCGCGGCGCAGGGCGGCGACGACGTTCGCCGTCAGCCGCGCGGCCGTGCCGTCGTCCGTACCCGCCGCCATGCTGCCGAAGCCGACGAAGACGGGCGGCGGGCCCGCGGCGAGGAAGTCCTCCAGCGCGGGCGGGAGGACGGCGTCCGGTGCGACGTACGGCCACCAGGTGCCGACGACCTCCAGGCCGGGGCGCCAGTCGGCGGGGCGGGGGACGAGTGCGGGGCTGACGCCGTGCAGCACCGGGCGCCCGTCCTCGATCCGGCGCCGGCGTACGGCGCGCGCCGACGCGGGCGGCAGGCCGAGCCGGGCACGCAGGTCCCGTACCCCGTCCGCGTACAGGCGGTCGACGATCCGCAGGGAGAGCCGCCCGGCGGCACGGTTGCCCCAGCGGCCGAGCGAGCGGGTGCCCGTGACCACGGGAGGGAACTCCCCGGTGGGGGCGTTCGGCTGGAGGGGCAGGTCCAGCGACGGGATGCCCAGCGCCTCGGCGACGTGCCGACCGAGCGGGGCCGTGGTCGCGGACAGAAGCAGCAGGTCGGTGCCCTGGGCCGCGGCATCGGTGATGCCCGGGCCCAGTTCCCGGACGAAGGCGGCGGCCCGCCGCATCAGCTCCCGCTTCCCGCCGACGGCCCCGCCACCGCCATCCGCCCGCCCTCGGGGATCAGCGGGCAGTGCCCGGAATTCCAGCCCGGCGGCCCGTACGAGCTGCGCGTACGAGGCGTCGGCGGCCAGCGCGACGGTGTGCCCGGCCTCCCGGAGGCGGGCGCCGAGGCCGGTGTACGGGGCGACGTCACCGTACGAACCGGCCGCCGTGATGAGGATCTTCATGACTGCTCCGGAAGGGAGGGCGGTACGGCTTCGGAGGGGGTGGTTTCACAAGGACCCGGTGCGTGAGGACCCGGTGCGTGGCGGACCGCGTTGGCGAACACCGCCGTCCGCAGGTACCCGGCCAGGCCGGGACGCTGCTGGGACGGCGGTACGACCAGGGCGAAGGCCCGCGCGTCGGCCGCGAAGTCGTCGGCGATGCGGCAGTGCATGCCGGTGGGGCACGGCGTGAACCAGCGGGTGATGTGGGTGCGGTGCTCCTCGGCCAGGTCCATGGCCCGGTCGCCGTCGGCGGCCTCCCCGGCGTCGAAGGCGGCGAGCAGCCGGTGCCGCCACGCGCCCGCCTCGGCCATGATCCGCGCCCAGTCCTCCTTGGTGTGCGCGGCGGCCCGCGCCATGGACTGCTGGTGGCCCGCGCTGTGCTGCCACTTCAGGTGCGCCTCGGTGGCGTAACTGAGGTCGAAGGTGACCTCGCCGAAGATCTCGAAGCGTTCCTCGGGCGTCAGTTCCACCCCCGTGCGCTGCACCTCCATCGCCCGCTCGGCGACCTCGACCAGCCGCCGCAGTCCGGTGATCTGCTCGGTGAGCAGGCGGTGCCGGGCGCGCAGCTGGTCCAGGGCGTTGGCCTGCGGGTCCTGGAGGATGGCGGCGATCTCGTCGAGGGTGAAGCCGAGCTGCCGGTAGAAGAGGATCTGCTGGAGGCGGGCCAGGTCGGCGTCGTCGTAGCGGCGGTATCCGGCGGGGCTGCGGGCGCTGGGGGAGAGCAGGCCGGTCTTGTCGTAGTGGTGCAGGGTGCGGACGGTGATGCCCGCGAAGCCGGAGACCTGCCCGACCGAGTACGCCATGGAACCGCCTTTCGCGCCACGGCCCGCGGGCCGCCGTACGGCCCGTGCCGTACGGGGAAAGGCTGCGGCCTGACGTGGGGGGAGGGTCAAGCGGGGTCCGGGGCGGGACCGGTCGCGGGCGGATGCTGCGGCCACCGATGGAACGCTGTTACACGGCCGTGGGGCCGCCGTGAAACAGGCTGCTTAGCGTGGGGGCATTCTGGGCGGACACGGCTACCTTTGTCGTAAAAGCCCACCCGTGGCGACCCGGCGGCACCCCGGAGCCGCCCCAGCCGACCGAGGGACACGTGCGCTCACTCACCGCGACCGCCTGCGCCGCCGCGATGTCCGCGGCCGCACTGCTGCTGTCCGGCTGCTCCGACCCGCGCGGCCTGCGGGTGGCGGGCCCGGCCGTGTCCC
The DNA here is from genome assembly GCF_055573595.1 of Streptomyces sp. NPDC030165. NCBI lineage: Bacteria > Bacillati > Actinomycetota > Actinomycetes > Kitasatosporales > Streptomycetaceae > Streptomyces > Streptomyces sp. NPDC030165. The sequence continues at coordinate 227,264 of NZ_JBVIBD010000002.1, read as the reverse complement.
CCTCGCCGCCGTCCGGCCCGGCCGAGGTCACCGACCCCGTCTACGTCTCGGACGCGGCGCGCCGCCCGCTGCAGCGCCCCGCCTCCTTCGTCCTCACCGACTCGGTGAGCCTGACCGGCCTGCGCTGGACGTCCTGGGGCGAGGCGACCGCCGAGGCCACCGGAGGGCTCAGCGGCGCCTGGTGCCGGCCCGAGTGCGGACGGCAGCCGTACGCGGTCAAGGTCACGCTCAGCGGGCTGTTGAAGCAGGAGCGGCAGGACCGGCCGGCGTTCTACTCGCGCGCCACGCTCGTCTCCGACCGCCTGACGCCGCGGAAAGCCGCCGAACTGGGCGGCATCAGCCTGCACACCCCGGAGTTCTAGGACGTCATGGGGTTGCGCGCGAAGATCGGCATAGCGATCGCCGCCACGGCCGCCGTGGTCGCGGTCCTGATCGGGGTGCTCGTGCACAACCGGACCGTGGACGCGCAGTTCGACCTGGCGGCCGAATCGATCGACGGACGGCTGCAGAGCCTGGTGCAGGACCGGGCGGCCGGCATCGACACCGGCCGGGCGATCGTCGATCCGCCCGACCTCCCCGGCCTGCTGAAGGACGCCGTCGCGCACGGCAAGCGCGGCGTCTACCTCGAACCCGACGGCCCCAAGCCGCACCTGTGGGCCGCGACCGAGCTGGACGGCGAGGTCATCGCGCTCAAGCGCCCGTACGTACGGGAACGCGAGACGCTGCGCAGCCTGGACCGCGTCCTGTGGCTGTCGGGCATCGCGGGCACCGCGCTGGGCTGCGTCGTCGGCCTGCTGGTCGCCCGCCGGCTGGGACGGCGGCTGACCGCCTCGGCCGGCACCGCCCAGCGGATCGCCGAGGGTGATCTGACGGCGCGGCTGCCGCGCGGCGGCAAGGACGAGATAGCCCAGCTGACCACCGCGGTGAACACCATGGCCGACGCGCTGGCCGCCCGCCTCCAGGCCGAGCGCGACGTCACCGCGAACATCGCCCACGAACTGCGCACTCCCGTCGCCGGGCTGGTCGCGGCCGCCGGTCTGCTGCCGCCCTCGCGCCCCACCGAGCTGGTCCAGGACCGGGCCCAGCGGGTACGGGGTCTGATGGAGGACGTGCTGGAGGTGGCGCGGCTGGACGCGCGTACCGAAGAGGCCGACACGGAGCTGCGGCCGCTGGGCGAACTGGCGCGGCGGACGGTGGCGGCGATGGGCGGGGCCGCCCGGGCGGGCGTGGACGTACGGGTGATCTCGGACGGGCTGGTGGAGACCGACCCGCGGCGGGTCGAGCGGATCCTCGTCAACCTGGTCGGCAACGCGCTGCGGCACGGTGCGGCCCCGGTGAGCGTCGAGATCGAACGCGGCGTCCTGCGCGTCCGCGACAGCGGGCCGGGCTTCCCGGAGGCCCTGCTGGCACACGGGCCGCAGCGTTTCCGTACCGGCGGCGGATCGGACGGCCACGGGCTCGGCCTCGGACTGACCATCGCGTCCGGGCAGGCGCGGGTGCTGGGCGGGCGGCTGACGTTCGCCAATCCGGAGGGCGGCGGGGCGCAGGCGACGCTGGATCTGAGCGGTGCGCTGAGTACGGACACGGAGGGGGAGGGCGCGGCGGACGGGGAGGACCGCGACCGCCCCGCCTCCGGCCGCCCTCCCTCCGACGGTCCCTGACGTGCGTACGGGTCCGGTGGCGCCAAGAGTGGTGTGAGACGCCCGCGTCCGGAGCAGGCGTTCTGTACCCGATCGCCGACTGCCTACCACTGGAGCCACCGCGATGGACGAGAACGTGCTCTTCCTGGACCTCACCGACGCCGGTGCGGGTGCGGCGCGGCGCGCCCTGGACGCGCTGCGCCACGAGGACGCCGAACACCGGATCACGCTGCGCGCGGCCACCGTGATCGCCCGGGACACCGACGGCAACGTCACCTTCCCCGAGAACGAGGACCACACGGGCACCGCGCGCGGCTTCGCCGCCGGCGGGCTGCTCGGCGGGCTCGTCGGACTGCTGGGCGGGCCGCTCGGCGCCGTGATCGGCTTCGGTGCCGGCGGCCTGCTCGGGGGCGCGCACGACGCGCGCCGGGCCAGCGCGGACAACGCGGCCGTGGACATGCTGGCGGCGGAGGTGCCGCCGGGCAGCACCGTCCTGGTCGCGGAGGTCTCGGAACCGGCCAGGGGCCCGGTCGACGCGGCGCTGGCGGGCCTCGGCGAGGAGGTCGTGCGCTACCCGGCGGCCGAGGTCCGCAAGCACGTGGAAGAGCTGATCGCGCAGAGCCGCTGAGGCGGCGCGGGCCGGAGGCGGGCGGCTGCCCCGTAGGACCGCGGCCGCACGCGCCACGAACCCGGTGCCGCTCCCGCGCGTCTCACCCCGCCGGGTACCGCTCCTCCACCGCCGCGTTCAGCAGCGCCTGTACGTCCTCCCTGGTCAGCCCCTGTGTACGGGCCTTCTCCAGCCACGTACGGAGCTCCTCGCGCAGCAGCGCGTCGGAGTCGGCGGCGGACTCGGGGCGGGCCAGCGACCGGCTCACGAACGTGCCCAGGCCGGGCCGCGGCTCCACCAGGCCCTCGCGTTCCAGCTCCCGGTACGCCTTCAGCGTCGTGTTCGGATTGACCTTCGTCGCGGCTGCGACCTGCGCGGCCGTGGGCAGCCGGTCGCCCTCGACGAGGATGCCCAGCCGCAGGGCCTGCCGGACCTGCTGGACGATCTGGAGGTAGGTGGCGACGCCGCTGCGCCGGTCGATGCGGAACTCCACCGCGTTCACCGCCTCCCCGCTGCTCGCGCGGGCCGCTGCTCCCGCGCCGTTGCCGACGCCCGCGCCGACTTGTTCTCCGGCGTCCGTTTCGGCTTGATGATCGGTCCACTCGTACGGAGTGTCAAAGTGATGCCGCTCAGAGTGGCCGGCGCCGTGCCCGGCACACGATGAACACCGTCACCGCGGCGGCCAGCGCCACCAGGATGCCGGCGCCGGTCCACTGCATGGTCGCCATCTGGTCGTAGCCGTAGTAGTCGACGGCCCGCTGGACGATGCCGAACTTCCTGTGGCACGCCTCGCCGGGGTCGTTGTTGCAGGTCCCGAAACCGAAGAGCTTGCCGTCGGCGGTGGCAAGCCAGTCGTCGATCCGTACGGCGCCGCCCGGCAGCCGCGGGTCGTCCTGGTCGTACGGGTACAGCTTGCGGCGCAGGGGGGCCAGCAGCGGCCAGACCCGCTCCGACCACACCACGCCGGACACGAAGCCGAAGACGAAGAGCAGGGCCATCGAGGCGACGACGCGGCGCAGCAGCATGCCGACGGCGATACCGACGACCGTCAGGAAGAGGGAGCGCGCGACCGGGACCGGGCCGGTGGCCTCCAGCGGGCCGCCGTTGTACCAGTCGCCGAGCGCGGCCAGCTCGTGAGCCGGCTCCCACAGCCACGTGAACGCGGCCGACATCAGCGATGTGCACACGAACACCAGGGCCAGCGGCACGGTCAGCTTGGCGGCGATCCACCGGCCCCGGGAGACGGACTGGGTGGTGGCCAGCCGGATGGTGCCCTGCTCCTGCTCGGAGGCGATCAGCGGGACGCCGACGAACACGCCCAGCAGGACCGGGACCCACTTCAGGAAGGTCGCGCCCTCGTTGAAGAGCGAGTTGAAGGAGTCCTGGAAGCGCATCAGCAGCTCGCCGTCCTCGCTCGGCGAGGAGCCCGCCGTGCGCGGGTGCGCGTCGAGGAAGTCCATGACGTTCATGCGCTGGTAGGCGAAGACCGCGCAGGTCACGACGGTGACGGCGAAGCCGATGAGGAAGGTGCCGCGGTGGCGGCGCCAGACGAGCCAGGTCATGCCGTGGAGCAGGCCGCGGGGCACCGTGGTGTCCTTGCCGGCGCTGCCGGTGGTGGTACGGGTGAGGACGCTCATGCCGCGGCCCCCTGGTCGCCGCCCGTACCGGATCCCTTACCGGTCTCCGGTGTTCCCCGTGGCACCCGCGCCTCCTCGGCGATCAGCGTCGGGGCTCCGGGGGAGCGCAGGTAGGCCAGCAAGACTTCCTCCATGCTCGGTTCGTTCGTCTCCCAGGTGCCGGGGAGCGGGCCGCCGGGACGGATCAGGGCGGTGAACTGCCGTCCGGTGACGCGGGACTCGACGACGGTGTGGCGCTCGGCCAGCTCGGCGGGCACGCCACCGGGGCTCCCGGCCTCGGCGCCGGGCTCCGCCAGCCCCGTCACCAGCAGGTGGCCCGGTTCCAGCTCGTCGATCCGCCCGGCCATCCGCAGCTCCCCTTCCGAGAGCATCAGCAGGTAGTCGCACATGTCCGCCATCTCGGAGATCAGGTGCGAGGACATCACCACGGTCGTGCCGTGCTCGGCGGCCTCCGCCAGCAGCAGCCCGGACAGTTCGTGCCGGGCGAGCGGGTCCAGGTCCGCCATCGGCTCGTCCAGCAGGAGCAGCTTCGGGCGCTTGCCGAAGGCGAGCGCGAGCGCGACGCGGGTGCGCTGGCCGCCGGAGAGCGTGGCGACGCGGGCGTCGAGGGGGATCCGGCCGGCGCGGACGATCCGCTCGGCGGCCGCGGCGTCCCAGCGCGGGTTCAGTTCCCGCCCCAGCCGCAGGGTCTCGGCGACCGTGAAGCGCGCGTACAGCGGCTTGTCCTGGGCGAGGAAGGCGACGTGCTCCAGTACGGCCGGGTCGCTCACGGGCACCCCGAACAGCCGCAAGGTGCCGGTCGTGGGCCGAACCAGCCGGGTGGCGGTTCCCAGGAAGGTGCTCTTGCCCGCGCCGTTGGGGCCGACCAGTGCGCACACATGGCCCGCCGGGAGCCGGAACGAGCAGTCCCGCAGGGCCCAGCCGCGCCGGTACTTCTTCCCGAGGCCGTCCGCCTCGATCGCCCATGGGCTCGGGTCGCTCACCCGAAACCCCCCTTCCACTAGTTCATTAGTGGAATGAGTATGGGGAGCGGCTCCGGCCGATGTCAACGCGGTCCTGTGCGCGGGCCGGTTTACGGGGTGTGCGCCCGTGCGCGCTCTCCAGGCGCGGCCCCGGCGTCGCCCACCAGCGACTTCCCCATGCACCGGCTGTCCTCGTACGTCCGGTACAGGCCGAACTTCGCCACCGGCCGGTAGCCGCTCGACGCGTACAGCGCCAGCGCCTCGGGCTGCTTGACGCCCGTCTCCAGCACCATCCGGGTGCGGCCCGCGGCGCGCGCGTCCGCCTCCAGGGCCGCGAGGATGCGGCGGGCCAGCCCGCGGCCCCGGGCCTCCGCCACCACGAACATCCGCTTGATCTCGGCGTCCCCGTCCGCGTACCCCTCGGGGCCGGCGTCCTGGGACCGCCAGCCGCCGGTGGCCAGCGGGCGCCCGTTCTCGTACGCGAGCAGGTACAGGCCGTGCGGCGGCCGGAACATCGCCGGGTCGAGCGGGGGCATGTCGCCCTCGCTGTCGTACCGCTGCGCGTACTCCCGCTGCACCAGCCGGTCGAGGGTGACGGCGTCGGCGTGGTCATAGGGCACGGGACGGATCTCCATCCGCCGCATCGTACGGATGACCGGCCGCCGGGGCGAGAACGCCGGGTGAAAGATCGCAGTGCCCCTCTACCTGACCCCGCCCCCGCCCTCTCGCCGCATACGGCGGTTCGGCGGAGTCAAAGCACTCGATGGGGGTGTGTCGGTACGTAATGGGACAATCCGGGCCGGTGACGGGGAACGGCTGCTGCGCCACTGACGCTGAACCGAAGGAGAATGCCATGCGTCTGCGTCCCGTGCTGGCCACCGCCACCGCCGTCCTCTCCCTGTCCGTCACCGGTCTGACCGGAGCTGCCGTCGCAGCCGACCCCGCGCCGCCGGTCACCTTCGGCAACACCACGGGCAACGACGGCAGCAACAACGAGGTCCGCGGTGAGCAGGACTACCCCGGCACCCTCGGGTGGGGCCACAAGCCGTACCAGCTGCTCGGCGACCGCGACGGCAGGTACGTGATCACCGCGGTCAACAAGACCGACAGCGACCGGCTGCCGACCTGCTACCGCGACCTGTACGCGACTCCGGCCTCCTCGATCTGCCACTGACCGGGGCGGCTCACCGTGGTGCCCGGCGCCCACCGCGCCGGGCACCGGCCCGCTGACCGGCGCGGATAGCGCCGAATCGTTCCTGCTCTCCCTCATCGCGTAGGCTGCGCTGCCGCCAGCGCGATGAGGGAGCAAAGAGTGCTAACTGTGACAACCGTCAACGTCAACGGCCTGCGCGCCGCGGCCAAGAAGGGCTTCCTGCCGTGGCTGGCGGAGACGGACGCCGACGTGATCTGCCTCCAGGAGGTACGCGCCGAGCCGGGCCAGCTGCCCGCCGAGGCCCGCGAGCCCGACGGCTGGTACACGGTGCACGCCCCGGCGACGGCCAAGGGCCGGGCCGGCGTCTCCCTCTACACGCGCCGTGAGCCCGAGCGCGTACAGGTGGGCTTCGGGTCCGCCGAGTTCGACACCAGCGGCCGGTACGCCGAGATCGACCTGCCCGGCGTGACGGTCGCCAGCCTCTACCTCCCCTCCGGTGACGTCGGCACCGAGCGGCAGGACGAGAAGGAACGCTTCATGGCCGAGTTCCTCCCGTACCTCGCCGCCCTGCGCGAGCGGGCCGCCGCCGACGGCCGTGAGGTCCTGGTCTGCGGCGACTGGAACATCGCCCACCAGGAGGCCGACCTGAAGAACTGGAAGGCCAACCGGAAGAAGGCCGGCTTCCTCCCCGAGGAGCGCGCCTGGCTCACCCGCGTCCTGGACGCGCACGACGGCGGCTACACCGACGTCGTCCGCGCCCTCCACCCGGACACCGAGGGCCCGTACTCCTGGTGGTCCTACCGGGGCCGCGCCTTCGACAACGACGCCGGCTGGCGCATCGACTACCACGTCGCCACCCCCGGCCTCGCCGCCCGCGCGGTCAAGGGCTTCGTCGAACGCGCCGCCTCCTACGACACCCGCTGGTCGGACCACGCGCCGGTCACGGTGGTCTACGGTCACGGCTGACGCCTGAGGGATACGGGAGGGGCGGCCCGGGCGTGCGGCGGGTGTGCGGCGCGGTGGGCCCGGTGTGCGGCGCGATGCGCGGCGCGCGGCCTCGCCGACGGCTGCACGGCGTCACGCTTTCGAGGTAGTGGCGGTATCGGCACCACCACACACGGGCATACGCGACATATACCCGTACGGCGGCCGCACAAGGAGTGGCGATGGCCCTGGTGCTGCGGTGATCTCCCCGGAAGGCGCCCGTGTGGCGCGCGTCTTCGACAGCCTCGGCATGGAGTTCGAGCACGCCTTCGCCGGCCGGAAACAAGCCCAGACCGACGCCGTCGAAGACCTGTCGCGCCGCCTCGCTCCCGGCTCCCGCGTCCTGGACGTGGGGTGCGCGACGGGCCGCCCCACCACGGAGCAGCTGTGCGCGAAGGGCCTGGACGTCACGGGCACCGACGTCTCCGAGGTCATGCTGGCCCACGCACGGCGCCAGGTTCCCCAGGCGCGTTTCGTCCTGGCCGACCTCTTCGGCGACGTCCCCGCCGAGCTGGGGGTGTACGACGCGGTCGTCTGTCTTTTCTGCCTCGTCGACCTGCCCGAAGGGCCCTTCGTGGAAGGGCTGCGGCGGCTCGCGGCCCTCACCGTGCCGGGCGGCACCCTCCTGCTCGCGGTCCTGGAGCGCCGGGAGCCGGAGGACGCGCGGTTCCTCGGCCGGACGTATCCCGCCGTGCGCTGCCGACGCGAGGACGTGTACCGCTACGCGCGGCTGGCCGGTCTGGAGGCCGAGCGCGTGGAGGTCCGTACCGAAACCCCGCCGGGCGACCGGGCGGCACCCGAGAGAGGCCTGTACCTGTGGGCGAAGACTTCGGCGTGCCGGGGGCCGGCACGCGACAACCGGCCTGCCCGATGACCGGGCAGCCATCCGTCCCCCCGGAATCCCGACGGAACGCGCCGACGGAAGTGGACGTGGAATGGCCCCTGTCCCGGCGCGGCGATGTCGTTCCCGAAGTGTGTACGTGGCTCCGCGAGCACCGGCCCGTCGCCCGCGTCCGTACGTTCACCGGTGACCCGGCGTGGCTGGTCTCCACACACGAACTGGCCACACGCGTATTGCAGGACGCCACTTTCAGCATGTCGGCCCTGGCCGAACCGGGTTCACGCCTGCAATACGCGCCGCTCTTCCCGGCGTCGAACCGCAGCAGCGTGAAGGACATGGTGGGTGTCGGGCTGCGCGACACGGTGATGCAGGCCCTTTCCCCGCACGCGGTCAAGACCATGGCCGGCGACTTCCGGCGAAAGGCCGGCGAACTGCTCGACGAGCTGCTGGCCGAGGGCCCGCCGGCGGACGTCCGGGCGCGCTTCACCCAGCCGTACACGGCGTCGGTGATGTCCACCGTCCTGGGCCTGTCCGAGGACCACGGAGACCTGCTGATGAGCGGGTTCGACATCAGCATCATGACCGTGCCGCGCTCGTTCGAAGGGGCGCAGGTCAACCTGGCGAAGTGCCTGGCGCGCACGCGCGCCCGCCTGCAGGCGCCCGACGCCGTCGATGCGCCAGGTCTGCTCGGCGCGCTGGGCCGTCTGCGAGCCGAGAACGGGACGACGGCCGAACTCGACGAAGAAATCGTCCTGATGCTCAACAACCTCTTCGTCGCCGGAGGACTGAGCACCTCGGCGTTCCTGCTGCTGGCCCTGCTGTTGCTCATGGAACACCGCGACCAGATGGAATGGCTGCGCGCCCATCCCGAGGCCATGGAACCGGCGGTGGAGGAACTGCTGCGCTACAGCCTCGCCATCGGTGACGGACTTCCGCGCATCGCCACCAGGAACACCGAACTGGGCGGTCAGGCCATCGAGAAGGGCGACCTCGTCCTCGTCCTGGTCGAAGGTGCCAACCACGACCCCACCGAATTCCCCGACCCGGAAAGACTGGACCTGACACGCCACCCGAAAACCCACCTGACGTTCGGCACCGGCCGGCACTACTGCTCGGCCACCTTTCTCGCGCGCACCCACGCCTCCATCGCACTGTCCGCCGTCCTGGAGCGCATGCCGGAGCTGCGCCTGGCCATTCCCGCGGAAGAAATCAGCTGGCGGTCGGGCTGGATCAAACGCACCCCGGAACGCCTGCCGATCCTGTGGTGACACCGCGCGGCCACGCGCCGGTGACGGGCGTCCACGATCGCGGCTGACGCCCGAGCCGTACGGGGCCGGGCGCGCCCGCGACCTCAGGAGCGGCGCACCGCTGAACCACCAGCCGGGCCCACCACTGGCCACCCGGCCTCCACCGCACCGACATACCGGCGTACGCGCTGGTCAACACCGACGACGACACCCTGTGGGGCGTCTGCGCCGACGTCACCGGCCTGTACGCCGCCCCGCCCCGCCGCAACGGCACGCATCCGCGAGGCGCTTGCGGCCGGAGCACCCAGCTTCGACGCGATCCAGGAGGCCATCGCCGGCTACCTGGAAGCGGAACAGGGGCTCGGCCGGGTGGCGGCGACCGTCGATCCGCCCGCCGTCGCCCTCGCCGTCGTCGGCGCCGCCCATCACCTGCTGATGACCACCTGGCCGGGCGCGCCCGACCCACGGCCTTCCATGACACGCCTGGTGGGAGCGCTGGCGGAGGGGTGAGAGCGCGAAGTCGCGGCACGGCCGCCGGGCCGTGCCGGTCCGCGCGGAACACCCCGCACCTGCCCGGTTAGGCTGGTGATCACCGTCCGAGGAGATGCACCGTGCCCGCCCGCCCCCGCGTTCTGTTCGTGACCGACCTCGCCTACCAGGCCCGGGGACGGCGCTACTGCGACGAGGACATCTTCCTGTCCTCCCGGCTGGGCGACGCCTTCGCCATCGCCTTGTGCCACCCGCTGGACGCCGCCGGGCTGATGGACGCCTTCGACGCGGTCATCGTCCGCAACAGCGGCCCCGTGCTGCACTACCAGAAGGAGTATGACGCCTTCCGGGAGCAGGCTCTGGCACGCGGCACCCGGGTCTACAACCCGTTGTCCGGGCGCGGCGACATGGCCGGCAAGCAGTACCTGCTGGACCTGACCGCCGCCGGGTACCCGGTCATCCCCACCATCGACCGGCCCCAGGACGTGCACCTGCTGCCCCGGGCCGGACAGTACGCGATCAAACCGAAGGCGGGCGCCGACTCCATCGGCCTGACGTTCGCACCGGCAGACCAGTTGGACGGCCTGGCCTACGGCGACGTCCTGGTCCAGCCGCGCGTCGACTTCCGCTACGAGGTGTCCTTCTACTACGTCGACGACGCCTTCCAGTACGCCCTCTACGCCCCCGACCCCGCCCGGCGCTGGGAACTGGAACCGTACGAGCCCACCGAAGCGGACCTCGCCTTCGCCCGGAAGTTCATCAGCTGGAACACCCTCGACCACGGCATCCAGCGCGTGGACGCCTGCCGCACACGAGAGGGCGACCTGCTCCTGGTCGAGCTGGAGGACCTCAACCCCTACCTCTCCCTCGACCTGGTCCCCGAACGGACCCGGGACGCCTTCGCGACCAGCCTCACGGCCTCCCTGAACCGGTTCCTGGACGTCTGAGCCGCCGCCCGCTCAGCCGGGGAAGGCACCGCCCTTGACGCCCGCGATGAATTCCGCGAAGGAGCGGGAGGGGAAGGTGAGGACGGGGCCTTCCGGGGCCTTGCTGTCCCGGACCGGGACGGCCCCGCTCGTTATGACTGAAGCGGGGCACCATTCCAGGCAGTTGCCGCCGTCTTGGCTGCTGTAGCTGGACTTGGCCCAGGGGAGGGCCAGGGGCGGGGTCACGATGCCTCCATAAGCTGTCTGATCATCTCGGCGGATGCGTCACGCGACAGGGCCGAAGCGGTAAGGACATCGTAGGACCGTGACAGGTTCCGTACCTCCGTCGGTTCGTCGATGATCGTTCCTGAACGAACGCCTTCCGTGTAGACCACGGTCTCTCCGTCGGCCGTTGTCAAGATCGAGATGGGCCCGTCCATGAGCCCGTGGGTACCCGCAGACAACGGGAGTACTTGCAGGACGGTCGTCGGCCGGGCGACGTGTTTCAAGAGGGCCGCCAGCTGTCCGCGCATCACCTCTGTGTCGCCGACCTTCCGGCGGATGACCGACTCGCAGATGATGACCGAGAAGTCCGGCGGCGAACTGCCCTTCAGCACATGCTGTCGTGCTATCCGCTTGTTCACCTTGCTGATCAGTTCCGCCTCGCTCGCGCGGCGGTCGCCCTCGCGGAAGAGGGAGCGTGCGTACCCGTGGGTCTGGAGCAGGCCAGGCACGACGGTCGGGGACCACTCCGCGATGGCGATCGCGGAGGGTTCCAGTTCGATTCGTCGGCGCGAGTGCACCGGGAAGTCCAAAGCGGCGAGGTCCGCGTACAACCGCTTGAACAGGCCGTCCGTTGCGAAGACCTCGTCCAGCAGGGGCGGAATGTCCGGTGGGATCGGCCCCTGGCACGTCTCCACACGCGAGATGGTGCTCCGAGAGGTGCGCACCAGTTTCGCCAGGTGCTCCTGTGTCAACGGTGCCGGGTCGTGTAGTTCCCTGGCGCTTCGGCATTCTTCGGCGAACTCCCGGCGTGGATCCTCCGGGTTGTCGGTTTCTTCGTCCACGATTCCCCCGACTCAGGGTCTGGTCATGGTCCTCGGCCGGGCCGTTTCCTGCGGTCAGCGGCACGCGCATATGCAGCGTTGCTCAACGTTCAGGTTGGGCACCCGACCGCTCCCCAGGCTACTGAGTCTTGCGCCACTCTGTAACCAGTTGGCCGCACTGAGTGAATGTGCGGCCCGGGAACAGGTGAGGGATTGCCCATGGGTGTCAGGGGAAGGGGCGGTGCGGCCGTTGAAAGCCCGCCCGTGCCCGCAGAGTTGGAGCCGGTGCCCGTGCCCGGCTGTGACGTATGCGCATCCGCGCACGGGGACCGGGAGCCCGCTCGGGCCGATGGGCGTCCGCTCACCGTACGGAGTTGCAACGGCGTCATTTCCGGTCACCCTCACGGGCGAGGGAGTCGGGCATGACGGTGTCGCCCACGCCCCGGGAGAACGCCGGGGAGTGCGCGGGGTGTGCGGAGTTGGCGCGCGCCCTGCTCGTCGCGCTGAAGGCCGGGGACCGGTCCAGGGCGACAGACTGCCAAGTCCTGATCCGCCGGCACCCCGAGCACGGCGGTCCGCCCGCCGGCGCGGAACTCCGCCCGCAGTAGGGCGCTTCCGTGGACCCACGGTCGCGTATCGCACGACAGCCAGGAGGTATCCGTACGATGACGACAATCCCTCGCAGCCACGCGGGCGACAAGCTCCCCGGCGAGCCGTACCCCGGCCCGCACCAGCCGCCCACGCCTGACGGCGGCCCCGGTGTGCCCAACCCGCCCAAGGGCGCGTAGATGTCCGCCGACTGGGCGGACGCGTTCGCGGCCGTGCCCCGTTCGGCCTTCCTGCCGGAGCTCATGTGGCCGTGGGACATGGCAGCCGGACGGAGCGTGTCCGTGTCCCGTGCGGACGAGCCGGAGCGGTGGCGAATGTATGCCGATGCCGACTGTCCGGTGGTCACGCAGTGGGACGACGGCGATCACGCCGGTACGGAGCCCGGGGAGGTTTCCACCAGTTCCGCTTCCATGCCGTCGGTGGTGTTCGGGATGCTCCGCGATCTGGACGTACGCCCCGGCGACCGGGTGCTGGAGATCGGTACGGCCACGGGATGGAACGCCGCCCTCCTGGCATACCGGGCCGGGGGCGGCCGGGTGGTCACGATGGAGGTGGACGAGGCGGTGGCCGGCCGGGCTCGTACGGCACTGGAGGCGTTCGGGAGCCGCGTTCGCGTCATTCACGGTGACGGATTCCGGGGATTTCCGGAAGAAGCCCCGTACGACCGGATCATCGGTACCTGCGGTCTGCGTCGCTTTCCGTGGGCGTGGGTCGAGCAGTGCCGGCCCGGGGGAATTCTCGTCGCGCCTTGGGGGACGCATTTCAGTAATGCGGATGGCGTGGCCCGCCTGGTGGTGGCGGCGGACGGGCGAAGCGCTTCGGGGCGGTTCACCGGGCCGGTGGAATTCATGAAAATGCGGGCGCAGCGGGTTCCGCCGGTGGTGCACGGCGAGTACGTACGCGGGAGCGTGGCCGAGGGGTGGGAGACGTCGACGGACGTCGCGGAGGCGGAGTTCCTGGGAGGGAGGTTCGGGGCTCAGCGGTTCGCCGTGGGGCTGCGGGTGCCGGACTGCTTGCAGGTCGTGGCGGAGAAGCGGGAGGGTGCCCGGCCGGTGTGGTTCTACGGACTGCGTGACCGGTCGTGGGCGTGTGTGCAGTTCCGGGACGGTGAGGCGGGCCGGGTCTGGCAGTACGGCGCCCGTCGGCTCTGGGACGAGGTGGAGGCCGCGTACCGGTGGTGGGCCGGAAATGACCGGCCCGGTCATGAGCGGTTCGGGCTGACTGTCACGCCGGATGGTGAGCGGGTTTGGCTGGATGAGGATGCGCCGGGGAGGGGAATGGGGAGATCGGAAGATCGGGCGGGCTTTTGGGGATGAGCGGGGAATCGGGTGGCGCCCGGGAACGCCGGGCTCTTCCTATACAGTGATCGACTGCAATCAGTAGTAAGGGGTGGGCCGTTACGGGCCTGCCGCTTGAACGGGGAGGTTTCATGCGTCGTTTCACCACCTTTGCCGTGTCCGCCGCCATCGCGGGCGGTGTCCTGTTCTCGGCCGTTCCGGCGCAGGCCGCCGTGTCGGCCAAGGGGAAGGTCACCTGCCACATCGACCAGATGGATGCGCAGGTCAAGGAGCACAAGTACAAGGCGGCCAAGCTGGACCGCGCCGGCAAGCACCAGGCGGCCAAGAAGGAGCGTGCGAAGGCGCGGGCGATCCAGAAGCGGATCAAGCAGTGCATCGACGCCGAGAAGAACAACCCCGGTCCGATCGGCAAGTGAGGCCGGACACCGGATCACTCCGGGGCGGGCTCGCGGCCTGTCTGTAGGTGAGTGAGCCCCCGCCGGGCGGTTGCCTGCCCGGCGGGGGCTCACTCGTGTGCGTCGCCGGACTCCCCGCCCCGTTCCCGGTGCCAGGTCTCCAGTTCCGCGCGGACCCGGCGGTCCATCGCCATGGAGAGTTCCGCGTCGACGATGCCCTTGGAGATGGGGCGGAGTTTTTCGATGGTCCGGGTGATGCGGGCGGCCTCGGTGGGGTCGAGGGGTTCGCCGGCCGCGGCGCGGTCGAGGACGTCGGTCAGGACGTGGGTGCGGATGACCGAGATGAACAGGTCGGCGAGGGCGTCGGCGTGGGTGCGGACCTCGCGGCCCGCCTGGAGGACGGCGGAGAGCGGGACGCCGTTGGCGACGAGTTCGGTGGAGGCGTCGAGCAGGCGGCGGCTGATGTGGACGAACTCGTCGCCGTCGACCGCCAGGTAGCCGATGTCGAGGGAGGCGGCGAGGTTCTCCGGGGTGACGTCGTCCTTGAAGTGGTCGGCGAGTTCTTCGGGGGTCAGGCGTACGGGGGTCTCCTCGGACCAGGGGGCCACGAGGGTGTCCTCAAGGCCGAGGAGTTCGCCGACGTCGCGGCCGTTGTCGAAGGCGGAGAGCAGTTCGGCGATGCCGCCCAGGGTGTGGCCGCGGTCGAGCAGGCCGGCAATGGTGCGCAGGCGGGCGAGGTGGTGCTCGCTGTACCAGGCGATACGGCCTTCGCGGCGCGGTGGCGGGATGAGTTTGCGCTCGCGGTAGAAGCGGAGGGTGCGGACGGTGATGCCGGCTTCCTCGGCGAGGTCGGCCATGCGGTATTCGCGGGGGGTGGGGGTGCCGGGGTCGGCGGGAGGTCCGGGATCGCCGTGCGTCTTCTCTGCCACGGGTTCACCCTATGTCGCCGTACCGGGGCCCGGCCGAGGTGCAACCAGCGGTAACTTCCCGCCGCGTACCCCCTACCGCTCGGTACGTACGTGTCCTACCCTCCAATCGTGCCAGTGTTTGCTGGCGCGGTTGCACCGAAGGTTCTGACGGTCGAACTCGGGAGGCGGCGGCATGGCCGAGCGCGAACACGAGCACGTACGGGTGGCGGTGATCGGATCGGGGTTCGGTGGTCTGGGGGCGGCCGTACGGCTGCGACGCCAGGGCATCACCGACTTCGTGGTCCTGGAACGGGCCGGCTCGGTGGGCGGCACCTGGCGCGACAACAGCTATCCGGGGTGCGCGTGCGACGTGCCCTCCCACCTGTATTCGTTCTCCTTCGCGCCCAACCCCGAGTGGCCGCGCAACTTCTCCGGGCAGCCGCACATCCGCGCGTACCTGGAGCGGGTCACCGACACCTTCGGGCTGCGGCCGCACATCCGGTTCGACTCGGAGGTGCGCAGCCTGCGGTGGAACGGGGAGGAGCTGCACTGGGAGGTGGAGACGGCGAGCGGGTCGCTGACGGCGGATGTGGTCGTGTCGGCGACCGGACCGTTGTCGGACCCGAAGGTGCCGGACGTTCCGGGACTGAGCTCGTTTCCGGGGAAGGTGTTCCACAGCGCTCGCTGGGACCACGAATTCGACCTGCGCGGCAAGCGCGTCGCGATGATCGGTACGGGGGCCTCGGCGATCCAGATCGTGCCGTCCATCCAGCCGACGGTCGACCGCCTCACCCTCTTCCAGCGCACCCCGGCCTGGGTGCTGCCGCGTGCCGACCGCAGGATCAGTGGCCTGGAGCGCTGGCTGCACGCCAAGGTCCCGGCGACCCGGGCCGCGCGCCGCGGACTCCTGTGGGGCATCCGTGAGTTGCAGGTCAGCGCCTTCACCAAGCGCCCGAACGAGCTGGGCCTGATCGAGGGCCTGGCCAAGGGACACATGAAGCGCGCCGTGAAGGACCCGGCGCTGCGCGCCAAGCTGACACCGGACTACCGCATCGGGTGCAAGCGGATCCTGCTGTCCAACACGTACTACCCGGCGCTCACACAGCCGAACGTGGACGTGGTCGCGAGCGGGCTGAAGGAAGTCCGGGGCAACGTGCTGGTCGCCTCGGACGGTACGCAGACGGAGGCGGACGCCATCGTCTTCGGTACGGGCTTCCACGTCACCGACATGCCGATCGCCCACCGCGTCACCGGCGCCAACGGCACCACCCTGGCGGAGGAGTGGAAGGACGGGATGGAGGCGCTGCGCGGCACCACCGCGGCCGGCTTCCCCAACTTCCTCACCGTCATCGGGCCCAACACGGGCCTCGGGAACAGCTCGATGATCCTGATGATCGAATCGCAGCTGAACTACCTGGTCGATTTCCTGCGGCAGCTGGACGTGCTGGGCGGCAAGATCGCGCTGAATGCCCGGCCCTCCGCGGTGCACGCCTGGACGCGCGGCGTCCAGAAGCGGATGGAGCGGACCGTGTGGAACACCGGCGGCTGCGACAGCTGGTACCTGGACGCCAACGGCCGCAACACCACCGTCTGGCCCGGCACCACGGCCGAGTTCCGGAAGGTGACGCGGGAGGTGGACCTCGCCGAGTACGAGGTGCTGCGCGTCCCGGCGTCCCGTACGGGCGAGCGGGCCGGCCGGACCGCGAAGGCGGTGGCGTGATGACACCGACGCCGATGACCCACGGGCGGTACGCCCCGCCCGCGCCGCGCCGCGAACTGACCGCCACCTCGGTCGACGGCTCCCGGCTGCACGTGGAGATCCACGGGCCGGACACCCCGGGCCTGCCCGCCGTCGTCCTGTCGCACGGCTGGACCTGCTCGACCGCCTTCTGGGCCCCCGTCGTACGGGACCTGGCCGCCGACCACAAAGTGGTGCTCTACGACCAGCGGGGACACGGCCGCACCCCGGCGGTGGGCCCGCGCGGCTACAGCACCACCGCACTCGCCGACGACCTGACGGCCGTCCTCGAAACCGCGCTGGAGCCGGGGGAGCGGGCCGTACTGGCCGGGCACTCCATGGGCGGCATGACGATGATGGCCTCCGCCGAACGCCCGGAGTTCCGCGAGCGGGCCGCCGCCGTCCTGCTGTGCAGCACCGGCAGCGCGAACCTGACGGCGGAGTCCCTGGTGATCCCGCTGCGCTCGCCGGGCGGACGGCGTATCGCGCACCAGGTCGTCCTCGGGTCGCGGGCGCCGCTCGGCCCGGTCACCGCGCTCGCCAAGCGGATCCTGAAGTACGCCACGATGGGCCCGGCCGCCACACCCGAGCAGGTGGAGGCGTGCGCGCGCATCGTGCACGCCTGCCAGGTGGGGGTGCGGTCGAAGTGGGGCAGGGTCCTCGCGGGACTCGAACTGACCGGCGGCGCGGCGCGGCTGGAGGTGCCGACCGCCGTCATCGCGGGCACCGCCGACCGGCTCACCCCGATCGTGCTCTCGCGGCGGCTGGCCTCCGTACTGCCCCAGTTCCTGGGCCTGACCGAACTGCCCGGAGCCGGGCACATGACGCCCATCGAGGAGCCGGACGCGGTCATCGGCCGCATCCGGGAGCTGGTCCGCGATCACCTGCCGGCCCGCGACGTCCGTGCCGAGACGGCCACCGAAGCGAAGGAGAAGACCGCATGAGCGCACGCAGGAGCCTGGACGGGCAGGTCGCCGTCGTCACCGGCGCGGCCCGCGGGGTCGGGGAACTCCTCGCCCGCAAGCTGTCCGCGCGCGGCGCCACGCTCGCGCTGGTCGGCCTCGAACCGGAGGAACTGGCGCGCGTCGCCGCCTCGTTGCACGGCGAGGCGGCGCACTGGCACGCCGACGTCACCGACCACGAGGCGATGGCCGAGGTGGCGCGCGAGGTCAAGGCGCGCTTCGGCAAGGTGGACATCGTGGTCGCCAACGCCGGGGTGGCCACCGGCGGCCCGTTCGTGGAGTCCGACCCGGTGGCCTGGCGGCGGGTCATCGAGGTCAACCTCATCGGCGGTGCCGTCACGGGGCGGGCGTTCCTGCCGGTCCTGATGGAGTCGCGCGGCTACTTCCTCCAGATAGCCTCGCTCGCCGCGATCACCCCGGCGCCGATGATGACCGCGTACTGCGCCTCCAAGTCCGGCGTCGAGGCGTTCGCGCACAGCCTGCGGGCCGAGGTCGGCCACAAGGGCGTACGGGTCGGCGTCGGTTACCTGAGCTGGACCGACACGGACATGGTGCGCGGCGCGGACTCGGACGAGGTGATGCGCGAGCTGCGCCGGCGGCTGCCGTGGCCGTCGAACAAGACGTATCCGCTGAGCCCGGCCGTGGACCGGATCGTGGCGGGCATCGAGCGCCGCTCGGCGCATGTGTACGCGCAGTGGTGGCTGCGCGGGATGCAGTCGGTGCGCGGCTGTCTGCCGTCCGTCATCGGGTCGGTGGGGCAGCGCGAGATGCGACGCTTCGGGGACCGGCTGGAAGGGCTGCGGGTGGGGCTGGTCGGAGCGGGCGGGGAGGCGGACGAGAAGGTGCGCGCGAACCGCTGAGAAGGGCTCCTGGCGACGCCAATTGATCGAAATGCGAGGTATGTCGGTGCGTGCGAGGCCGGTCGGGGCCCCGGAACACCTTCAAGGGCTGACCGCGCGTACCGCGCACCCCACGCGCGAGGGGTGCACCCGTACCAGCGGGTGCACCCCTCGACGCATGCCCGCACCGCGCTACTTGACGACCTTCAGCGACGCCGGCCACCCGTACCGCCGCGCCTCCGCGAACAGGTGCTTGATGTCCGCCGGGGCCAGCTTCACGCAGCCCAGCGAGCGGTAATCGACCTCGCCGTCCCAGCGGTACGGGTTGTCGCGGCCCGGCAGCGCGGCGGCCTGGGTGCCGTCCGGCCGCATCTCGCTGTGCAGGAACAGGGCGGTGCGCTGGGTGCGGCCGTCGCGGCACACCTTGTCCGCGATCCGGATCGCGTAGCCGTTGATGCCGTCGCGCCCGCCCCTCTTGCGCGTGGTGTGCGAGAGCACCTGGTACGTGCCGTCCGGCAGCCAGCCCTTGTTCTTCGCGCATTCGTCGAGGCCCGCCGTGCCGCCCTGACCGGACCCGGCGCGGTAGTCGGCCAGTACCCGGCCCGTGCCGGACTGCACGAGGCGCAGGCGCGACGCGGCCGGGTCGCGCTGGTTCTTGTCGAACCGCAGATACGTCCCGCCGGCTCGCGCCGAGGAGTCCGAGGAGTCGGTGGGGGCGGACGGGTCGGAGGGGGCGGCGGAGCCGGCGGGGACGGGTGGTTCGCCGGCGTGGGCGGGTGGCGTCGCCGTGGCGAGCCCGGCCGTCAACGCCGCGGTGACGGCCAGTGACGCTGTGCATATGCGTGTTCCCATGCGGGTGCTCCTGTCGGTGCGGTCCGGCTCCTGTCTCCGGCCGGTCCCCGGGCCGGCCGTCAGCCGCTGCGCGGCGGCAGTTCGGGGCGCCGCCGGTCCGGTACGTCGGACAGGTCGGGCGGCGTCGCGGCGGGGTGGCGTTCCAGCAGGTCCAGCGCGGTACGGACGGCGACACCGAGCTGCGGGTGGCGGCCCTCCGCCCAGTCCAGCGGCGAGCGCGGTGCCTCGATGTCCGGCTCCACGCCGTGGTTCTCCACGCCCCAGCCGTACGCCTCGAACCAGGCGGCGTTCATCGGCACCGTG
Organism: Streptomyces sp. NPDC030165; assembly: GCF_055573595.1. Classification (NCBI taxonomy): domain Bacteria; kingdom Bacillati; phylum Actinomycetota; class Actinomycetes; order Kitasatosporales; family Streptomycetaceae; genus Streptomyces; species Streptomyces sp. NPDC030165. Next base: position 207,828 of record NZ_JBVIBD010000002.1, on the reverse strand, counting down.
ATGTACGTCCCGTCACCCAGCCGGTGCCGCCCGGTCATGCCGACCACGCCGCCCCAGGTACGCAGGCCCACGACCGGGCCGATGCCCTGGAGTTTGAACGCCGCGGTGATCATGTCGCCGTCGGAGGAGGTCATCTCGTCGGCGACGGCGACGACCGGCCCGCGCGGCGCGTTGCTGGCGTAACTGACCGGCTGGGCGTCGCGGGTCAGGTCCCAGCCGACGATGGTGCGGGTCAGCTTCTCGACGACCAGCTCGGAGATGTTGCCGCCCGCGTTGCCCCGTACGTCCACGATCAGCGCGGGCCGCGAGACCTCCATGCGCAGGTCACGGTTGAACTGCGCCCAGCCGGAACCGCCCATGTCGGGGATGTGCAGATAGCCGCACCTGCCGTCGCTCAGCTCGCGCACCACCTCGCGGCGTTTGGCCACCCAGTCCTGGTAGCGCAGCGGCCGCTCGTCGATCAGCGGGACCACTGCGACTCGCCTCGACGGGCCGCCGCCCTCCGGGGCGAAGGTCAGCTCGACGGTGGTGCCGCCGGCCGCGGCAAGCAGCGGGGAGGGGCCCGCGACGGGGTCGACCCGGCGGCCGTCCACGTGGGTCAGCGCGGCGCCCTCGCGGATGCCCGTACCGGCCAGCGGCGAGCGGGCCCGGGAGTCGGAGGAGTCGCCGGGCAGGATGCGCCCCACCACCCAGTACCCGTCACGGAAGACGAAGTTGGCGCCGAGCAGGCCGATGGCGCGCTGGTAGTGCGGCGGGCCCTCGTTGCGCTTGCCGGCCGTCACGTACGCGTGCGAGGTGCCCAGCTCGCCCAGCACCTCGCGCATCAGGTCGGCGAACTCGTCGGGCGAGGCGACCCGTTCGACCAGCGGCCGGTACTGCTCCAGCACCCCGTCCCAGTCGACGCCGCTCAGACCCGGGTCCCAGAAGTACGCGCGGATGATCCGGCCCGCCTCGTCGTACGCCTGGCGCCACTCGGCGGGCGGGTCCACGTCGTGCAGGATGCGCCGCGGGTCCAGGTGGACGGTCGAGTCGGCGTCCGGCGGCTCGGTCGCGGGCACCGCCCGCAGGTCGCCCTCGTCGTTGACGACCAGCCGGGTGCCGTCGCCGCTGAGCGCGTACGAGTCGATGGCGCCGGTCAGTTCGGTGCGCTTGGCCTTGACCAGGTCGAAGTGTTCCAGCGTGGGCTGGCCGGAGGTGTTGTCGGGGTTGGCGAACGTCTCGCCGAGCGCGCCGGAGATCGGCCAGCGCAGCCAGACCAGCCCGCCGCCCGCGACCGGCCGCAGCGCCGAGTACTTCGACGCCGAGACCGGGAACGGCGTCACCCGGCTCGCCAGGCCCTCCACCTCCACCAGCGCGGTGCCCTCGGCCGTCACCGGGGCCTCCGCCGGGTCCAGGCCGCCCGCCGCGGGCCGCCCGTCGGCGGAGAGCTGGAAGGGGGAGGGCGTCGCGGAGGACAGCGGTACGAGGTAGGGGCGGCAGCCGAGCGGGAAGGACAGGTCGCCGGTGTGCACGTCGTAGACCGGGTCGAAGCCGCGCCAGGACAGGAACGCGAGGTAGCGGCCGTCGCGGGTGAAGACCGGCTGTTCGTCCTCGAAGCGGCCGTTGGTGACGTCCACGACGGTGCTGGCGGCGGGGGCCTCACCCTCCCCGCCGCCGTCGCCGCCGGTGAGCCGGGCCATCTTGATGCTGCGCAGCGCCCGGCCGATGCCGGGGTGGGACCAGGTCAGCCAGCCCGAGTCGGGGGAGAACGCCAGGTCGCGGACCGGGCCGTTCTCCGACCTGATCAGCTCGGTGACCCGGCCCTCGCCGTCGCCGTCGGCCGAGACGCCGACGAGCAGCAGCCGCCCGTCGTGCGTGGCCACCGCCAGCCGTTCGCCGTCCGGCGCGGCGACCAGTTCGTGGACGCGGCCGAGCCGGCCGGCCGCCAGGCGGCGCGGCTCGCGCGGGATGCCGGCCTTGGGCAGGTCGGCGATCTCGATGGCGTCGTCGCCCTCGGCGGAGGTGACGTAGGCGATGCGGCCGGTGGAGCCGAGCATCTCGGGCAGCCGGACGCGGACCCCCGGCTCGTCGTGGATGGTGCGGGCCGGGCCGTCGCGGTGGGTGAGCCAGTACAGGCTGCCGCGGACGCCGACGGCGCTGGCCCGCCCGGTGGTGTCCACGGCGAGGGAGGTGATGTGCGACCCGGCCGGGATCTGGTACGTACGGCGTCCGGCGCGCGGGCCGCCGAGCCGCACCTGGAGGCGGCGCGGTTCGCCGCGCGGGCCGAGGTCGTCCACCAGCCACAGGTCGCCGCCGCACTGGTAGACGATGCGCTGTCCGTCGGTGGCGGCGTGCCGGGCGTAGAAGTCGGCGTGGTCGGTGTGGCGCCGCAGGTCCGTGCTGTCCGGCTTGCAGGAATAGACGTTGGCGATCCCCTCGTGGTCGGAGAGGAACGCGATCCGGTCGCCGACGAACATCACCGCGTCCAGATGGCCGCGCAGGTCCGGCACGAGCCGGGTGCCGTGCAGCCACATCCGGCCCATCGCGCCGCCGCGGTAGCGCTTCCAGGAGGCGGGCTCGTGCGGCGGCTTGCCGGTCAGCAGCAGCGTCTTGCGGTCCACCGTGTCGTCGTGGCCGCCCCCGCCGCCCTGGGCCCCGTCGTCGCCGACGTGCCCGTACGGATGGCCGTCGCCCGCCAGCCGGTGCCCGTCCGCGTCGAAGTCGGCGACCGCGATGTCGGAGACCGGCCCCCAGGGCAGCCGTCCGCCGGGGCTGCCGTCGGTGGGGACGCTGTAGGCCCAGGAGTAGTACGAGAAGGGCTGGCCGTGCGAGGAGACGGCCAGGATGTGACCGTCCGGGGTCCAGCCGCAGACCCGGGCGTCGGTGCTCCCCCAATAGGTGAGACGGCGGGCCGGGCCGCCCTCGACCGGGGCCAGGTGGATCTCCGGGTCGAGGCTGCGCCAGGTGGTGAAGGCGATGTGTCTGCCGTCCGGGGAGAATCGCGGGTGGCTGATGCGGGTGCGGTCGACCGTCAGCCGCCAGGCCCGCGGCGTACTGCCGCCGTCGGTGGTCAGCGGGGCCACCCAGAGGTCGTCCTCGGCGGCGAAACACAGCATCTCGCCGTGGAGATGCGGGAACCGGAGATACGCGCCGTCACTCACGCCCCCATGCTTTCGGCGCGGGCGGAGCGTGGCAACTCGGCCGTGGCGCGTGTTCCCGTGACACACGCCACCATCGAAACGTTTCCGTTTCGCTGTGGCCGGGGGTACGGTCGAGCCGTACCGAAGCTGTACGAAACCGTTTCGTTCTCATGAGGATTCCCCGAGGAGGTGCGCCGCGATGGGCCGCAGCCGGCTGACCCCCGAGCGCGAGGCCGAGCTGTACGCGGCCGTGCTCGACCTGCTCCGCGAGGTCGGCTACGACGCCCTGACCATGGACGCCGTCGCCACCCGCACCCGCGCCAGCAAGGCCACCCTCTACCGCCAGTGGCAGGGCAAGCCCGAACTGGTCGCCAAGGCGCTCCACCACCACAAGCCCGTCCAGCTCGCCGACATCGACACCGGCAGCCTCCGCGGCGACCTGCACGCCATGGTCTCCCGCGCGGACGACTGCGAGATGGAACGCGACTCCGCACTGCTGCGGGGCCTCGTACGGGCCGCACACGACAACCCCGACCTCCACCAGGCGCTGCGCGACCTGTTCGTCGACCCGGACATCTCGGGGATGGACGCGATGCTCGCCCGCGCCGTCGAGCGCGGCGAGATCCCCGCCGGCCGCCCCGCGCTCGCCTACGTACCGCACATGCTGATCGGCGCCTTCGTCGCCCAGCAGCTCATCGAGGACCGGCCCCCGGACCGCGCCTTCCTCGTCGATTACGTCGACGCCGTGGTCCTCCCCGCCCTAGGCGTCTGACCGGGACCGGCCGCCCCCCCCCAGGCCGGACCTCGTCGTCCCCACCCTCCCCCCCCCATAACTCCCCCCAACGGCAGCACTCGACGCGCCGCTCTCGTCGTCGGGCCGGCTCCGTACGCCCTTGTACGTCCCACATTCCGACGGGAGCGCCCCTTCTCGTGGCAACATTCCTCTACAAACTCGGACGGTTCGCCTTCCGGCGACGCCGCTTCGTCGCCCTCATATGGGTGGCGCTGCTGGCCGTCGCCGGAGTCGGCGCCGCCACCGCGTCCTCGCCCGCCTCCGACTCCTTCTCCGTACCGGGCACGGAGTCGCAGAAGACCTTCGACCTGCTGGGTGAGCGCTTCCCCGGCACCAAGGCGGACGGCGCCACCGCGCGCGTGGTCTTCAAGGCGCCCGACGGGCAGCAGATGACCGCGCCCGCACAGAAGCAGGCCGTCGAGAAGGTCGTCGGCGAGCTGAAGACCTCGTCGCCGCAGGTCGCCTCGGTCTCCGACCCGTACCTGGCCAAGGGCGTGGCCAAGGACGGCACCACGGCCTACGCGCAGGTCACCTACAAGGTCTCCGGCTTCGAGCTGAAGGACGACGCGCGCGACGCGCTCAAGGAAGCGGCCCAGCACGGCCGGGACGCCGGGCTGACCGTCGAGATCGGCGGCAACGCGCTCCAGGCGATGCCGGAGACCGGCGCCACCGAGATCATCGGCATCGTCATCTCCGCCGTCGTCCTCGTCATCACCTTCGGCGCCCTCATAGCCGCCGGCCTGCCGCTGCTGACCGCGCTGATCGGCGTGGGCATCGGCGTCTCGTCCATCACCGCGCTCGGCAGCGTCCTGGACCTGTCCAGTACGACGTCCACCCTCGCCATGATGATCGGCCTCGCCGTCGGCATCGACTACGCGCTGTTCATCGTCTCCCGCTACCGCTCCGAACTGGCCGGGGGCCGCGAGCGGGAAGAGGCCGCCGGGCGCGCGGCCGGCACCGCCGGGTCCGCGGTGGTCTTCGCCGGACTGACCGTCGTCATCGCCCTGGTGGGTCTGTCGGTGGTCAACATCCCGATGCTCACCAAGATGGGCATCGCGGCGGCCGGTACGGTCGTCATCGCCGTCCTCGTCGCCCTGACCCTGATCCCCGCGCTGCTGGGCTTCGCGGGCAAGCGGGTGCTGAGCCGCAAGGCCCGCAAGGGCGCCGTCGCCGCGAGCGAGGCCGAGGGCGGCAAGCCGAACATGGGCACCCGCTGGGCGCGGTTCGTGCTACGGCGGCCGGTCACCGTGCTGCTGGCGGGTGTCATCGGCCTGGGTGTCATCGCCGTACCCGCCGCCTCGCTGGAGATGGGCCTGCCGGACGACGGCGCGCAGCCCACCAGCACCACCCAGCGCAAGGCGTACGACCTGCTCTCCGACGGCTTCGGGCCGGGCTTCAACGGGCCGCTGATGCTCGTCGTGGACGGGCAGGGCAGCAAGGACCCGAAGGCGGCGGCAGCACAGGTCGCCGGTACGGTCGCCGAGCTCGACGGCGTCGCGGCCGTCACCCCGCCCACCTTCAACCAGGCCGGGGACACCGCGATGCTCAGCGTCGTGCCGAAGTCCAAGCCGAGCAGCACCGAGACCGAGGACCTGGTCCACGAGATCCGCGGCAAGGCGGGCGACGCGGCGCGGGACGCCGGCGCGCGGGCGCTGGTCACCGGCACCACCGCGATGAACATCGACGTCTCAGAGAAGCTCAACGACGCCCTGCTGCCCTACCTGGCGCTCGTGGTCGGCCTGGCCTTCCTGCTGCTGATGGTCGTCTTCCGCTCGGTCCTGGTACCCCTGAAGGCCGCCCTGGGCTTCCTGCTCTCGGTCGTCGCGGCGCTCGGCGCGGTGGTCGCGGTCTTCCAGTGGGGCTGGCTGGCGGACCTGTTCGGCGTCGAGCAGACCGGCCCGGTCATGAGCATGATGCCGATCTTCATGGTGGGCGTGGTCTTCGGACTCGCCATGGACTACGAGGTCTTCCTCGTCACGCGGATGCGCGAGGCGTTCGTCCACGGGGAGCGCCCGGGCCAGGCGGTCGTCACCGGCTTCCGGCACGGCGCGCGGGTGGTCACGGCCGCCGCGGTCATCATGATCTCGGTCTTCGCCGGGTTCATCGGCTCCTCCGAATCCATGATCAAGATGATCGGCTTCGGCCTCGCCGTCGCCGTCTTCTTCGACGCGTTCGTGGTCCGCATGGCCCTGGTCCCCGCCGTCCTCGCCCTCCTCGGCCGCGCCGCGTGGTGGCTGCCCACGTGGCTCCAGCGGGCCCTGCCCAACGTGGACGTCGAAGGCGAACAGCTCCAGAAGCACCTCGCGCCCGAACCGGCCGCACAGCCGGAACTCACCAAGGTGTGACCAGCCCCGGGGCGGCCGCGTGAGCGGTGCGTCCGCCCCGGCCCGCGCCGCCCCGTGGGGACGGGGCGCGGCGCGGACAGAGGCCCGGCGGCAGGCTCCCGTACGAGAACGGGGCCTGCCGCCGGGCCTCTGCCGTGGGGCCGGGACCGGACCGGGGCGGGACCGGGGCGGGGTCAGCCGGCGCGCCCGGCGAGCGGCGGCGCGGCGTACACCGCTTCGACCAGCGCGAGGTTGCGGTGGTCGCCGCCCGACGTGCCACCCCCGAACTTGTTCATCGTGTACGCGTACGACAGCCGGTTCTCCGGGTCGGCGAAGGCCAGGGAGCCGCCCGCGCCACCGTGGCCGAAGGCGGCCGGGTTGGTGCCGAAGTACCCGGACGAGTTGAGCATGTACCCGGTGGCCCAGGTGAACGGCAGGTCGTTCGCCAGAATGCCGCCGAGCACCAGGTCGGTCTCGCCGGGGCGGCTCTGCGGCTCCCGCATCGCGGCGAGGGTGCCGGGGCCGACCAGTTCGCCGCCGGCCAGGGCGCGGTAGACCGCCGCCAGGCCGCGGGCGGTGGCGTTGCCGTTGCCGGCGGGGATCTCGGCGGAACGGCAGGCGGCGCTGTTCACGTCGCCCAGCGGCAGATGGTTCATGGCGAGGGCGAACGCGGCCATCGGGTAGGCGTCCAGGGACCGCACCGGCCCTTCGGGCAGTTCCGGGAAGGCGTCGCCGAGAAAACCGCCGCCGCCCGGACCGATCAACTGGGCACAGCGGGCGTGCTCTTCGGCGGGCGTGCCGATGTACAGGTCGGCGCCGAGCGGCCCGGTGATCTCCGTACGCAGGAAGGTGCCGAGCGAGACGCCGGAGACGCGGCGTACGACCTCGCCGACCAGGAAGCCGAAGCTGACGGCGTGGTAGCCCTGCGCGCTGCCCGGCTCCCACCACGGTTCGGTGGCCGCCAGCACCGCGCAGGTCTTCTCCCAGTCGTACACGTCCTCGGGTGTCAGGCGCTCGCGCGGCCCGACCAGGCCCGCGCGGTGGGACAGCAGCCAGCGCACCGGCACGTCCGCCTTGCCGGCCTGCGCGAACTCGGGCCAGTACCGGGCGACGGGTGCGTCGAGGCCCAACTCGCCGCGGTCGGCGAGCAGGTGGGCGCACAGGGCGGTCATGCCCTTGCTGGTGGAGTACACGTTGACCAGGGTGTCGCGCTCCCACGGGCGGGTGGTGGCGGCGTCGGCGTGCCCGCCCCACAGATCGACGACGAACTCGCCGTCGAGGGTCACCGCGAACGCCGCGCCGACCTCACCGCGCTCGGTGAAGTTGCGCTCGAACTCGGCCCGTACGTTCTCGAACCCGGGGGCGCAGGTGCCCTGAACGGTTGCTGTCACGGTCGCCGGAACCTCCCGAGAGGGCAGGTGGTTGCCCCAGTAACCTAACTCCGGTCCGTGGCAGCGGTCCAGAGGGCCTGACGCCCGTGCACGCCGCCTCACACCGCCGTGCGCTCCCGGTGTGAGGAGTCCTCGTCCAGCAGCCGCGCCGCCATGTTGTCCAGCGCCCGCGCCAGCTTGGCGCGGTCCTCCGGGTCCTCGGCGGTCCAGCCCTCCAGCCGCTCGTCCAGCCAGTCGCGCCAGGCGACGATCAGCCGGTCGATCTCGGCGCGGCCCGCCTCGGTCAGGACCAGCCGCCCGCCGTCGTGCCGCGCGTACCCGGCCGACACCGCCCGGGTGAAGACCGGCTCCAGCACCTCGTCCGGCATCCGGTGCGCCTGCGCGACGGCGGGCAGCGACGTCTCGCCGTGGATGCGCGTACGCCAGTGGATCTGGCCCAGCGCCCACGCCTGGCCGGGCGTGAGCGGACTGCCGGACGCGGCCAGCACCTCCAGGCTCACCGGGCCCTCCGCCTTGCGCATCGCGCGCGCCACCGCACGCTCCAACTGCTGGTCGGAATCGGTGGAGTCGGGCGCGGCGAAGCCCTCGCCCAGGTCCCCCGCGGCCGCCCGCGCGCTGTCGCGCAGCGGCACCTCCTTGAGGAACCACGCCACCACGAACCCGGCCAGCGCGACCGGCACCACCCACTGGAAGACGTGGTTGACGGTGTCCGCGTACGCGTCGATCACCGGCCTGGCCTGCGCCACGGGCAGTTGGTGCAGGGCCTGCGGGCTCGCGGCGGCCTGCGGCGGCACGCCCGGCGCCTCGGCCAGCGCCGACTTGAGGTTGGGGTCCAGCCGGTTGCTGTAGAGCGTGCCGAAGACGGCCGTGCCGAAGGACGAGCCGAGGGTACGGAAGAAGGTCACGCCGGAGGTCGCCGAGCCCAGCTCGTGGTAATTCACCGTGTTCTGCACGGCGATGGTCAGCACCTGCATGGCCAGCCCGATGCCGAGGCCGAGCACGAACATGTACAGCGACTCCAGCCACACGCCGGTGTCCGCGCCCATGGTCGACATCAGGTACAGGCCGAGCGCCATCACGCCCGTACCGATGATGGGGAAGACCCGGTAGCGGCCGGTGCGGCTGACGACGACACCGGAGAGCATCGAGGTGCCCAGCAGCCCCACGACCATCGGCAGCGTCCGTACGCCCGACATGGTCGCCGAGACCCCGTCCACGAACTGGAGGTAGGTCGGCAGGTACGTCATCGCGCCGAGCATCGCGAAGCCGACGATGAAGCTGAGCACCGAGCAGACGGTGAAGACCGGATTGCGGAACAGGTGCATGGGGAGCATGGGCTCCTTGGCCCGCAGCTCCACGAAGACGAAGGCCGCCAGCAGCACCGCCGAGCCGACGAACAGGCCGATGGTGACGGGTGAGCTCCAGGCGTACTCGTTGCCGCCCCACTCCAGGCCCAGGACCAGGCCGGAGGCGCCCAGCGCGACCAGCACGATGCCGATGTAGTCGATCACCGGGCGCACCGCGGCCCGCACCACCGGGACCGTACGCGCCGCCATGACGACCATGACGATCGCGATGGGGATGTTGACGTAGAAGCACCAGCGCCAGGACGCGTGGTCGGTGAACAGGCCCCCCAGGGTGGGCCCGACGACCGTGGTCACGCCGAACACCGCGCCCAGCGCGCCCTGGTACTTGCCGCGCTCGCGCAGCGGGATGACGTCCGCGATCAGCGCCATCGCCGTCACCATCAGCCCGCCGCCGCCGATGCCCTGCACGGCGCGGGCCGCGACCAGCATCAGCATCGAGGCCGAGGCGCCGGCCAGGACCGAGCCGGCGACGAAGACCACCGCGCTGACCTGAAAGATGATCTTCCGGCCGAAGAGGTCGCCGAACTTGCCGACCAGCACCGTCGAGACGGTCTCCGCCAGCAGGTACGCCGTCACCACCCACGCCATGTGCCCGCCGCCGCCCAGGTCCGCCACGATCGTGGGCAGCGCGGTGGACACGATCGTCTGGTCCAGGGCGGCCAGCAGCATGCCGAGCACGATCGTGGTGAAGACGAGATTGGTACGGCGGCGGCTGAGCGCGGGCGGAGCGCTCCGCGCCTCGGGGGAGGGGGCTTGCGCGGCGGCCGTGGTCATGCCCCCAAGCCTTCGCGCCCATGCCCGGGTTCGCCACCTTTTGCTGCTGTGGGGGTGACGCGCCGTTGCGGTTTCGCGTCCCTGGCGCTCTTGCGACCCGTTTGCAGTACCGCCACGATGAAGACATTGCGCGGCTGAGCGGAGACCCTCATGCACGTACCCGACGGATTCATCGACGCCCCCGTCTCGGCCGCCACCGGCGTCCTCGCCGCAGCCGCCGTGGCCGTCAGCCTGCGCGGCGCCCGCCGCGAACTGGGCGGCGCCGGGCCCGACACGTTCGGCGCCGAACGCACCGCACCCCTCGCCGGCCTGGTCGCCGCGTTCATCTTCGCCGTCCAGATGCTCAACTTCCCCGTCGCCGCCGGGACCAGCGGCCACCTGCTGGGCGGCGCGCTGGCCGCCATCCTCGTCGGCCCGTACACCGGCGTGCTCTGCGTCTCCGTCGTGCTGCTCATGCAGGCCGTGCTCTTCGCGGACGGCGGGCTGACCGCACTCGGCGTCAACATCACCGACATGGCGGTGGTGACCACCGTCGTCGCGTACGGGATCTTCCGCGGGCTGGTCACGGTCCTGCCCCGCGGCCGCCGCACGGTCATGGCCGCCTCCTTCACCGCCGCCGTGGTCTCCGTACCGGCCGCCGCCGTCGCCTTCACCGGCCTGTACGCGCTGGGCGGCACCACCGACGTACCGATCGGCACCGTCCTCGCGGCGATGACCGGCGTCCACGTCCTCATCGGCATCGGCGAGGCCGCCATCACCGCACTGACCGTCGGTGCGGTCCTCGCCGTGCGCCCCGACCTCGTCCACGGGGCGCGCGGGCTGGCCAAGCCGCTCCAGCTGCGGACTTCCCCCTTGGCCGGACCCGCGGCGGACGCGGAGGAGCGGGCGCCCGCCGGGGAGCCGGAACCGGCGGGAGCGCCGGAGCCGGGCGGAGCGCAGCGGCCCGCCGTCCGGCGCTCCACCCGGCGCGTCTGGCCGGCCGGCGTCGCCGTCGCGCTCGTCTGCGCGGGCGGCGTCAGCTACTACGCCTCCACCAGCCCGGACGGCCTGGAGAAGGTCGCCCGGGACCATGGCATCGACGCCAAGGCCGAGGAACACGCCGCGAAGGACTCACCGCTGGCCGACTACAGCGTCAAGGACATCGCCGACCCCCGGATCAGCGGCGGGCTCGCCGGGGTGATCGGAGTGGGCGCGACGCTCGCCGTCGGCACCGGCGTCTTCGTCGTCGTACGGCGCCGCCGCGGCGCGGCCCGGGACGCGGCGGCAGCCGGCACCGCCGGGACCGCCGGGACCGGCCGGACTGCCGGGGACGCCCCGGCGCCGCCGCGGCACACGCCGGAATCGACCTGACATGGGCGCCGGGCACGCCCACAAGCTCTACCGGCACGGGCACTCGCCGGTGCACGCCCTGCCCCCGCACTGCAAGATCGCGGCCGTGCTCTGCTTCGTCCTGGCCGTCGTCGCCACCCCGCGCACCGCCGTCTGGACCTTCGCCCTGTACGCGCTGCTGCTCGCCGCGGTGGCCGCGGCGGCCCGGGTGCCCGCCGGGTTCCTGCTCAAGCGGCTGCTCATCGAGGTGCCGTTCGTGGCCTTCGCCGTCCTGATGCCGTTCGTCGCCACCGGACCGCGTGTCCACATCCTGGGGACGGCGCTGAGCGAGCCCGGCCTCTGGGGCGCCTGGAACATCCTCGCCAAGGGCACGCTGGGCGTCGCCGCCTCCGTCCTGCTCGCCGCCACCACCGACCTGCGCGGCCTGCTGCTCGGCCTGCAACGGCTGCGGATGCCGCCGCTGCTCGTCCAGATCGCCTCCTTCATGATCCGCTACGGCGACGTCATCGCCGACGAGCTGCGGCGGATGCGCGTCGCCCGCCTCTCCCGCGGCTTCGAGGCACGCGGCGTACGCCACTGGGGCGTCCTCGCCAAGACCGCCGGCGCCCTGTTCATCCGCTCCTACGAGCGCGGCGAACGGGTCCACCTCGCCATGGTCAGCCGCGGCTACACCGGCACCCTGCCGGCACCGGACGCCGCCGCGGCCACCGGCGCCCAGTGGACCCGCGCCGCCGCCCTGCCCGCCGCCGCCCTCGCCGTATGCCTCCTGGGATGGACGCTGTGAACGACCCCGTGACCACCCGTACCGCCGCACCCGCACCGGGACCGGTGATCCCCGCGCCGTCCCTGGAGGTCGCCGGGCTCGCCTACGCCTACCCCGACGGCCACCAGGCCCTCTACGGCGTCGACCTGACCGTGGCCCGCGGCGAGCGGGTCGCGCTGCTCGGCCCCAACGGCGCCGGCAAGACCACCCTCGTCCTGCACCTGAACGGCATCCTCGCGCCCGGCGCCGGCACCGTCACGGTCGCCGGGCTGCCCGTCACCCGGCGCCACCTCGCCGAGATCCGCCGCCGCGTCGGCATCGTCTTCCAGGACCCCGACGACCAGCTGTTCATGCCCACCGTCCGCGAGGACGTCGCCTTCGGGCCCGCCGCGGCCGGGCTGCGCGGCACCGAACTGGCGGCGCGGGTCGCCGAGGCGCTGGGCCGCGTCGGCATGGCGGAGTACGCCGACCGCCCGCCGCACCACCTCTCCTTCGGACAGCGCCGCCGGGTCGCGGTCGCCACCGTCCTCGCCATGCGCCCCGAGATCCTCGTCCTGGACGAGCCGTCCTCCAACCTCGACCCCGCCTCCCGCCGCGAACTCGCCGACATCCTGCGCGCGTTGGACGTGACGGTGCTGATGGTCACGCACGACCTGCCGTACGCGCTCGAACTGTGCCCGCGCGCCGTCGTGCTGTCCGAAGGCGTCATCGCCGCCGACGGGCCCACCCAGGACCTGCTGGGCGACACGGAGCTGATGACCGCGCACCGGCTCGAACTGCCCTTCGGATTCGATCCGCGCTCTGTGACGATCCCCACGCCCTGACCGGGCCCCCGCACACGGCGTCCGCCGCCGCCCCTGGTCACCAGCACTGATCCGCGCGTTGCACCATTGATAGGTCACAAACGCGACGGATGAGTGGGAAGCGGGAAACAGTGGTGGACGTCCAGGGCACGGTCGCGGACGGCTTCGAGCCGGTCCGGGACGCCTTTGCGGCCAACTTCGCGCGGCGCGGCGAGCGCGGCGCGGCTGTCGCCGTCTACCGGCACGGGCGCAAGATCGTCGACCTGTGGGGCGGCAGCCGGGACGCCGACCGCCCCGAGGCGGGCACACCGGACGGCGCCGCCCCCTGGGAGGCGGACACCGCCCAGGTCATCCGCTCCGCCACCAAGGGCGTCGCCGCCATCGTCCCGCTCCTGCTGCACCAGCGCGGCCTGCTCGACCTGGACGCGCCCGTCGGCACGTACTGGCCCGAGTTCAAGGCCGCCGGCAAGGAACGCGTCCTGGTCCGCCACCTCCTCTCGCACCGCGCCGGACTGCCCGTCCTGGACACCCCGCTCACCCCCGAGCAGGCCGTCGACGGCGTCAGCGGCCCCGCCGCCCTCGCCGCCCAGGCCCCCGCCTGGACCCCCGGCGCCGAGCACGGCTACCACGCCCAGACCTACAGCTGGCTGCTGGCCGAACTGGTCCGGCGGGTCACCGGCCGCACCATCGGCACCTGGATCGCCGACGAGATATCCGGGCCCCTCGGCCTGGAACTGTGGGTCGGCGCCCCCGCCGACGCGCGCGCCCGCACCGGCCGCCTGGCCGACATCGAGGCACCGGTCCCGCCCGCCGCGGCCGGCCTGCGCGTCCGCCCCAAACGCAACGTCGCCGACGCCTACCGCGACCCCGCCTCCCTCACCCGGCGCGCCTTCGGCGCCATCACCCCGGCCCCCGACGAGAACGCCGACACCTACCGTGCCGCCGAACTCCCCGCCTCCAACGGCATCGCCACCGCCCGCGCCCTGGCCCGCTGCTACGCGGCGCTGATCGGCCCGGTCGACGGCCACCCCCGCCTCTTCGCGCCCGCCACGCTCACCCTGGCCCGCACGGAGGAGTCCGCGGGCCCCGACCGCACCCTCGTCATCACCACCCGCTTCGGCCTCGGCTACATGCTGCACGGGCCCGCCTCGCCCCTCCTGGCCCCCGGCTCCTTCGGCCACCCCGGCCGCGGCGGCTGCCTGGCCTTCGCCGACCCCGAGTCCGAAACGGCCTTCGGCTACGTCACCAACGGCATGCAGCAGAACGTGACGGCCGACCCCCGGGCCCAGGCCCTCGTACGGGCCCTGCGCGCCGCCCTCGACTCCTGAGGCGCGGGGCGGCCCCCCGTCGTGCGGGCGGAAGTGTCGCCCGTGGCTCCCGGGGCACTCGTACGCCCTGACCGTGCGCCGACCGGCACGAAGGAGTCGACATGGGTGACGAGCGCAAGATGAAGGACCCCCGGGAGGCCGGGCCCGCCGAGGACCGGCCGAAGCCGCTGGACAGCGAGCGGGACCGCAGCGCCGAGGAGGTCAACGCGGACCAGCCGTCCGTACGCGGCGAGAAGCCGAAGCCGGCGCCGAAACGGTACTGATCCCGGGCCCGCCCGAGCCCGCCCAGGCCCGCCCGGCCCGTACCGCGGCCTGTTGCCCGTGGGGCCCGTGCGCCAAGGTGGACGCATGAGGCGATTCGACGGCTACAGCGTTCTGATCACCGGTGCCGGCCGGGGCATCGGCGAGGCCACCGCCCGGCGGCTCGCCGCCGAAGGAGCCCGGGTCCTGGTCACCGACCTGGACGGCGGCCGGGCCGGGAAAGCGGCCGCGCGCATCCGCGAGGACACCGCCGTACGCGGCAGCGGCGGCACCGCCGAGGCCCTCGCCTGCGACGTCGCGGACCGTACCGCCGTCGAGACGGCCGTCACGCACGCCGTACGGCGCTTCGGCGGGCTCGACGTGCTCGTCAACAACGCTTACCGGTGCCTGCCCGACCCGCCGCGCTTCGAGGACCACCGGGACGAGGACTGGGCCGGCGACCTGGACGTCACCCTCAACGGCGCGTTCCGCTGCGCCCGGGCCGCACTGCCCCACCTGGCCGCCGCCGGCGGCCGCGGCGCGATCGTCAGCGTCGGCTCGGTCAACGGCGAGCAGGACTTCGGCAACCACGCCTACAGTGCCGCCAAGGCCGGTCTGGCCTCCCTCACCCGCACCCTCGCGGGCGAGGCGGCCGGGCGGGGCGTACGGGTCAACCTGGTCGCGCCGGGCACGGTCGACACCCCCAACTGGGAAGACCGCCCCGCGGCACTGGAGCGCGCCGCGGCCGAATACCCTCTGGGCCGCGTCGGCCGCCCCGACGACATCGCCGCGGCGGTGGCCTTCCTGGCCTCCTCCGACGCCGCCTGGATCACCGGCGTCACGCTCCCGGTGGACGGCGGCATCCTCATCGCCAACACGTCCCTGAGCCGGGCGCTGCGCGGCGATCCGCAGGAGACCCCTTAGCGCAGCATCAGCGCGATGCCCGCGACCATCAGCCCCGCCGCCACCAGGCGTGGGGCGCCGAAACGTTCCTTGAAGAAGAGGGTGCCGATGGCCGCGCCGACGATGATCGAGGACTCGCGCAGCGCGGCGACCGGCGCCAGGTGGGCGCGCGTCTGGGCCCACAGGACCAGGCCGTAGGCGAAGACGGACAGCAGACCGCCGGCCGCGCCGCGCAGCGCCACCGGGCGGAGCTGGGCGAGGAGCGCGCGCCGCCGGGTGGCCAGCGCGTACGCGGGGATCGCCAGGCCTTCGAGAATCATCAGCCAGGCGATGTAGCCCAGCGGCGTGCCGGAGGCGCGGACGCCCACGCCGTCCACCGTCGTGTACGAGGCGATGGCCAGCCCGGTGGCGAGCGCGGCGACGATGGCCGGCCAGTGCGGCTTCGTACCGGAGCCCCGGATGCCCCACAGCGCCACACCGACCAGGCCCGCCGAGGCGAGCGCGACACCGGCCAGGCCCCAGGCGTCGGGCAGCTCCCCGACGAAGACGGCGGCCAGCACCGTGACGACGAGCGGGGCGGTGCCCCGCGCGATGGGATACATCTGCCCGAACTCGCCCAGCCGGAACGACTGCATCAGCAGCACCTGGTAGACGACGTGCAGCACGGCGGAGCCGACGAGCGGCAGCCACGCCCCGGCCGCGGGCAGCGGCGTGAAGCAGGCCAGCACCGCGCCGCAGACCGCGCCACCGCCGCCGACCAGCGTGAAGGCGATCAGCTGGTCCTTGATGTGGTGGGCGATCGCGTTCCAGCCGGCGTGCGTGACGGCGGCGACCAGGACCGCCGCGACGACCAGGGGGCTCATGCGGTCCGCCCGCGCGGGCCGTACGCCCGGCTCCGGGCGTACGGGGCCGGGGCCCGGCCGGCGGCGCCGGGGGCCGGTGGGCGGAGGGCTTGGTGACCGTACGGGAAATGGCGCATGGCCCGCACGCTAGCTGTAGCTGTACGGGCCATGCGATGGTGTGCGGAAGGGGTGTGCGAGATCACCCCGGGGCCGCGCCCGCGTGCGGGCCTCAGCCCGCCGACAGGATCGAGCGGACGACCGGGCCCGCGTTCGAGCCGCCGTGGCCGCTGGCCGGGACGACGGCCGCCGCCGCGATGTCGCCGCGGTAGGCGGTGAACCAGGCGTTCGGCTTCTCCTGCCCGTCGACCTCCGCCGAACCGGTCTTCGCGCCGATGTCACCGCTGAGCCCGGACATCGCCTCCGCCGCCGTACCGGACGTGGCGGTCAGCTTCATCAGCGACTTCAGCGCGGACGCGGTGCCCGGCTTCATCGCCCGCGGGGCCTTGGCCAGCGCCCGGCCGTCCAGCGAGGGCGCGACGACGTACGGCTGGTGGAAGCCGCCGTTCTGCACGGTGGCCGCGACCGAGGCGACGGTCAGCGGGTTCATCCGCACCCCGCCCTGCCCGATCAGCGAGGCGGCCATCTGCGCGTCGCTCTGCACCGGCACCGCGCCGTCGAAGGTCGGGATGCCCGTCTGCCAGTTCAGGCCGATGCCGAAGACGTCGCGCGCCTGCTTCGTCAGGTCGTCGTTCTGGAGCTTGGGCGCCATCGAGATGAACGCGTTGTTGCAGGAGGCGGCGAAGCTCTGCGCGAAGGTGCCGTTCTTGATCTCGGTCTTGTTCAGGTTCTGGAACTTCCAGCCGCCGACCGTCACGAACTTCTCGCACGGGTGCGGCTTGCCCGGCGCGGTGAGCCCCTTGTCGATGAGCATCGAGGCCGTGACGACCTTCATCGTCGAGCCGGGCGCCAGCGAGCCCTGGGTGGCGGTGTTGAAGCCCTTCTCCGGAGAGTTGGCGATGGCCAGGATCTCGCCGGTGCTCGGCTTGAGGGCGACCGCGGACGCCTTCGGCTTGCCCTTGACCGCCTTCTCCGCCGCCGCCTGCACCTTGGCGTCCAGCGTGGTCTTCAAGGTGCCCGGCTTGCCCTTGGAGAGCACCTTCAGCGTCTCGTCGGGCTGCTGGGTCGCCTTGTCGCCGGCCGCCCGGTGGATGAACAGCTCCACGCCGGGCTTGCCGTCGGTCTTCTTGCCGTACTTGTCGCGCAGGCTGTCCAGCACCCCGGCCAGCGCCGGGTGCGCCTCCTTGGTCAGCTCGGCGCCGTTGCGGTCCACGGCCCTGATGGGCGGCGCCTCGGACTCACCGGTCCGCAGCACGTCGCCCTTGCCCAGCTTCGGGTGCAGGATGCTCGGCGCCCAGGCGATACGCGGCTCTCCGGTCTCCTTGTCGCGCTTGACGGTCAGTGAAGTGGCGTACGAAACCGGTGCCTTCAGGTTCTTGTACGAGATCTGGGCGGTGACCGTGTAGGCGACCTTGTCGCCGGTGGCCTTGCCCGGGGTGAGCTTCAGGTCCGTGAAGTGGGTCTGCTTCGGGTACGCGGCCAGACCGGCGCCGGCCGCCTTCGCGTCGTCCGTGAGGGCGGCGGCCCGGTCCGCGGCGCCCGCCTTCCAGGCGTCGAGGAACTTGCCCGCGGTGCCGGTCACTTCCCCGGCGGACAGCGGACCGGACTTGACCTCGGGCGCGCCGTCGCCGGGCTTGCCGTCCCGGGCCGCGCGGACTTCCTGGGCCTGATCACCGTCGCCGGACCCGCCGAGCAGCGTGTAGCCGCCGACGCCGCCCAGGACCAGGGCCACCGCCCCGCCGATCAGCCCGTACCTCACCTCACGGCGCATGTCACCGATCCCCTCCCGAATCCTCGTTCTTCAGCACGCACACAAGAACGTGCAGCGCACTCTATGGGACACGGGGTGCGGCAGTACGGTTCGGCCCTGTGACGCGCGAGACGTGCGTGACGCGCGTGACGCCGGCGGCGTCCGCGGCGCCTCCGACGAACGGGGCTCCCGGGGCGGCCGGTGCTGCGGGCGCTGCGGGGCGACCACTTCCATGCGCGGTCGGCGCGCTCTTCGGCGTACGGCTCCCGGTCGTGTCGTGCCCTGGGCCCAGGTGCCGAACCACATCCGGTTGTGCCAGGCGCTCTTGGGGACCGGCTGGCCCGTGGGCCTCAGTGCGTGCATACCGTGCTCGACTCTGCATATGTCCGTGCCGGAAAGGGGGCGAACGTGCAGGTCCGTCATTCGTGGGCCGGGGTAAGCCCGATTCCACGCGGCACGTCATGTCCGATGCGGCAGACTGCCCCTACGTGTCGGGCTCCCCGCGGCCGGTACCGACGACAGCCTCGCGCTTAAGCCGATGCTGGGCTTGGTGTCGTGCGGTGGTGTGGCCGGTGGCGGCGGCGGTCCGGCCGGGCAGGCCGTTTCGGCAGCTACACCCAGGTGTCGAACCACATCCGGTTGTGCCAGGCGCTCTTGGGGATCGGCTGGCCCGTGTAGAGCGGGTAGAAGTAGATGAAGTTCCAGATGATGAGCAGGACGAGGACCCCGGCGCCGACCGCGCCGACCGCGCGCCGCCGTTCGCTCGACCCCGGCGGGCCGAGGATCGCGCCGGTCATCATGGCCAGCGCCAGGCACAGGAACGGCACGAACACCACCGCGTAGAACAGGAAGATCGTCCGGTCCTGGTACAGGAACCAGGGCAGGTAGCCCGCGGCGATGCCGCAGGCGACGGCGCCCGCCCGCCAGTCCCGCTTGAACAGCCAGCGGTAGAGCACGTACAGCAGCGCGAAGCAGCCCGCCCACCACAGCAGGGGCGTGCCCAGCGCGAGGACTTCCCGCGCGCAGCCCTCGGCCGCCGTGCAGCCGTCGTGGCCCATCTTGGGGTCCTCGTAGAAGTACGAGACGGGGCGGCCCTGCACCAGCCAGCTCCAGGGGTTGGACTGGTAGGTGTGCGGCGTGGACAGGCCCTTGTGGAAGTCGTAGACCTCCGTCTCGTAGTGCCACAGGCTGCGCAGCCAGTCCGGCAGCCACTGCCAGCCGCCCGCGCGCCCTTCCGGCGTGGCGGTGGCCCAGTCGCGGTAGTAACCGCCCTTGGTGACCAGCCAGCCGGTCCACGTCGCCAGGTACGCGGCCATGCCGACCACGACGGTCGCCACGAAGGCGGGCACCAGGTCGCGGCGCAGCACCGCGCGTACGGGGTGCCGGGCGCCCGCGGTGCGCCGCGAGGCCACGTCCCACAGCACCGACAGCACGGCGAACGCCGCCAGGTAGTACAGGCCGTTCCACTTGCTCGCGGCGGACAGGCCCAGGCACACCCCGGCCGCCAGCCGCCACGGCC
Organism: Streptomyces sp. NPDC030165; assembly: GCF_055573595.1. Taxonomy (NCBI): domain Bacteria; kingdom Bacillati; phylum Actinomycetota; class Actinomycetes; order Kitasatosporales; family Streptomycetaceae; genus Streptomyces; species Streptomyces sp. NPDC030165. The sequence goes on along the minus strand of NZ_JBVIBD010000002.1, from coordinate 188,466 downwards.
GCCAGCCCAGCCGCAGCCGGTCGCCCACCGTCTCGTCCGGCCGCGCCAGCCCGTCCGTACCGGCCGGCAGCGCCGCAGCCAGCCGGGCCCGGGTGCGGTCCCGGTCCACCAGCAGACAGCCGAACGCCGCCACCACCCAGAACATGACGATGAGGTCCAGCAGCGCGGTACGGCTCATCACGAAGTGCAGGCCGTCCACCGCCAGCAGGACGCCCGCCAGGCAGCCCAGCGCCGTCGAGCGCAGCAGCCGGCGGCCGATGCGGCAGATCATCAGCACCGACAGCGTGCCGAGCAGCGCGACCGTGAACCGCCAGCCGAAGGGGTTCATCCCGAACGCCCATTCACCCAGTGCGATCATCCACTTGCCCAGCGGCGGGTGGACGACGTACGAGTGCTCGGGCGAGAGCAGGATCTCCGGCGGGTGGGCCACCAGCGCGTCGTTGGCGTTCTTCGCCCAGGTCCCCTCGTACCCGTACTGCAGCAGCGACCAGGCGTCCTTGGGGTAGTACGTCTCGTCGAATATCACCTTCGCCGGGCTGCCCAGGTTCCAGAACCGCAGCAGGCCGGCGAAGAGCGCGACCAGCAGCGGCCCGCCCCAGCCCGACCAGCGCGCCAGCCGGCCGGCGGCGGCCGGGCCCAGGCCCAGCACGGTCCACACCCGCGTCTTCGGCTCGGGGAACGCCGGCACCAGCCGCTCACGGGCGTCGGCCTGCGGCCGGCCGGCGTATCCGAACCGGCGCAGCCTGCGCTGCCACCGGCGGGGCTGCCCGGCGGTCTCCTCGGCGCGGTCGGCGTCTGTCGCGGTGTCACTCGTCACCGGCCCATCGTAGGGAAGCGGTCTGTGCGGGACGCGGGGGCCGCGCGGCCGGGCCGCCGGGACCGGTGCCGGCGGGGCGTACGGGCACCGTGGGCCGTGTGCGGCGCCGCCGCCGGAACGGCCGTACCGCGCGCACGGCGCCGCCGCCGGAACGCGCCCCGCCGTACGGCTGGGAGGATGGGGGCGTGACTGGAACGCTGGTACTTGCAGGGACGCCCATTGGCGACGTCGCGGACGCGCCGCCGCGGCTCGCCGCCGAACTGGCGGCGGCCGAGGTGATCGCCGCCGAGGACACCCGGCGGCTGCGCCGCCTGACCCAGGCGCTCGGCGTGCACACGACCGGCCGCGTCGTGTCGTACTTCGAGGGCAACGAGGCGGCCCGCACCCCCGAGCTGGCCGACGCCCTCGAAGCCGGTGCCCGCGTCCTGCTCGTCACCGACGCCGGCATGCCCTCCGTCTCCGACCCCGGCTACCGGCTGGTCGCCGCCGCCGTGGAGCGCGGCATCAAGGTCACCGCGGTGCCGGGCCCCAGCGCGGTGCTCACCGCGCTCGCCGTCTCCGGCCTGCCCGTGGACCGGTTCTGCTTCGAGGGCTTCCTGCCCCGCAAGTCCGGCGAACGCCGCTCCCGGCTGCGCGAGGTGGCCGCCGAACGCCGCACCCTCGTCTACTTCGAGGCCCCGCACCGCCTCGACGACACCCTCGCCGCCATGAGCGAGATCCTCGGCGCCGACCGCCGCGCCGCGGTCTGCCGCGAGCTGACCAAGACCTACGAGGAGGTCCGGCGCGGGCCGCTGGCGGAGCTGGCCACGTGGGCGGCGGACGGCGTACGCGGTGAGATCACCATCGTCGTCGAGGGCGCCCCCGAGACCGGCCCGCAGGACCTGGGCCCCGACGAACTCGTGCGCCGCGTACACGTCAGGGAGGAGGCGGGGGAGCGCCGCAAGGAGGCCATCGCCGCCGTCGCCGCCGAGACCGGCCTGCCCAAGAGGGAGGTCTTCGATGCCGTCGTGGCGGCAAAGAATGCGGCGCGGACGGGACCACCTGAAGGTAAATGACTAGCCTGGAAGGTAAAACGTGGGCCGCGCAGCGGGGCCGAGTCTCTGCGTCCTGCCAAATCTGCGCCAACAGCTGGGAGGCTCTGCTGCGCCACCGCCGGGAAAGGCGTCCACTGGGAGGTGGGACGTTCGTCCCCGGAGACCTTGTCCAGCGGGCAAGAGGAGCGGCTATGAGTGACATCGCGCGTACGCCGGGTATCACCACCGGCGCCCACCCCACCCCCAGGACCGACCCCCCTGCACACGAGGCGTACGCCTTCGCGTGCATGAGCTGCGGCCACGGCTGGGAGCAGTCGTACGAAATACGGCACCACGTCGACGCGGACGGGCGCACGCACTGTGTGTACTACACGGACGGCGAGCGCGTACCTTCCCCCCTGACCCGGCCCGCCTGCCTGAACTGCGGCGGCCACGTCGTGCGCATCATGCGGGCCGGACAGGTCTCGATGATCTCCAAGGCGATGGCCGGCCTGTACGCGCAGCCCTCCGCGGGCGCCGCCGAAGGCCACGCGGGCGCGGCCGCGGGAACGGTGCCGCAGCAGAGCGGCAGCGCGGGTGACGGCGCCGGCGCGGACGGCCACCGCGAACGGCACCACTGGCACCTCGCCGACCTGCTGCACCCCTTCCAGCACCGCAGGTGACCGGGATCCGGCCCCGCAGGTGATCCGGCGGCCGCGGTCCCGCCCGGTGGCTGTCACCGGCCCCTCGTAGGATCGCGGCCATGAGCAGTACGACCAAGGACGCGCCGCCGCCACTGCCCGAACCGCTTCGGGTGGCGGTGGCGGACTCGCACACCCATCTGGACATGCTCCCCCAGCCACCGCTGGGAGGTTCCCCCAAGACTCCGGTCGAGGACGCCCTCGCCAAGGCAGCCTCGGTCGGCGTGACCACCGTCATCCAGGTGGGCTGCGACGTGAACGGCTCGCGCTGGGCCGCGGAGACCGCCGCCGCGTACGAGGCCGTGCACGCGACGGTCGCGCTGCATCCGAACGAAGCCCCGCGCATCGTCCTCGGCGATCCGGACGGATGGTCGCGCCAGGGTGCCCGGGAGGCGGGCGGGGACGCCGCCCTCGACGCGGCGCTCGCCGAGATCGACGCCCTGGCCGCCCTGCCGCACGTCCGTGGCGTCGGGGAGACCGGCCTGGACCGCTTCCGCACCGGCCCCGACGGCATGGCCGCCCAGCAGCGCTCCTTCCGCGCCCACATCGAGATCGCCAAGCGGCACGGCAAGGCCCTGGTGATCCACGACCGCGAGGCGCACGACGACGTGTTGCGGATCCTGCGCGAAGAGGGCGCGCCGGACACCGTCGTCTTCCACTGCTACTCGGGCGACGCCGAGATGGCCAAGGTCTGCGCCGAGGCCGGCTACTTCATGTCCTTTGCGGGCAACGTCACCTTCAAGAACGCCCAGCCGCTGCGCGACGCGCTCGCCGTCGCCCCGCCCGAACTGGTGCTCGTCGAGACCGACGCGCCCTTCCTCACCCCCGCCCCATACCGCGGACGGCCTAACGCCCCGTATCTCATTCCGGTCACGCTGCGGGCCATGGCCGAGGTCAAGGGGATGACGGAGGACGCGCTGGCCACCGCCGTGGCCGTCAATACGGCGCGCGCCTTCGGCTATTGAGCGGCCCCCGGACTCGGGCGCGGCACAATAGCGCGACGACACTGTGTAGCGGGTCCGCTTTGGAGAGTCACCGGCGCTCCGCTACATTCCGGCCCGACAACCCGGACCCGTGGCACGTGGAGCGTCGTGACTCATTCGCAGGGCAGCCACCGCGTCGCGCACGGCGGACACGGACCGAGCGCCGAGCCGCCGCGTGACACAGCCGTCGAGAATCCCGACCCGTACGGGAGGTACGCGTCGTACGGGGCGTACGGGGCGTACGCCCCGTACGCGGAGCACGCGGGGTATGGGGCGTACGCGGAGCGCGGAGCGTACAGCGCGTATGGCGAGTACGGACCGTACGACGTGTACGAGACGTACGGATACGGGGCCGCCCCGGCGTATCCGTACCCGGCGCGCGACACCGAGGATGCCCGGCAGCCACCGTTGCCGGCGCAGCAGCAGCCCCCGCCGCAGCCGCGGTCGCAGGACGCGTCGGCCGGGCCCGCCGGGCCCGGCGCGGACGAGGAGGGGGAAGCGCCCGCCACCGCCGCCTCCCAGACGTCCGCCGCGCCGCCCGGACGCGTACCGCACCAGGGGCCGCTGGTGCCGCTGCGCGACGACCTCGCCGGCGTACCTTCCCCCGGCCTCCGGCCAGGAGGACCCCCGCCCCAGCCGGGCCGGGCCGCCGCCCGCCGGGCCGCCCGCGGCACCGCCCACCGGCGCGGCATGACCGGCCGGTTCAACGGCGTCGACCGCCGCGGCGCCGACAGCACCGAAACCCGCCGCCGTCTGCTCCCGCAAGCCCTCGTCGTGGCGTTCCTCGCCGGCGGCACCTCCGCGTTCATCGCCCACGACAAGGCCGTCCGCATCGACGTGGACGGCGAACCCCGTACCCTGCACACCTTCGCCGCCGACGTCGGCGACCTGCTCGCCGACGAGGACGTGCAGGTCGGCGAGCACGACCTCGTCGAACCCGCCGCCGACGCCGCGCTGACCAGCGGCGACGAGATCACCGTCCGCTACGGACGGCCGGTCCGCCTCACCCTCGACGGCGAACGCCGCCAGGTCTGGACGACCGCCGAGACCGTCGGCGGCGCGCTGCGCCAGCTCGGCGTCCGCCCCGAAGGCGCCTACCTGTCCGCCGACCCCGGCCGGCCCATCGGCCGCAACGGCCTCGACCTCGACGTCCGCACCGAACGCAGCGTCACCTTCGTCGCCGACGGCCGCGAACACACCGTCCGCACCAACGCCGCCACCGTCAGCGAAGCCCTCGACCAGGCAGGCATCGTGCTGCGCGGCGAGGACACGACCTCCGTGGCGCCCGAGTCCTTCCCGCGCGACGGGCAGACCGTCTCCGTGCTGCGCATCACCGGCGCCGAGAAGGTCCGCGAGGTGACCATCCCGTTCGAAACGGTCAAGCGGGCCGACCCGACGCTCTTCAAGGGCACCGAGACCGTGGTCCGCCAGGGACAGCCCGGCGTACGCCGCCTGACCTACGAGGTCCGTACGGTCAACGGCGTCCAGCAGAAGCCCAAGAAGGTCGGCTCGGAGGTCGTCCGCGAGCCGCGCGACCGGATCGTGCACGTCGGCACCAAGCCGATGCCGATGAGCGTCGACGGCGCCGACCACCTGAACTGGGGCGCGCTCGCCGAGTGCGAGGCGGGCGGCCGGGCGGACGCGGTGGACGCGTCCGGCACGTACGGCGGGCTGTACCAGTTCGACAGCGGCACCTGGCGCGGCCTGGGCGGGAACGGACGGCCGCAGGACGCGCCGGCCCGGGAGCAGACCTACCGGGCGAAGAAGCTGTACATCAGCCGGGGGGCGAGCCCTTGGCCGGTGTGCGGGCGCAGGCTGCACGAGTGAGGGGCGGCGCGGGGCGCGGGCCGGTGGCGGGCGGCCGGTGGCGGCGACCCCGGGCCGGCGCGCCGTAAGCTGCACGGGTGAGCAACAGCAGCCCCACCGACGAGCCCGGCCCCCTCCTGGGCGCCGCCGACATCCGCGAACTGGCCACCGCGCTGGGCGTACGCCCCACCAAGCAGCGCGGCCAGAACTTCGTCATCGACGCCAACACCGTCCGGCGCATCGTGCGCACCGCCGGGGTCCGGCCGGACGACGTGGTCGTCGAGGTCGGACCCGGGCTCGGCTCGCTGACCCTGGCACTGCTGGAGGCCGCCGACCGGGTCACCGCCGTCGAGATCGACGACGTCCTGGCCGCCGCGCTGCCCTCCACCGTCGAGGCCCGGCTGCCCGCCCGCGCCGACCGCTTCGCGCTGGTGCACAGCGACGCGATGCTGGTGCGGGAGCTGCCCGGACCCGCGCCCACCGCGCTGGTCGCCAACCTTCCGTACAACGTCGCGGTGCCGGTGCTGCTCCACATGCTCGCCACGTTCCCGACCATCGACCGCACCCTGGTCATGGTCCAGTCCGAGGTCGCCGACCGGCTCGCGGCCCGGCCCGGCAACAAGGTGTACGGCGTGCCGTCGGTCAAGGCCAACTGGTACGCGGAGGTCAAGCGGGCCGGGGCGATCGGGCGCAACGTGTTCTGGCCGGCGCCGAACGTCGACTCCGGGCTGGTCTCGCTCGTCCGGCGCGAGAAGCCGGTCGAGACCACCGCGAGCCGTGACGAGGTCTTCGCCGCCGTGGACGCGGCGTTCGCGCAGCGGCGCAAGACGTTGCGGGCGGCGTTGGCGGGGTGGGCCGGGTCCGCGGCTGCCGCCGAGGCGGCGCTGGTCGCCGCGGGTGTGTCGCCGCAGGCACGCGGTGAGGCGCTGACGGTGGAGGAGTTCGCCCGTATCGCCGAGCACCGGCCCGCTCGCGAGGAGGGTGCCGCGTGACCGCGCCCGTCACCGTCCGCGTACCCGCCAAGGTCAACGTCCAGCTCGCCGTCGGGGGCGCGCGACCGGACGGCTTCCACGACCTGGCCAACGTCTTCCTGGCCGTGGGGCTGTACGACGAGGTCACGGCGACGCGTGCGTCGTCCCTCCGCGTCACCGCCGCCGGGCCGGACACCGACCGTGTGCCGCTCGACCGTACGAACCTGGCCGCGCGCGCCGCGGAGCTCCTGGCGGCGCGGTACGGCATCACGCCTGATGTGCACCTGCACATCGACAAGGACATTCCCGTCGCGGGCGGCATGGCCGGCGGCAGTGCGGACGCGGCGGGGGCGCTGGTGGCGTGCGACGCGCTGTGGGGCACGGGGGCCTCGCGCGACGAGCTGCTCGACATCTGCGCCGAGCTGGGCAGCGACGTGCCGTTCTCCCTGGTGGGCGGGGCGGCGCTGGGGCGTGGGCGGGGAGAGCTGCTGACGCCGCTGGAGGTGGACGGGACGTTCCACTGGGTGTTCGCGGTGGCCGACGGGGGGCTGTCCACGCCGGCCGTCTACGCCGAGTTCGACCGGCTCGGCGAGGGTGTGGCCGTTCCGGAGCCGGAGGCGTCGCCGGGGCTTCTGGACGCCTTGCGGGACGGTGACGCGACGGCCTTGGCGCCCGCGCTGGCCAACGATCTCCAGCCTGCGGCGCTGTCGCTGCGGCCGTCCCTGGCCGCGACCCTCACGGCGGGCACCACCGCCGGGGCCCTGGCGGCACTGGTTTCCGGTTCCGGCCCCACCACCGCCTTCCTGACCAAGGACGCTGACACGGCGGCCTCCGTGGCCGATGCGCTGCTGACGTCCGGGACCTGCCGCGCCGCCCGGGTGGCGGCCGGGCCGGTGCCGGGGGCCACAGTCGTTTAGGAGGGCGCGCGTTCCGTGCCTTCTGCCCGGTGGGTGGGGGCCGGGCCACTCCTCGGCACCATCGAGCCCACGGGGCCGAGCACTGTCACCCGACTAGGCTGTCGGGAGGACCCCGACCGATGGAGTGAAGAGTGGCCGTCAACCTCGTCAATCTGGAAGCCGTGGGCAAGGTGTACGGGACCCGTGCACTGCTCGACGGTGTTTCCCTGGGCGTCAATGAGGGGGACCGGATCGGCGTCGTGGGGCGTAACGGCGACGGTAAGACCACGTTGATCCGGATTCTCGCGAAGCTGGAGGGCGCCGACGACGGGCGGGTCACGCACAACAGCGGGCTGCGGCTGGGGGTGCTGACGCAGCACGATTCGCTGGACCCGGCCGCGACCGTGCGCCATGAGGTGATCGGTGATCTCGCGGATCACGAGTGGCGGGGCAATGCGAAGATCCGCGATGTGCTGACCGGGCTGTTCGGCGGGCTGGACCTGCCGGGGCTGGGGCAGGGGCTGGACACCGTGATCGGGCCGCTGTCGGGTGGTGAGCGGCGGCGGATCGCGCTGGCGAAACTGCTGATCGCCGAGCAGGACCTGATCGTGCTGGACGAGCCGACCAACCATTTGGACGTAGAAGGCATCTCGTGGCTCGCCGGGCACCTGCGGGGGCGGCGGTCGGCGCTGGTGTGCGTCACGCACGACCGGTGGTTCCTGGACCAGGTGTGCACGCGGATGTGGGACGTGCAGCGCGGGGACGTCCACGAGTACGAGGGCGGGTACAGCGACTACGTGTTCGCCCGTGCCGAGCGGGAACGGATCGCCGCCAGCGAGGAAGCCAAGCGGCAGAACCTGATGCGCAAGGAGCTGGCCTGGCTGCGGCGGGGGGCTCCGGCGCGTACGAGCAAGCCGCGGTTCCGTATCGAGGCGGCCAACGAGCTGATCGCGGACGTGCCGCCGCCGCGGGACACCGCCGAGCTGATGAAGTTCGCCAATTCGCGGCTGGGCAAGACGGTATTCGAGCTGGCGGACGTGACCGTCCAGGCCGGGCCGAAGGTACTGCTCAAGCATCTGACCTGGCAGCTGGGGCCGGGGGACCGGATCGGGCTGGTCGGGGTCAACGGGGCGGGCAAGACGTCGTTGCTGCGTGCGTTGGCCGAGGCGGCGCGTACGGAGGGGGAGGCGCAGCCGGCGGCGGGGAAGATCGTGGTCGGCAAGACCGTGAAGCTGGCGTACCTGTCGCAGGAGGTCGCGGAGCTGGACCCGGCGCTGCGGGTGCTGGAGGCCGTACAGCGGGTGCGGGAGCGGGTGGATCTCGGCAAGGGCCGGGAGATGACCGCGGGGCAGCTGTGCGAGAAGTTCGGGTTCACCAAGGAGAAGCAGTGGACGCCGGTCGGTGACCTGTCGGGTGGTGAGCGGCGGCGGCTGCAGATTCTGCGGCTGCTGATGGACGAGCCGAACGTGCTGTTCCTGGACGAGCCGACGAACGATCTCGACATCGAGACGCTGACACAGCTGGAGGACCTGCTGGACGGCTGGGCCGGGTCGCTGGTGGTCATCAGCCACGACCGGTACTTCGTCGAGCGGACCACGGACCGGGTGTTCGCGTTGCTGGGGGACGCGACCTTGCGGATGCTGCCGCGGGGGCTGGACGAGTACCTGGAGCGGCGGCAGAAGGTGATCGACGCGGCGGCGCCCGCGCCGGCTCCGGCGGAGGCCGCGCCGAAGCAGAAGCCGGCGGCCGTCACGCGGGCGGCGCAGAAGGAACTCCAGAAGATCGAGCGGCAGTTGGACCGCATCGGTGAGAAGGAGTCGAAGCTGCACGCGCAGATCGCGGAGCACGCGACGGATTTCGAGAAGGTCGCGGGGCTGGACGCGCAGTTGCGTGAGCTGGTGGGGGAGCGCGAGGAGCTGGAGATGCGCTGGCTGGAGCTGGCAGAGGACGCGTAGCGATCGGCTGCGGTGCCTCTCCTGTCACATTCGGCCAAGAAAGTGCGTCTGACTCAACCTGATTGGCCGGGATTTCAGCGTTGCGGCAGGCTTCTTCCCCTGAGGGGGCGCGCAATGTCGAACAAGCGTGTAGCTTCCGGGGGCAAGGGGCCTGGCGAGGGCCGGGGGGCTGGGCTCGCCGGGGAATTTGGGGGGTTGCTGCAATGGGCGTGCGGCTGATGGTGGTCGACGATCACCGACTGCTCGCCGAGGCACTCGCCTCGGCCTTGAAACTGCGCGGGCACCGCGTGCTCGCGGCGGCCGCCCCGAGCGCCGGGGCGGCGGACCTGGTGGTGAGCCGCGCGCCCGAAGTGTGCCTGCTGGGCACGGCGGCACCGGCCGAACCGGGCGCCTTCGACCCGGTCGTCCGCATCAAGAAGGAGCGGCCGCAGGTCGCGGTGGTGGTGCTCGGTCCGGTGCCCAATCCGCGGGGTATCGCCGCCGCGTTCGCCGCGGGTGCCTCGGGCTACGTACGGCACGACGAGCGCATCGAGGGCGTGGAACGCGCCATGATGAAGGCGCGGGCGGGCGAGGCGGCGATCGCGCCGCAGTTGCTCCAGCAAGCCTTCGAGGAACTGCTGCATCCGGCCGCGCAGCCTGACGACGAGGGGGCCCGGCTGCTCCAGATGCTCACTCCGCGCGAGGTGGAGGTGCTGGTGCGGGTCGCCGAGGGCGAGGACACCCGGCTGATCGCCGCGGGCATGGGGATCGCGCCGAGCACCGCCCGTACGCATGTGCAGCGGGTCCTGATGAAGCTGGGCGTGGGCTCGCGGCTGGAGGCGGCGGCGCTGGCGGCCCGTACGGGACTGCTGGACCGGGCGGCGACGCGGGGCGCGGGCGCGCGTGAGGCGGCGGGAGCGGAGGCGGTCCCGCCGCCGTGACGGGCGCCGGTCAGTCGGTGTCCTCCTGGAGGGCCGCCAGTTCTTCGGCGGTCGGGGGGACGGTGGGGCGGATCTTGAGCCAGGCCAGGAAGAACAGGCCGAGCAGGAGCATGCCCAGGCCCGTCCAGAGATTGATGTTGATGTCCTCGGCCTTCTTCAGGTCCGCGTCGGTGACGGCGAACCCGGCGATCATGACGATGACGCCGTAGAGCGTGAACAGGCCGCCGATGATGAGGCGGATGTCGAAGAGCCGGGCGGCCGTGGCCGACCTGCGTTCGAGTTCGACCTCGTGCTGGTAGTCACTCATGGTGCTGGTTCCTTCGGCAGAGGTGGGGCGTCAGAAGGAGTACGGGACGTAGCAGAGCGCGGCGAGGACGACCGCGCCCCAGCCGAGCAGGGCGGGCTTGCGGTACCAGGCGTCGTCGCCCTTGGCGGGGGGCTCGTCCAGGCCGGGCGACCTGGTGCCGTAGACCAGGCCGGCCAGTTCCGCCTCGGGCTTGGGCTCGGTGAACAGGGTGACACCGACCATCACCACCGCGCCGACGACGAAGGCGACGATCGCGGAGACGAAGTTGGCGCCCTGGTCGGTGGGGATGGCGATGATGCCCTGCTTGTAGATCCAGAAGTAGTTGATCATCGCGGCGGTGGTGCCCGCGACCAGGCCCCACACGCCCGACTTCATGGAGGCCCGCTTCCAGAACATGCCGATGATGAACACCACGAACATCGGCACGTTGAAGAACGAGAACAGCGTCTGGAGGTAGCCCATGATGTTGTTGAAGCTGGCGGCCAGGAAGGCCGTACCGATGCTGCACAGCACGCCGACGGCGGTCACCAGACGGCCGAACCGCAGGTAGTAGCGGTCCTCGCGGCCGGGCCGCACGTACTTCGCCCAGATGTCGGAGGTGAAGACGGTGTTGAACGACGAGACGTTGGCGGCCATGCCCGCCATGAAGGCGGCCAGCAGGCCGGTGACCGCGATGCCGAGGACGCCGTTGGGCAGCAGGTCCCGCATCAGCAGCGGAATGGCGTCGTTGTAGGTCAGGCCGGAGCCCTCCTGGCCGATGCGCGGTACGACGACCGCGGCGACCAGGCCGGGGATCATCACCAGGAAGGCGATGAACATCTTCGGGTACGCGGCGATCAGCGGGGTGCGCTGCGCGGCGGAGAGGTTCTTGGCGGACAGGGCGCGCTGCACCTCGGCGAAGTTGGTGGTCCAGTAGCCGAAGGAGAGCACGAAGCCCAGGCCGAGGATGATCGTCAGCCAGTTGGCGCCGAGCGCGTTGGGCTCGCCGATGCCGGTGCCGTCCCAGGCGGTCAGGAAGCTGTGCCCGTGGCTCTTCTCCAGCGACGAGGTCAGCCCGTCCCAGCCGCCGACCCGCTTGAGGCCGATGACGCAGATGGGGATGAGCGCGGCCAGGATCACGAAGAACTGCAGCACCTCGTTGTAGATCGCCGAGGACAGGCCGCCGACGGTGATGTACGCCAGGACGAACAGCCCGGCGACGACGATGGCCACCCACTGCGGCCAGCCGAGCAGCGCCTCGACGACGATCGACAGGGCGTAGAGGTTGACGCCCGCGATGAGGATGGCGGCGAAGGCGAACAGTACGGAGCTGAGCAGGTGCGCCGACTTGTCGAAGCGCTGGAGCAGGAACTCCGGTACGGAGCGGACCCGCGAGCCGTAGTAGAACGGCATCATCACCAGGCCGAGGAACACCATGGCGGGGATGGCGCCGATCCAGTACCAGTGCACGACGGCGACGCCGTACTGCGCGCCGGTGGCGGCCATGCCGAGGATCTCGGTGGCGCCGAGGTTGGCGGCGACGAAGGCCAGGCCGGTGACCCAGGCGGGCAGCGACCGCCCGGACAGGAAGAAGTCCAGGCTGGTCTTCACGCTGCGCCGGGCGGCGAAGCCGATGCCGAGGACGACGGCGAAGTAGATGGCCAGAATCGCGTAGTCGAGTCCGTTGGTGGGCAGCCGTAGCCCTGCGGCCAAGGTGATCATGGGAGCACTCACTTCTCTGTGCGTGATGAACGCACAGGAACCTACGCGCGGTCCTTCAGGAACTGAAGACTTTTGTTCGTTCCCGTGGTGCGATCGTGATCGGGGTGGGCCTTTTGCGGGGGAATCTCCGGGTGCTTGTCCGGGCAGAGCCCGGCGTTGACGGGGTTGTTTACTTGTGCTTCATTGTGTGTGTTTGTGTTTGGTGGGTGTGACGGCGTGCCCGAGGAGTGCTCCAGTGAAGAAGACGATGACCCGGCTCGCCGACGGCCGGGAGCTCATCTACTACGACCTGCGCGACGACGTGGTGCGCGACGACACCGACCGCCGCCCGCTCGACCCGGTCTCCACCGCCTCCGAGATCCGCCACGACCGCCTGCTCGGCGACGCGGTCGCCGTCGCCTCGCACCGCCAGGGCCGTACGTACCACCCGCCGGCCGACGCCTGCCCCCTGTGCCCCTCCCGCGACGGCCGCGGCACCGAGATCCCCGCCGCCGACTACGACGTCGCCGTCTTCGAGAACCGCTTCCCCTCCCTGGCCGGCGACACCGGCCGCTGCGAGGTCGTCTGCTTCACCTCCGACCACGACGCCTCCTTCGCCGACCTCACCGGGGAACAGGCCGCGCTCGTCCTGGAGGCGTGGACCGACCGCACCGCCGAACTCTCCCAGCTCCCCGGCGTCCGGCAAGTCTTCTGCTTCGAGAACCGCGGCGCGGAGATCGGCGTCACCCTCGGCCACCCGCACGGCCAGATCTACGCGTACCCCTTCACCACCCCACGCACCGAACGGATGCTCGCCCAGCTCGCCGTCCACCGCGAGCGCACCGGCGGCCGCAACCTCTTCGACGACGTCCTCGCCGACGAACGCGCCGACGGTCGCCGCATCGTGCTGGACGCCGAGCACTGGACCGCCTTCGTCCCGTACGCCGCCCACTGGCCGTACGAGGTCCACCTGTACCCCAAGCACCGCGTCCCCGACCTGCTCGCCCTCGGCGAGGACGCGCGCACAGAGTTCCCACAGGTCTATCTGGAAGTCTTGCGGCGCTTCGACCGGATCTTCGGCCCCGGTGAGCCGCCGACCCCGTACATCTCCGCCTGGCACCAGGCGCCGCTGTACGCCGCCGACCGCGCCGGGTTCGCGCTCCATCTGGAGGTTTTCACCATCCGCCGCACTTCCGGCAAGCTGAAGTTCCTCGCGGGTTCCGAATCCGGCATGAACGTGTTCATCAACGACGTGCCGCCGGAGGCTGCGGCCGAGCGACTGCGGGAGGTAGCGAGCGAGTGAGCAAGAAATACCTGGTCACCGGCGGTGCGGGATACGTGGGCAGCGTCGTGGCGGCCCACCTGGTCGAGGCCGGGCACACCGTCACGGTCCTCGACGACCTGTCCACCGGCCACCGCGAGGGCGTCCCGGCCGGCACCCGCTTCATCGAGGGCCGCGTCCAGGACGCCGCCCGCCACCTGGACCCCTCCTACGACGCGGTACTGCACTTCGCCGCCTTCTCGCAGGTCGGCGAGTCCGTCACCGACCCCGAGAAGTACTGGCGCAACAACGTCGGCGGGACCATGGACCTGCTCGCCGCGATGCGCGGCGCCGGCGTGCGCACCCTGGTCTTCTCCTCCACCGCCGCGACCTACGGCGAGCCCGAGACCACCCCGATCACCGAGTCCGCGCCCACCGCGCCCACCAGCCCGTACGGCGCCTCCAAGCTCGCCGTCGACCACATGATCGCGGGCGAGTGCGCCGCGCACGGCCTGGCCGCCGTCTCGCTGCGCTACTTCAACGTCGCGGGCGCCCACGGGAACTGCGGCGAGCGCCACGACCCCGAGTCGCACCTGATCCCGCTCGTCCTCCAGGTCGCCCAGGGCAAGCGGGAGGCCATCTCCGTCTACGGCGACGACTACCCGACGCCCGACGGCACCTGCGTACGCGACTACATCCACGTCGCCGACCTGGCGGAGGCCCACCTGCTCGCCCTGGAGGCTCCCGCCCCCGGCGAACACCTCATCTGCAACCTCGGCAACGGCAACGGCTTCTCCGTACGCGAGGTCGTCGAAACCGTCCGCAAGGTCACCGGCCACCCCGTACCCGAGATCACCGCGGGCCGCCGCGCAGGCGACCCCGCCGTCCTGGTCGCCTCCGCGCAGACCGCGATCGACCGGCTCGGCTGGCGCCCCAGCCGTACCGACCTGGCCGAGATCGTCGCCGACGCCTGGGAGTTCGCCCGGCGCAGGGAGGCCCGCACCCCGTGACGGACACCAGCAGCCCGGCCGCGGACCAGGAGCAGCGCGCCCGGCACACCGCCGAGCGCTTCCGCGAGGTGTACGGCGCCGCCCCCGCCGGAGTGTGGGCGGCGCCCGGCCGCGTCAACCTGATCGGCGAACACACCGACTACAACGACGGCTTCGTCATGCCGCTGGCCCTGCCGCACACCACCCTCGCCGCCGCCGCACCCCGCACCGACAGTGTCCTGCGGGTGCACTCCGGCGACAGCGGCGGCAACGGCCAGACCGTCGAACTGCGCCTGGACGCCCTGCGCCCGGCCCCCGACGGCGGCTGGGCGGGCTACCCGGCGGGCATCGCCTGGGCCCTGCGCGAGGCCGGGCTGCCCGTCGGCGGCGCCGACCTCCACTACGACAGCACCGTCCCGGTCGGCGCCGGACTGTCCTCGTCGGCCGCCCTGGAGGTCGTCACCGCACTCGCCCTCGACGACCTGTACGGCCTCGGCCTCACCCGGCAGCGCATCGCCCGGCTCGCGCAGCGCGCCGAGAACGCCTTCGTGGGCGTGCCCTGCGGCATCATGGACCAGACCGCCGCCGCCTGCTGCACCGAAGGCCACGCGCTGTTCCTGGACACCCGCGACCTCACGCAGCGCCAGATCCCGTTCGATTTGGCGGGGGAGGGACTGCGGCTCCTGGTCGTCGACACCCGGGTCAAACACGAGCTGGGGGACGGCGCGTACGCACAACGCCGCGCCCTGTGCGAGCGCGGCGCGCGGGCGCTAGGCGTACACACGCTGCGCGACGTGCCGTACGCGCAACTGCCCGCCGCCCTGGAAAAGCTCGCGGCCGGACAGGGCCGACCGGACGACGGCGGACCCGGCGTCCGGGCCGTCGTACGGCACGTCGTCACCGAGAACCGGCGGGTCGAGGACGTCATCGCCCGCCTGGACGCCGGCGAGACCCGCGCCATCGGCCCGCTGCTGACCGCCGGACACGCCTCGCTGCGCGACGACTTCCGGGTCTCCTGCGCCGAACTGGACCTCGCCGTCGAGGCGGCGGGCGCGGCGGGCGCGCTCGGGGCCCGGATGACCGGCGGCGGATTCGGCGGCTCGGCCGTCGTCCTCGTCGAGGAGACCGGCGCGGACGCCGTCGCCGCCCGCGTCACCGAGGCGTTCGCGGCGGCCGGCCACGCGGCGCCACGGATCTTTCCGGCCGTTCCGGGCGCGGGAGCACGCCGGCTGGCGTGAGGTGCGGGAGGCGGGGGACGGGGCCGGCGTACGGGCCCGCCCCGGCCGATCGGATTCGGACGAACCTTGTCGACTTGCGCCCCTCGACGGCCGCTGGGCCCCACCCTGAACACTTGGGCCGGGCAGTTTTGCCAATAGCCTTCCGTTGCCGCACCCCGTCCGTACTCTGAGTCCCAGCACCGGTGGGGGCCGGTGCTGATCAGGGGGCGAGACAGTCGGGTACGACGCCCGGGGTGGGGTAACCATGCGGCACGGCGGCGGCCGTGCGGCTGCGTCGGCCTTGTCCCGGGCGCCGTGCCCACTTGGTCCGTTCCCCGAGACAGGGGGTCTCAGTGCAACGCATCCGGGTTCTGGTGGTCGACGACCACCGCATCTTCGCCGAATCCCTGGCGGCCGCACTCGCGGCCGAGCAGGACGTGGACGTGGCCGCGGCCGGCAGCGGACCTGCGGCTCTGCGCAGCCTGGAGCGGGCGGCCACGGACGGCCGGCGCTTCGACGTGATGCTCATCGACGCCGACCTCGGCACCGTCGCGGCACCTCTGGCATCCGTACCGGACCGGCCCGCGCCGGCCCGCGACGGCGCCTCGGACGGCGGGCCGCTGGACGGCATCTCGCTGGTCGCGGGCGTCCGCACGGCGTATCCGTACGTGCGCACCGTCGTGCTCGCCGAGAAGGACGACCCGCGCCGGGCCGCCTTCGCCCTGCAGGCGGGCGCCGGCGGCTGGGTCGCCAAGGACTGCTCGCTCTCCCGCCTGCTCGCCGTCATCCGCGGCGTACTGCGCGACGAGACGCACCTGCCGCCCGCGCTGCTGACCGGCGTCCTGCGGGAGCTGACGGCGGCCCGCAAGCACCGTACGGAGAGCGAACGGCTGGTGGAGTCGCTGACGCCGCGCGAGCGCGAGGTGCTGCGCTGCATGGTGGCCGGGCTGGGCCGCAAGGCGGTCGCCGAGCGCCTGTTCCTGTCCCCGCACACGGTCCGTACGCACATGCAGAACGTGCTCGGCAAGCTGGGCGTCCACTCGACGCTCGCCGCCGTGGCGCTGGCACGGCGGGCCGGAGTGGGGCCGGTGGAGCTCGAACCGGCCACGGCCGCGGCGCCCGCGCTGACCTGAGGCGCGGCGCGGGACCCGCCCGCGCCGCGCCCGGCACCGGCCGGCCCCGGTCAGCCGCCCTCGGGCACCGCCCCGTGCAGGTCCTTCAGCACGGCCACACCGCGGGCCGGCAGCCCTATCCGGTACGTGTGCCCGGCCCGCTCCCCGCGCGTCCCGGCGAGCGCGTCGGCCATCGGGCAGGGCAGGGCGATGTCGGCTGCCAGCGCACCGTGGTTGAGCAGGAACAGGAAGCGCCCGCCGGCGCCCTCCCGGACGGTGGCCTGCACACCCTCGGGCAGCCCGGCCAGCACCGGCCGCACACCCGCCGCCGCCCGTACGCCGTCCATCAGGGCGCGCATCAGCGCCGGTTCGAGGCGGGTGCCGACGTACGTCACCGTGCCCGCGCCGTAACCGTGCCGGGTGACGGCCGGACGGCCCGCCAGGTCACCGTCCGCGAACTCCGCGACCGGCTCGGCGCCTTCGAGGTGGACGGCCTCCGCCCACAGGTCCGCCGTACCGGCGGGCAGTTCCAGGGCGCCCGCCTCCGCGCCCTTCCGCCGTACGCCCGCCAGGCCCCGTACGGCCACCACCGCCCCCTCGTCCAGCGGCCAGAACTCCTCCACCCGCAGGCCCAGCAGTGACCGCAGCGGCCCCGGACAGCCGCCGGGATGCACCCGGTCGCAGTCGTCCACGACCCCCGAGAAGAACGACACCAGCAGGTGGCCGCCGCCCCGCACGTACGCCGCCAGGCGCTGCGCGACCGGTTCCGTCAGCAGGTACAGGTTGGGCACGACGACCAGCCGGTAGCCCGACAGGTCACGCTCCGGCGGCACGACGTCGCACGCGACCCCCGCCTCGAACAGCGGCCGGTAGTGCCCCAGCGCCAGGTCCGGCAGGCGCAGCGCCGTGGACGGGCGCGAGTCCAGCTCCAGGGCCCGCCAGCTGTCCCAGTCCGTCACCAGCGCCGCCGTCGGTCGCGCCACCCGCGTCCCCGCGAGCTCCGGTACGGACGCCAGCTCCCGCCCCAGGTCGCACACCTCGCGGAAGATCCGGGTGTCCGTACCGGCGTGCGGCACCATCGCCGAGTGGAACTTCTCCGCGCCGCCACGCGACTGCCGCCACTGGAAGTACAGGACGGCATCCGCGCCCTGCGCGACCGCCTGCCAGCTCCACAGGCGCATCGCGCCCGGCGGTTTGGGACCGTTGCGGGCCCGCCAGTTGACCGCGCCGGGCGCCTGCTCCAGCAGCAGCCAGGGCTGCCCGCCGCGCGCCGAACGCATCAGGTCGAAGGTGTACGCGGCCTTCAGGTGCGTCTCCGGGTCGAACGGGTCCTGGTAGAAGTCCAGCGCCATCGCGTCCATCTCACGCGACCACGCGAAGGCGTCCACCGGCTTGTGGAACGGCATCAGATTCGTGGTCACCGGCGTCCCGGGGCTCAGGCGCGCCAGCACCTCCCGCTCCGCCAGGTAGCAGCCGCGCAGCGCGTCGTCGCTGAAGCGCAGGTAGTCCAGCTGGTGGGCGGGGTTGGGGAAGGTGGGCGCGGTACGCGGCGGCAGCACCTCCTCGAAGTCCGTGTACGCCTGCGACCAGAAGGCCGTCGACCAGGCGTCGTTGAGCCGCGCCACGCTCCCGTACCGCTCGCGCAGCCAGCGCCGGAAGTCCGCGGCGGACACGTCGCAGAAGCACTGGCGGGTGTGGCAGCCGTACTCGTTGCCGACGTGCCACAGGGCCAGCGCCGGATGCCCGGCGTAACGGGCGGCGAGCCGCTCCACGAGGCGGACCGCGTGCTCGCGGTAGACCGGACTGGACGGGCAGTAGTGCTGCCGCCCGCCGGGCCAGCGGCGCTGCCCGTCCGGGCCCTGCGGCAGCACCTCCGGGTGCGCGCGGGTGAGCCACGGCGGCGGGGAGGCGGTCATGGTGGCCAGGCACACGCGGATGCCCGCGCCGCCGAGGCCGTCCATGACGCGGTCGAACCAGTCGAAGTCGTACGCACCGGGCCGGGGCTCGGCCTTCGCCCACGAGAAGATCCCGGCGGTGACCATGGTGACGTGGGCCTGCTTCATGAGGCTCAGGTCCGCTTCCCACACCTCCTCGGGCCACTGCTCGGGGTTGTAGTCCGCACCGAAATGGATGCCCATCGGGTTCCCTTGGTCGCGACGTGTACCGGCACGAGCTGCGGGCGGCGCGGCCGACGGGTGCGGGGCGGCCGCCCGTACCACCATGATTCCCGCGGAGGGGCGCGGCAGCGCGCACATCCGGCCGCGTCGGCGGGCGGCGTGCCCGGCAGGACGGGTTCCTACGGGTACACAGGACGCGCTTCACGGTCGCCCAGGACGTGCTTCACGGACGCTCAGGACACGCTTCACGGACGCTCAGGACGACGCCTTCCGCACGCTCCACCCGCCGTCCACCACCAGGTCCGTCCCCGTCACGTACGACGCGTCGTCGGACAGCAGGAACGCGACGGCGGCCGCCACCTCCTCCGGGCGCCCCAGCCGCCCCGCCGCGGTCGCCTCGGCGCTGGCCCGCCGGTCCGCCTCGCCGACGGCCTCCCAGGCGGCCGTCAGCACCGGGCCCGGCAGCACGCAGTTCACCCGGACCTCCGGCCCGTACTCGACCGCCAGCTGGCGCGCCAGCCCGGTCAGCCCCGCCTTGGACGCGGCGTACGCGGGACGGCCCGGCAGCCCGAAGCGCGCCTGCACCGAGGAGGTGAGCACCACCGCGCCGCGCCGCGCCCGCAGGTCCGCCAGTACGGCCCGTACGCCCAGGAAGGCCCCGGTCAGGTTCACCGCCAGCTGCCGGTCCCAGTCCGCCGGCGCGGCCATGTCGGCGGGCGCGTGCGGCCCCTGCACGGCGGCGTTGCCGACCAGCGCGTCCACCGGCCCGTACCGCTGCCGGGCAGCGTGCGCGGCACGCTGCCAGTGGTCCTCGCGCGCCACGTCGCAGTGCTCGTACGAGGCCCGGCCGCCGAGGGCGCGGATACGGCGGGCGGTGCGCTCGCCGTGTTCGTCGTCGATGTCCAGGAGCAGCACCTGGGCGCCCTCGGCCGCCAGCCGGTCCGCGGTCGCCGCGCCGATCCCGGCGGCGGCGCCGGTCACCAGGACCGTACGGCCCGTGAACCGTGAACCGTCCGGCGCTCCCGAAGGCCGCCGCTGCCCTTGCCGCCCGTACGCCCCCTGCCGCCCCTGTTGCCCTGGCTGCCCTTGGTGCCCTTGCCGTGCTTCGTGCCCCTGCTGACCCCGCGGGCCGTGCTGGCTCATGGTCGCGATCCAAGCCCAACGGGCGGGGGCGCGGCAAGTGGACGTGGCGGGCGGGGCGAGGGGGCGTCGCGGGCGGGGCGCGCGGGTGTCGTGGCGCGGGGGCCGCGGCGGCCCCGTACAGCCGTCAGCCCGGCGTGTTGTCGAACGGTGCCGTCAACTGGCGCAGCAGGGCGGCCAGTTCGCCGCGCTGCTGGTGGGACAGCTCGGCCAGGATGGCGCGCTCCTGCGTGAGCAGCCCGGCCAGCGACTCGTCGGCCGCCTCGCGTCCCTCCGGGGTCAGTCGCACCAGCACCCCGCGCCGGTCGCTGGGGTCGGGCAGCCGCTCGACCAGGCCCTTCTTCGTCAGCCGGTCGATGCGGTTGGTCATCGTGCCGGAAGTGACCAGGGTCTGTGTGAGCAGTGCGCCGGGGGACAGCTGATACGGAGCCCCCGCGCGGCGCAGCGCGGTGAGCACGTCGAACTCCCAGGGCTCCAGACCGACCTCGGAGAAGGCGAGGCGGCGTGCGCGGTCGAGGTGTCTGGCCAGCCTGCTGATGCGGCTGAGGACCTCAAGCGGTTCCACGTCGAGGTCCGGGCGCTCCCGGCGCCATGCTGCGACCAGTCGGTCGACCTCGTCCTCCATGTCGATCAGTGTAGTTGGTCTGTCGATGTGAAGTCTCTTGACGTCAAGATATATTTGTGTGGACTATTGGGCATCGTCGGCGGTGGGCTCACGCCGCGCTCGCGTGGCCTGTACCAACCCTGTATCAGCCGAAGGGGTTCGAACATGCACGTCGCACCAACCTGGGATCCGCAGCAGTACCTGCGCCACGCCGGACACCGTACGCGCCCGTTCCACGATCTGCTCGCCCGCATACCCGAGCTGCCCAACCGCAACCGCCCCGCCCGCATCGCCGACCTCGGCTGCGGCCCCGGCAACGTCACCGTCCAGCTCACCGACCGCTGGCCCGACGCGCACATCACCGGCCTGGACAGCTCCGCGGACATGCTCAAGGAGGCCGAGGCGTACGCGGGTCCCACCCCCGGCGGCGGCCACCTCGACTTCGGCCCCGCCGACGCCGTGGACTGGCGCCCTGCGGAACCGTTCGACCTGATCGTCTCCAACGCGGCGCTCCAGTGGGTCCCGAACCACCCCGAATCCCTCCCGGCCTGGATCGACGGCCTCACCCCCGGCGGCACCCTCGCCTTCCAGGTCCCCGGAAACTTCACCTCACCCAGCCACGCACTGCTCGGCGAACTCTGCGACGAACCCCAGTGGCGCGACCGCCTCGCCGGCCACGGCCGCCGCTTCGTCCACATCCTCGACCCCACCGCCTACCTGGAACGCCTCACCGCACTCGGCTGCGCGGTGGACGCCTGGGAGACCACCTACGTCCAGCTCCTCCAGGGTGAGGACCCGGTCCTCGACTGGGTCAAGGGCACCGCTCTGCGCCCCGTACTGACCGCCCTGGAAGACGACCCCGCGGCCTGCGAGGAATTCCTCTCCCAGTACCGCGACCTGCTCCGCAAGTCCTACCCACCCGGCCCGCACGGCACCGTCTTCCCGTTCCGCCGCATCTTCGTGGTGGCCCACAAGGAACGCTGACCCACCCGAGGTGAAGCCATGATCACCGGCCTCGACCACGTCCAGCTCGCCGCACCACCCGGCAGCGAAACCGCCCTGCGCGCGTTCTACGGGGGCGTCCTCGGCCTCCGCGAGATCCCCAAGCCGCCGGCGTTGGCCGAGCGAGGCGGCTGCTGGTTCGAGGCCGGCCAGGCCCAGCTCCACCTGGGCACAGACCCCGATTTCCACCCGGCCCGAAAGGCCCACCCGGGCCTGCGCGTCACGGGCATCCGCACCTACGCGGCCCGCCTCACCGATCACGGCACCCCCGTGACCTGGGACGACAGCCTTCCGGACCATCACCGCTGCTACGCGTACGACCCGGTCGGCAACCGGCTGGAATTCCTGGAACGGCGGGACGGGCGGTGAGCCGACCCTGACAGCGGCGCGGTCCGGCTGCGCCCCTCAGGACCGCCGGTTCAGGACCGCCGGTGGCCTATCAGACGCGGTTTCGGTTCGAGGCCGTCCAGGCCGTGCCAGGCGAGGTTGACCAGGTGGGCGGCGACCTCGGGCTTTTTCGGTTTGCGGACGTCGAGCCACCACTGGCCGGTGAGGGCGACCATGCCGACCAGGGCCTGGGCGTACAGGGGGGCCAGCTTCGGGTCGAAGCCGCGGGCCTTGAATTCCAGGCCGAGGATGTCTTCCACCTGGGTGGCGATGTCGCTGATCAGCGACGCGAAGGTGCCGGTGGACTGGGCGACGGGGGAGTCGCGGACCAGGATGCGGAAGCCGTCGGTGTACGTCTCGATGTAGTCCAGGAGGGCGAACGCGGCCTGTTCGAGGAGTTCGCGGGGGTGGCCGGCGGTCAGGGCGCCGGTGACCATGTCCAGCAGCTGGCGCATCTCGCGGTCCACCACGACCGCGTACAGCCCTTCCTTGCCGCCGAAATGCTCGTAGACGACCGGCTTGGAGACGCCGGCCTTGGCGGCGATCTCCTCGACCGAGGTGCCCTCGAAGCCGCGTTCCGCGAACAGGGCGCGACCGATGTCGAGCAGCTGCTCACGGCGCTGGGCGCCCGTCATCCGCACCCTGCGGGTGCGCCGGGTGTCCGCGCCGGAGGGGGCCTTGCCCTGATTGTCGTTCACGCTGCTGCCATCGATCGCCACCCGTCCATCATGCCTTCCCCGGCTACCGCCGCCCGGCAGCCCCGCTCGCGGCCTCGTCCAGGCGCTTGGCGTCCAGGCGCGAGGCGTTCGGCCAGCGCACGTCGTACGCCCAGCCGGCCTTCTCGAACCAGCGGATCAGACGGGCACTGGAGTCGAGCTGCCCCTTCATGACGCCGTGCCGCGCGCACGTCGGGTCGGCGTGGTGCAGGTTGTGCCAGGACTCGCCGCAGGAGAGCACCGCCAGCCACCAGACGTTGCCGGAGCGGTCGCGGGACTTGAACGGGCGCTTGCCGACCGCGTGGCAGATGGAGTTGATCGACCACGTGACGTGGTGGAGCAGGGCGACACGGACCAGGGAGCCCCAGAAGAACGCGGTCACCGCGCCCTGCCAGGACAGCGTGGCCAGGCCCCCGATCAGCGGCGGGACGAGCAGCGAGACGACCGTCCACAGGACGAACTGGCGGGAGACGCGGCGGATCGCGTCGTCCTTGATCAGGTCGGGCGCGTACTTGTGCTGTGAGGTCTGCTCCTCGTCGAACATCCAGCCGATGTGCGCCCACCACAGGCCTTTCATGAGCGCCGGCACCGTCTCGCCGTACTTCCAGGGGGAGTGCGGATCGCCCTCGGCGTCGGAGAACTTGTGGTGCTTGCGGTGGTCGGCCACCCAGCGCACCAGCGGTCCCTCGACCGCCATCGATCCCATGATCGCCAGCGCGATCCGCAGCGGACGCCTGGCCTTGAAGGCGCCGTGGGTGAAGTAGCGGTGGAAGCCGATGGTGATGCCGTGGCAGCCGATGAAGTACATCGCCGCCAGCAGCGCCAGGTCGAGCCAGCTGACGCCCCAGCCCCAGGCCAGCGGCACCGCGGCCACCAGCGCGACGAAGGGCAGGGTGATGAACAGCAGCAGGGTGACCTGTTCGACCGAGCGTTTGCTGTCGCTGCCGAGCGTCGCGGACGGCAGCGAGGATTCGACGGGTTTGGGGGTTTCTTCGATGACTTCGGGGCTAGCGGTCATGTGGTGTCCCTCGTAGGGGCTCGGGGCACGGTTACGGCTACGGGACCGTAACCTACGGTCTCGTAAGTATGGCAGCGCCGGAAGCTCGGGCAAGGGTCCGACAGGTCGGTAACGGGTGACCGAATTGCGGCAAAACAAGCCGGGGAAGCAGTGCAAGTTCCGTCACATATGGACAACGGCCAGGTGTGAGAGCCCGCCGGATCAGGTAGGTCCCACAGAACGGACAGGGTGATCCGCCGATGCCGCGGAGACCTATCCTGGGGAACGTCGGACAGCGCGGTCCGCGAACCGCCCCCAGCACCGCCGGGGGCACCCCCGGCACCAGCCGGGGAGCACCCCTGCCAGCGCCCGGACGTGCTCAGATCACGAAGATCACTGCAAGGAGCCGCACCTGTGAGCAGTGCCGACATCACCCCCGCCGCGAACGACGAGCCCACCGGCACCCCGGCCGCCGCCGACGCCGCACGCGACAACGGCCCCCTGCGCGCCGACATCCGCCGCCTCGGCGACCTCCTCGGCGAGACCCTCGTCCGCCAGGAAGGCCAGGAGCTGCTGGACCTCGTCGAACAGGTCCGCGCCCTGACCCGCTCCGACGGCGAGGCCGCCGCCCGGCTCCTCGGCGAGACCGACCTGGCCACCGCCGCCAAGCTCGTCCGCGCCTTCTCCACCTACTTCCACCTCGCCAACGTCACCGAGCAGGTCCACCGCGGCCGCGAACTGCGCGCCCGGCGCGCCGCCGAAGGCGGCATCCTCGCCCGCACCGCCGACATGCTCAAGGACGCCGACCCCGAGCACCTGCGCGCCACCGCCGCCAACCTCGGCGTACGGCCCGTCTTCACCGCACACCCCACCGAAGCCGCCCGCCGCTCCGTCCTCACCAAGCTCCGCAAGGTCGCCGAGCTGCTGGACCGCACCGACACCGGCGAACGCCGCCGCGCCGACCTGCGCCTCGCCGAGAACATCGACCTCATCTGGCAGACCGACGAACTGCGCGTCGCCCGCCCCGAGCCGACCGACGAGGCCCGCAACGCCATCTACTACCTCGACGAACTCGGCCGCGGCGCCGTCGGCGACGTCCTCGAAGACCTCGCCGCCGAACTCGAACGCGCCGGCGCCCAGCTCCCGCCCGGCACCCGCCCCCTGACCTTCGGCACCTGGATCGGCGGCGACCGCGACGGCAACCCCAACGTCACCCCCCAGGTCACCTGGGACGTCCTGATCCTCCAGCACGAACACGGCATCACCGACGCCCTCGAACACATCGACGAGCTGCGCGGCGCCCTGTCCAACTCCATCCGCAACTGCGGCGCCACCGACGAACTCCTGGCCTCCCTCCAGCAGGACCTCGACGCGCTCCCCGAGATCAGCCCCCGCTACAAGCGGCTGAACGCCGAAGAGCCGTACCGCCTCAAGGCCACCTGCATCCGCCAGAAGCTCGTCAACACCCGCGAACGCCTCGCCAACGACACCCCCCACGTCCCCGGCCGCGACTACCTCGGCACCGCCGGCCTCCTCGACGACCTCACTCTCATCCAGACCTCCCTGCGCGAACACCGCGGCGGCCTCGTCGCCGACGGCCGCCTGGAACGCACGATCCGCACCATCGCGGCCTTCGGCCTCCAGCTCGCCACCATGGACGTCCGCGAACACGCCGACGCCCACCACCACGCCCTCGGCCAGCTCTTCGACCGCCTAGGCGAGGAATCCTGGCGCTACACCGACATGCCGCGCGACTACCGCCGCAAGCTCCTCGCCAAGGAACTCCGCTCGCGCCGCCCGCTCGCCCCCAGCCCCGCCCCCCTCGACGAAGCCGGCGCCAAGACCCTCGGCGTCTTCCGCACCGTCCTCAAGGCCAAGGAGACCTTCGGCCCCGAGGTCGTCGAGTCCTACATCATCTCCATGTGCCAGGGCTCCGACGACGTCTTCGCCGCCACCGTCCTGGCCCGCGAGGCCGGCCTGATCGACCTGCACGCCGGCTGGGCCAAGATCGGCATCGTGCCGCTCCTGGAGACCACCGACGAACTCAAGATCGCCGACCAGCTCCTCGACGAAATGCTCGCCGACCCCTCCTACCGCCGCCTGGTCGCCCTGCGCGGCGACGTCCAGGAGGTCATGCTCGGCTACTCCGACTCCTCCAAGTTCGGCGGCATCACGACCTCCCAGTGGGAGATCCACCGCGCCCAGCGCCTGCTGCGCGACGTCGCCCACCGGCACGGCGTACGCCTGCGCCTCTTCCACGGCCGCGGCGGCACCGTCGGCCGCGGCGGCGGCCCCTCCCACGACGCGATCCTCGCCCAGCCCTACGGCACCCTCGAAGGCGAGATCAAGGTCACCGAACAGGGCGAGGTCATCTCCGACAAGTACCTGGTCCCCTCCCTCGCCCGGGAGAACCTGGAACTGACCGTCGCAGCCACCCTCCAGGCGTCCGCGCTGCACACCGCGCCCCGCCAGTCCGACGAGGCGCTCGCCCGCTGGGACGCCGCCATGGAGACCGTCTCCGACGCCGCCCACGGCGCGTACCGGCGCCTGGTCGAGGACCCCGACCTGCCCGCCTACTTCTTCGCGTCCACCCCCGTCGACCAGCTCGCCGAACTCCACCTCGGCTCCCGCCCCTCCCGCCGCCCCGACTCCGGCGCCGGACTCGACGGCCTGCGCGCCATCCCGTGGGTCTTCGGCTGGACCCAGTCCCGCCAGATCGTCCCCGGCTGGTACGGCGTCGGCACGGGCCTGAAGGCCGCCCGCGAAGCCGGACTCGACGTCGTCCTCGACGAGATGCACGAGCACTGGCACTTCTTCCGCAACTTCCTGTCCAACGTCGAGATGACGCTGGCCAAGACCGACCTGCGGATCGCCCAGCACTACGTCGACACCCTCGTCCCCGACGAGCTCAAGCACGTCTTCGACACGATCAAGGCCGAGCACGAACTGACCGTGCAGGAAGTCCTGCGCGTCACGGGCGAGAGCGAACTGCTCGAATCCAACCCGGTGCTCAAGCAGACCTTTCACATCCGGGACGCCTACCTCGACCCGATCTCCTACCTCCAGGTCACGCTCCTGCACCGCCAGCGGGCCGCCGCGGAACGCGGCGAGGAAGCCGATCCGGTACTGGCGCGGGCGCTCCTGCTCACCGTCAACGGGGTGGCGGCGGGACTTCGCAACACCGGGTGAGCCGGACGGCCGACCGGTAGGACACACGGCGTCGGGGGGGGGGGGGGGGGGGGGGGGGGGGGGGGTGTTGGTGCATGGAGAAATCGAGCAACACCCACGCACCCAACCCAGCAAAGA
>NZ_JBVIBD010000002.1:113392-161559 GCF_055573595.1 Streptomyces sp. NPDC030165 | reverse complement strand
CCCCCCCCCTCCCCCCCCCTCCCTCCCCTTCTCTCCCCCCCCCCCCCCCCCCCCCCCCCCCCCCCCCCCCCCCCCCCCCCCGACGCCGTGTGTCCGGGCACGCAAACCCCGGCCGCAACCCGCGCCTACAACGCAGCGAACGTCGCCCCCAGCAACACCGTCCCCATCAGCCCCATCACCCAGGCCGTACGCCGCAGCTTCATGCCGCCCGCGACCACCAGAGCCGCCAGCAGCAGCGACCCCGCGAACGGCACCCACGCATGCAGAACGCCACCCGCACCGATGCGTACAGCCCGGTCCGTACCCGGCTTCACCGTCACCTCGACCTGCTCACCCCGGTCCGGAGCGGCCGCGGCGGCCATCGACACCTGCGTCCGGCGCCGACTGCCCTCCAAAGGCAGATACGGGCCCGAGCACCGGTCCTCATGGCAGGCCGTCACCGTCATCGTCCCGCGCTCCCGCGCCTCCACGAGCATCGCGTACCGCGCCGTGTTCCACGACGTCCAGACACCCGCCACCAGCAGCAGCAGCGCCAGCGCACCCATCAGCCCCATACGGGCGACGAGCAGCAGCCCGTAGGCACTCTCCCCCATCTGGCGGGTACGGCTGCGTTTGACGGGGCGGCTGCGCTTCTTGCTGCTCGTGCGGCTCTTGGGCATGGCGGCGATCCTTGGCCATATGACTGCGCGCGGTCAACCTGGGACGCCGGCCCGTTCAGGAGTTGTACGTACCCTGCGCCCGCTCCAGACCGTCCACGATCAACCCCTCCACCGCATCCGCCGCCCGGTCCACGAAGTAATCCAGCTCCTTGCGCTCCGCACCCGAGAAATCCTTCAGCACGAAATCCGCCACCTGCATACGCCCCGGAGGACGGCCGATACCGAAACGCACCCGGTGGTAATCCGCACCCAGCGACTTCGTGATCGACTTCAGACCGTTGTGCCCGTTGTCACCGCCACCCAGCTTCAGCCGCAGCGCACCGAAATCGATGTCCAGCTCGTCATGCACCGCGATGATGTTCGCCACCGGAACCTTGTAGAAATCCCGCAGCGCCGTCACCGGACCACCCGACAGATTCATGTACGTCATCGGCTTGGCGACCACCACCCGCCGGCTCCCGGGCCCCGGCGGACCGATCCGGCCCTCCACCACCTGCGCCCGCGCCTTGTGCGCCTTGAACCGCCCACGCATCCGCTCCGCGAGCAGATCCGCCACCATGAACCCCACATTGTGGCGATTGGCCGCGTACTCAGGGCCCGGATTACCCAGCCCCGCGACCAGCCAAGGCCCCCCGGCGTCCGTCGTCATCCTCATGTCTCCTTGCAACGACCCACAGCGATCCACAGCCACCCGCCGTGAAACGGCTCAACCGCCGCCCCGCACGAACACGGCGGGGCGGCGGTTGACAGTAACGCGAGTTACGGGAGCGATCAGCCCTCGGCGGACTCGTCGCCCTCGTCCGCCGCCGGCGCCTCGGCCTGCGCCGCGACGACCTGGAGCACCACGGTCTCCTCGTCGATCGCCAGCGTCGAACCCGCCGGCAGGGTGATGTCCTTGGCGTGCACCGAGTCACCGGCGTCCAGGCCCGCCACGGAGACGGTCACCGACTCCGGGATGTGGGTGGCCTCGGCCTCCAGCGGCAGGGTGTTCAGCAGGTGCTCCAGCAGGTTGGCACCCGGCGCCAGGTCGCCCTCGGTGTGGATCGGGATCTCGACGGTGACCTTCTCGCCCTTGCGCACGGCCAGGAAGTCCACGTGGACCAGGAAGCCACGGATGGCCTCACGCTGCACGGCCTTCGGGATGACCAGCATGTTCTCGCCGTCCATCTCCAGACGGATCAGCGCGTTCGGGGTCTTCAGGGCCATCATCAGCGCGTGGTTGTAGATGGCGACGTGCTTCGGGGCGTCACCGTGGCCGTAGATCACGGCGGGAACCATGTCCTCGCGGCGCGAACGGCGGGCGGCACCCTTACCGAAATCGGTACGGATCTTGGCTTCGAGCTTGACCTCGGCCATGTGGCACTCCTCGTAGTCGGCGCGGTCGACGGACGACCGGACGGATCTGTGGGGCGTCACCCGGCCCACGACAGACCTGCTACGAAGAGCGCGTCGATAACGGACCGCCGCACCACAGAAAAGTGCGGCCTCCCTCGCCGAGCAACTCCACGAGTCTACCCGGCGGGGAGGCCGCCCCCAAAGTCGATCTCCGTAAGCCCCCAGAGGCTACGGAATCCGGCTCACTGCTCCTCGAAGAGGCTGGTCACCGAACCGTCCTCGAACACCTCACGGATCGCCCGCGCGATCGTCGGCGCCATCGACAGCACCGTGATCTTGTCCAGCTCCAGCTCGGACGGCGTGGGCAGGGTGTTGGTGAAGACGAACTCACTGACCTTCGAGTTCTTCAGCCGGTCCGCCGCCGGACCGGACAGGATGCCGTGCGTGGCCGTCACGATGACGTCCGCGGCACCGTTGGCGAACAGCGCCTCCGCCGCGGCACAGATCGTGCCACCGGTGTCGATCATGTCGTCGACCAGGACACACACCCGGTCCTTCACGTCACCGACGACCTCATGGACGGTGACCTGGTTCGCCACGTCCTTGTCCCGGCGCTTGTGCACGATCGCCAGCGGCGCGTCCAGCCGGTCGCACCAGCGGTCCGCGACCCGCACCCGGCCCGCGTCCGGCGAGACCACCGTCAGCTTCTCGCGGTCCACCTTGGCGCCCACGTAGTCCGCCAGCACCGGCAGCGCGAACAGGTGGTCCACCGGGCCGTCGAAGAAGCCCTGGATCTGGTCCGTGTGCAGATCGACCGTGACGATCCGGTCCGCACCCGCGCACTTCAGCAGATCCGCGATCAGCCGCGCCGAGATCGGCTCCCGGCCGCGGTGCTTCTTGTCCTGACGGGCGTACCCGTACGACGGGATGACCACGGTGATGCTCCGGGCCGAGGCCCGCTTCAGCGCATCGATCATGATCAACTGTTCCATGATCCACTTATTGATGGGAGCCGTGTGGCTCTGCATCAAAAAGCAGTCCGCACCACGCGCCGACTCCTGATAACGGACATAGATCTCTCCGTTGGCGAAGTCGAACGCCTTGGTCGGGACCAGCCCGACACCCAGCTGGTGGGCGACCTCCTCAGCCAGCTCGGGGTGGGCGCGGCCGGAGAAGAGCATCAGCTTCTTCTCGCCGGTCGTCTTGATCCCGGTCACAGCAAATCTCCTCGAATCCGTTTGCGTGCACTTATCACGGTACGCCCCGCACGACGCACCCGAGCACGATCACTGCTCGCCGTCGGACTCCTGGCCAGCAGCAGACGCAGCCTGCGCGGCGGCGCTTCCGGGACGCTTACGGGCGACCCAACCCTCGATATTCCGCTGCTGGCCGCGCGCGACCGCCAGCGAACCCGGGGGCACATCCTTGGTGATGACCGAGCCGGCCGCGGTGTACGCACCGTCCCCGACCGTGACAGGAGCCACAAACATGTTGTCCGAGCCCGTCTTGCAGTGCGACCCGATCGTGGTGTGGTGCTTCGCCTCACCGTCGTAGTTCACGAAGACGCTCGCCGCGCCGATGTTGGTGAACTCACCGATCGTGGCATCGCCCACATACGACAGGTGCGGCACCTTCGTGCCCTCGCCGATCGTCGCGTTCTTCATCTCCACGTACGTACCGGCCTTCGACTTCGGCCCCAGATCCGTACCCGGACGCAAGTACGCGTACGGCCCCACACTCGCCCCCGGACCGACCTTCGCGCCGTCCGCGACCGTGAACGACACCGACGCGCCCTCGCCGACCGACGTGTCCTTCAGCCGCGCATCCGGACCCACCTCCGCGTGCGCCGCGACATGCGTACCGCCCAGCAGCTGCGTACCCGGGTGCACCGTCGCGTCCGCCTCGAACGTCACCGACACATCCACCCACGTCGTCGCAGGATCCACGACCGTCACACCCGCCAGCATCGCCCGGTGCAGCAACCGCTCGTTCAGCAGCCGGCGCGCCTCCGCCAGCTGCACACGGTTGTTGATCCCCAGAATCTCCCGGTGGTCGTCCGCCACCGCAGCGCCGACCCGGTGACCCGCCTCGCGCAGAATCCCCAGCACGTCCGTGAGGTACTCCTCACCCTGGCTGTTGTCCGTACGCACCTTACCCAGCGCGTCGGTCAGCAGCTGCGCGTCGAACGCGAACACCCCGGAGTTGATCTCCCGGATCGCGCGCTGCGCGTCCGTGGCGTCCTTGTGCTCCACGATCTCGGTCACCGCGCCGGTGTTCTCGTCCCGCACGATCCGGCCGTACCCGGTCGAGTCCGGCACCTCGGCCGACAGCACCGTGACGGCGTTGCCGTCCGCGGCGTGCGTGTCACCGAGCTTCCTGAGGGTCTCGCCGGTCAGCAGCGGAGTGTCGCCGCATACGACGATCACCGTGCCGTCGAGGGTGACACCGCTGTTGCCCAGCTCCTCCAGGCCCATGCGGACGGCGTGGCCGGTGCCGTTCTGCTCGTGCTGGATCGCGGTGCGCACGTCCGGGTCGATCTCGGCGAGATGCCCGCCGACCTGCTCACGGGCGTGACCCACGACCACCACGAGGTGCTCGGGGTCCAGCTCACGGGAGGCGGCGACGACGTGCCCCACGAGGGAGCGACCGCAGATCGCGTGCAGAACCTTCGGGGTCGACGACTTCATGCGGGTGCCCTCACCCGCTGCGAGAACGACGACGGCGGCCGGGCGGTTGGCGCTCACGGGGATGCCCTTCGGCTTCTTCGGGTGGTGGACACCCGAAGGATACCGGTGCGGTTTGCGGCCGAAACGCGGGCGGGTCCCGACCTGGGGGTCAGGACCCGCATTTGGCTTTGCTCCCCCGTCAGGACTCGAACCCGAACAGATGGCACCAAAAGCCACAGTGCTGCCAATTACACCACGGGGGATTATTACGGTCTAAACCGGACATTGCGTCAGGCTGTCGACCGGACTCCCAACACTATGCCGTACCACCAGCCTTCAATGCGACGGTAGAGGTCGGCTCCTTGCCGAACTCGGACCACGAGACAGCCTCGGTAGCCCTCGCCCACGTTCTTGCGCACCGTTTTCGGGTTGTGTTTCTTCAAGGTCGTCTTGCCGAGATCCGCGACATCGGTACCGACCAGGTCTGCCCAGTACCGCTCGGCCGCGGCCGCATCGGCGGACTCGTGGATCATCACGTGGAACCGGAGCCGTTCGGGCTCGACGTCCAGCAGCTTCAACCAGGCGAGGAAGACCTCGATCATGGTTGGGTCGCTGTTGACGAACTCGACGGTCTCCGCCCTGCGGTGTGGCTTGCTCTTCGTCCCCTCGGACCAGTAGAGCCCGACGCCCACCAGCATCAGTTCACGGTCGGAGAGCAGGCCGATCTCGCCCTTGGCCGTGGCCTTGGTGTGCTGCCGTTCCCTGTCCCGGATCTCCAGCTCGTGCTCCCAGCGTTTGCGAGCGGCGAGCTGGGCCTGCTCCGTCCGGGTTCGCCGAGGTGGCGGCTTGGGCAGGTCGCGGACCCACAGGGAGATCGAGCTCTTCGAGCAGCCCAGTTCCACCTGGATCTCGTCGTACGTCTTGCCTTGCGTGCGAAGCTCCCGCGCCCTCCCCCGGAGGTCGTCCTTCGCGTTCGGGCGCCGGGTCCAGTCCGGGGGTGGTTCGCCTTCCAGGAGGCGGTTGAGGATGTCGTTGTTGTGGACGTGTAAGCGGTCGCGGATCTGGCGGCGGCTCAAGCCCGCGCGCCGGAGCGTGACGGCCTGGTCGCGCAGGGACTCGAAGTCCGCTCGTGTGTGGTGGTGCATGCGCTCAGCTTCGGGCCGGACGCTGTACAAAGAGGTCGAAAATGTGGGCGATTCAATAGTTCGAGGGAATACGGGACGGTACTGGTCCGTAACGGTGTACTCGCGTGCAGAGCGCTCGACGGAAAAACGTGTGCGAGCGCCCGTAGGCTGGTTGGTATGACCGCAACGGGGGCAATCGAAGCAACGGGTGCGAGGGACGCGCCCGCCGGGCCGTGGTGGTGGCCGCGGCGGCGCAGCGCCGTGCTGGATGTGTCGCTGGCCGTCGTCTCGACGCTGGAGACCGTGGTCGAGGGGCTGGACTTCGCGCACGACGCGGGGCTGCCGTCGTGGGCGGGTCTGCTGCTCGGGCTGGTCGTGGGTCCGGTGCTGTTGTTCCGGCGCCGCTGGCCGGTGGCCGTGGTGCTGGTGTCGGTGGCGGTGACGCCGACGCAGATGGGTGCGCTGCTGGGTGTGATCGGTCTGTATTCGCTGGCGGTGTCGGACGCGCCGCGGCGGGTGATCGGGCTGCTGGCCGGGATGTCGGTGGCCGGGACGCTGGTCTCCAGCTTTTTCACCATCCGGCAGGACGTGGGGGGTGAGCCGGATTTCCATCCGCCGACGTGGTTCGTGCTGGTGATGGCGGCGGCGGTGGCGCTGGTGGTGTCGGCGCCGCCGGTGTTGTGGGGGCTGTACGTGGGGGCGCGGCGCCGGCTGGTGGAGAGTCTGCGGGAGCGGGCGGACGGACTGGAGCGGGAGCTGTCGTTGCTGGCCGACCGTGCGGAGGAGCGTGCGGAGTGGGCGCGTAACGAGGAGCGGACGCGGATCGCGCGGGAGATGCACGACGTGGTGGCGCACCGGGTGAGTCTGATGGTGGTGCATGCGGCGGCGTTGCAGGCGGTGGCGTTGAAGGATCCGGAGAAGGCGTCGCGGAATGCGGCGTTGGTGGGGGACATGGGGCGGCAGGCGTTGATGGAGTTGCGGGAGATGCTGGGGGTGCTGCGGACGGCGGAGGGGGTGTCGGGGCGGTCGTCGGCGCCGGTGTCGGACGAGCCGGAGCGGTTGGTGGCGGTGGCGTCGAAGGTGAAGAGGAAGGCGGCGGGGGAGGCCGCGGGGGAGGCTGCGGGGTTCGGTGGTTCCGGGGGGCGTTCCGAGGTGTCCGTGCAGGTGGCGGAGGCCGGTGGTGGGGTGCGGGGCGGTGCCGCGGTGGTGACGGTGGAGGCGGAGGGTGAGGGGCCTTCGCTGGCGGAGCTGGGGGATCTGGTGGGGCAGTCGCGGGCGGCCGGGATGGCGGTGGAGCTGTCGGTGGACGGTGTGGCGGGGGAGGGGGGTTATCCGTCGGGTGTGGAGCAGACGGTGTACCGGGTGGTGCAGGAGGCGCTGACGAATGTGCACAAGCACGCGCCGGGTGCTGAGGCGCGGGTGCGGCTGGCGCATCGTGAGGGTGAGGTGGCGGTGCAGGTGGAGAACGGTCCGTCGGAGCGGGGTGCGGCGGATGTGGGGTTGCCGAGTGGGGGTAATGGTCTGGTGGGTATGCGGGAGCGGGTGGCGGGGCTGGGTGGGGTGTTCGTGTCGGGGCCTACGGAGGCGGGTGGTTTCCGGGTGTCGGCGGTGCTGCCGGGGCGCGGGGGCAGGCGGGAGTAGGAGGGCCGGGCGGGCGGTGGGGGCAGGTCAGGGGCGGGGTGGGCGGAGGGGGTGTGGGGGCCGGTTCAGCTGTCCGGTGTCGCCGTGGGGGTGAGGCGGGTGGGGCGGATGCCGAGGACGAGGGTGTTGAGGGCCTGGTCGATGTCGGGGCCGAGGTACCAGTCGCCGGTGTGGTCGAGGCTGTAGACGCGGCCTTCGGTGTCGATGGCGAGGACGGCTTGGCCGCCGGCTTCCTGGCCGAGGGGTGCGACGTGGGTTTCGAGGGCGCGGCCGAGGTCGCCGAGGGTGCGGGCGAGGTGGAGGCCGTGGAGGGGGTCGAGGGTGAAGGGGGTGGGGGCGATGTGGCGTCCGGGGCCGGTGGGGGTGATGTCCAGGCCGCCGAATTCGGCCCAGGCCTCGACGGCGGCGGGGAAGACGGTGTGGCGGTGTCCGGCGGGTGAGGTGTGGGCGCGCAGGGCGTCGGCCCAGTGTTCGGCCTGCTGTATGTCCCAGCGGCCGGTGCGCCAGCCGGCGTCCTGGAGGGCGGCGTCGACGGCGACGGGGAAGCGGGTGGCCGAGGTCCGGTCGTAGGAGTCGTAGACCGGGGCGACGGGTGCGGCGGTGGCCGGGGCGGTGGAGTCCGCGGACGGTGCGGTGGGGGGCATGGTGCTGGTCAGCTCCCTGCGTGCGTACCGATGGGCATGACGCCGAAGAAGGCGAGGAGGGCGTCGCAGGAGCGACAGGGGGGAGCGTAGCTGCCGTGCTGGGGGTCGCCGTCCTCGCGGATGTGGCGGGCGGTGATTTTGGAGTGTTTGAGGGAGCGGCGGGCTTCGCCGTTGGTGAGAGGTTTGCGGGAGGCGCGTTTGCCGCGGTTGGCTTCAACGGCGGTGAGGTGGCGGCTGAGCAGGACCGCTTCGGGGCAGCGGCCGGTGAAGCGTTCGCGTTGGGCGGTGGTGAGGGTGTCGAGGAAGTCCTGGACGAGGTGGTGGAGCACGGGGGGTTGTTCGGCTTTGCTCGCGGTGCAGGTGAGGGTGCGGCCGCGTACGGACAGGGCGGCGCCGACGGTGGGGAGGATGCCGTCGCGGCGGTGGCGGAGGGCGGGCGGACGGTCGTCGTCGGTGGTGCCGCTCCAGCCGACGCGGGGGTCTCCCGCGGTGGCGGTGTTGTGGTGTGCCGTGGTGCGCATGGTCAGTGCTTTTCCCTCCCCGAATCCCCGGGACGCCGAAGGTCCCCCGCAAGGGTAGGGGGAGGGTCAGCCTGCCAAATGCCCCGGGTGTTGGGGAAGTCGGGTGGGCTGTCGGTGATGTCACGGTTGTGTCCGGGTCCGGTACCGGTCCGGTGGGGGGTGGCGGGTGGGTGTGCGGTGGGGGCGTGCGGTGAAGTGGCTGTGTGGCGGGGGGTGTTGGGCCGGGGCTGGTGGGAGGTGGGCCGGCGTGCGCGGGAGGGTGGGTTGCGGCACGGCATAGGCTGTGCCCAGTAGCCGGATTCAGCCAGGGAGCACCGCCATGACGTCAGGTCGGCACGGGCTGGGGGCACCTCCCGGCCCTCAGGTCGCGGGCCACGCCGCGCCACCGAACACGGCCTATTCCGGGCAGGTCGTGCATTTCCCGGATCCGGTGCGCGCTGCGCGGTATCCGAGGGGGGTGCCGGTGGACGGGTCCGGGTTCCCGGATTTCTCGTCGTACGCGCGGGCGGCCGCGGAGATCGCGGAGCCGCCGGAGGGTTTCGGCGTGGACGAGTTGCGGCTGACGGACTATGTGTCGGCGAATGTGGCGTTGCATGCGCAGGGTCATGAGCTGTGGGAGGACGTGCCGCCGGTGGCGACGCCGCACGGCTGGACGTGGCATCACGTGGCGGGGACGCGGCGGATGGAGTTGGTGCCGGTCGAGGTGAAGGCGCTGTTGCGGCATCACGGTGGGCTGGCGACGGCGGCGGTGGATCACGGGAAGCGGGGGACGCGGCCGTTGCAGGACACCCGGCCGGTGCATTTCGGGCTGCCGCACCGGGAGCTGTCGGTGTCGGAGGAGCAGGTGCGGCAGGCGGAGGAGTCGCTGGGGTACCGGCTGCCGGGTGCTTATCGTTCGTTCTTGAAGGCGGCGGGCGGGTGTGCGCCGGTGGGGGTGGGGTTGCACGCGGATCTGGGGCTGCTGGTGGATCAGCCGTTCTTCACGGTGCGGGACGAGGCCGCGATGAATGATCTGGTGTACGTCAACAAGTGTCTGCGTGACCACTTCACCAAGGATTACCTGGGGGTGGGGTTCGTGCAGGGTGGGGTCATGGCGGTCAAGGTGCGGGGTGAGGCGCCGGGGTCGGTGTGGTTCTGTGCGTACGACGATGCCCGGGACCGGGACGGCTGGCCGGTGCAGGAGCGGGTGGAGCATTTGTTGTTGCCGTGCGGTGCGGATTTCGACGATTTTCTGCAGCAGTTGGCGGGGAGCCCGCCGGAGCTGGAGACGGTGGCGGGTCTGATGGTGGACGGCGGCTTCGCGCGTGTCGTTCCGGTGGAGGGGTGAGGCGCGGTGGTGACGTTCGCGCAGGCGCAGGAGCGCGCGGAGCGCTGGGTCAACGGGGATGTGCCGGGTCCGTTCCAGCGTGAGGTGCGGGTGCGGGAGTTCGATCTGGGGTTCGTGGCGTGGGCGGAGGACCGTGAGGGCGGACCGTCCACGGATGGCGGGCGGGCCCGTTTGGTGATCGCGCGGGACAGCGGGGAGACGACGCTGTGGCCGGGGCTGCCGGTGGGTGAGGTGATCCGGCGGTACGAGGAGGAGTACGGCGCGGTGGCGGAGGCCGCTGTGGAGGCTGCGCCGCAGCGGATCGATCTGGAGGCGACGTCGTTCCTGCTGACGCCGCCGGAGTGGCTGCAGGAGGCGGCGGACCAGATCGGGATGGGGGAGCGGCGGGCGTCGGGTGCGGGGGCGGCGGCTTCCGGTGTGCCGGATGCGCCGGATGTCTCCGCCGTGCAGGGCGGGGGCCCTGCTGTTCGGGACGAGGCCCCGGCTGTCCGGGATCAGGTGTCCGAGGTGCGGGACGAGGCGCCGGGGCGGGCTCCGGAGCCCGTCGACGCCACCCCGTGGACGGGTACGGACGTCCGGGCGGACGAGGACGCCGGCGACCGTTCGGTGGGGCTGCCCGCGACGGTCTTCGCGCCGCCGCTCGCCGGGTCCGACGACGAGGGTACGCCGCCGCCGGACGCGCGGGCGGAGGCCAGGACGGAACTGATCGCGGGCGGCAGCCGGTTGCCGCGGACGATGATGGCGCCGGCGGTCGAGGAGCCGGGGCAGGGCGGGCCGGTGGCGCCGCCGATGCCGTCGTCGCCTCCGCCGGGTCCGCCCGTGTCCGGTCAGGACGCGGGGGCCGCGCCGTACGGCGGTCCGGTGCCGTCGGCGGACGCGGCCGGTCCGGATGCGGCCGGTAGGGCCGCGTCCGTGCCGGATACGTCCGGTACGGATGCGGTGGGGCTGTCGGAGCTGCCGCCGCCGTCCGGGCCGCCGATCGCCGATGTGCCGCCGCCCCCTGCGTACGCGGGGCCGGGCGGCGGGTCCGGCGCGCCGGGTGCCGAGGGTCCCGGTGCGCCGCCGCCTCCGCCGTCCGCGCCGCCTGCCGCCGGTCCCGGCGGTGGTGTGCACGCGGCGGCGACGATGCTGGCGGACGGTTCGGCGCTGCCGGGGAGCGCGGGCGGTCCGCCGCCTCCCGGTGTGCCGGGTTCGCGCGCCGGCGACCGTACGGGTACGGGCGCGCCGGACGGTGGTGCGGACGAGGCCGCGCGGCCTTCCGCCTCCGTGCCCGCGCCGTCTTCCGCCGCTCCGGCGGGCGGGTACGTCCCGACGCAGCTCGTCTCGCAGCTCGACGCCGATCAGCTGGACCTGAGTGCGGTGGACGGTCCGGACGCGGCCGCGTCCGAAGGGGAGCAGGGCCCGTCCGCGCCGCCTGCCGCCGGTCCTGGTGGTGTGCACGCGGCGGCGACGATGCTGGCCGGTGGTGCCGCGCTGCCGTCCGACGGGTCCGCTTCCGGTGGTCCGGGCGGCGGTCCCGGTGTGCCGCCGCCCGTGGCGCCTCCGGTCGCGCCGCCCGGCCCGCCCGGTGGCCCGAAGGCTGCTGGTGTGCCGGGCAAGCCGGCCGCGTCCGGTGACGCGGGCGGTCCGCCCCCGCCGCCGTCAGCTCCGCCGTCCGCGCCGCCTTCGGGTGGTCCGGGTGGTGGTGTGCACGCGGCGGCGACGATGCTGGCCGACGGTGCGGGCGGTCCGGCCGTGCCGGGTCCGGGTGCGCCGGGTCCCGGTGTGCCGCCGTCCGCCGTCCCGGGCCCGCCCGGGACCGGCCCGGCCGCGTCCGTTCCGCCCGGCACCGGCTCCGCCGCGCCGCCCGTCTCCGGCTCGTACGGCTGTCCGCAGGCGCCGCCGTCCGGGCAGCCGACCGTCGGCCCCGGTTACATGGCCGTCCTGAGCTACCGTGCGCCGGACGGTTCGGAGCAGAAGATCGTGCGGCGTTCCGCGCCGGGCACCCCGCATCCGGAGTGGCAGCTGCTGCACGAGCTGCGCGGGATGAACGTGCCGCCGCAGCAGGTGCTGGAGCTGCACACGGAGCTGGAGTCGTGCGACCTGCCGGGCGGGTACTGCGCGCGGATGGTCCGTGAGACGTGGCCGCAGGTGCGGATCAGCCACACCGCGCCGTACGGGACGGAGCACGCCTCGCGGCAGCAGGGCATGCGTCATCTGCTGGCGCATCAGGGTGAGTTGCACCAGGTGGCGGACGGTCCGGCGCGGCCGGCTCCGGTGCGGGTGCCGTTGCCGCACCCGTCCCAGGTGCAGCCGGTGCCGCCGGTGCCGCCGCAGGTGTCCGGGCAGGAGCTGGAGCAGGCGTTCGGTCCGCAGGGGGTATTCCGTTTCGACCAGCGGGCGGTCTCGCGGCAGGGGGTGCCGGAGGTGGTGGCGCAGACGCTGGTGTGGGCCGGGCTGCCGGTGGACTTCGGGCCGTTCTTCTGGGCGCAGGCGCAGCCGGGCCGTCCGGTGCCGACGCTGGCGGAGCTGGCGGCGGAGCGGGGGGTGCGGCCGGCTGCCGACGCGGGGTCGTACCTGGTCATGGGCAACGACTTCGGGCGTCAGCTGTGTGTGCAGTACGGGACGGCGCACATTGTGGCGGTGCCGTTGGACGGCGGCGCGCAGGGGCCTGGCGGGCAGCCGGCGGTACCGCAGTTCGTGAACAGCGGGCTGCCGGAGTTCGTGCGCTGTCTGGCGATGCTGGGCCGGATGTGGCGGCTGCGGTACGGGCTGACGCCGGAGCAGGCGGGGCGCTGGACGGTGGACTTCCAGGCGCAGCTGGTGGCGTTGGACGCGCCGGCGCTGGGGTCGCCGGAGACGTGGTGGTCGGTGCTGCTCGAACAGATGTGGGACGGGCTGTTGTAGGGCGCGGTACGGCGGGGCGGGCGGCGCGCCGGTGGCCGGTGTGCCGCCGGTGGCGGCGCTCGACCTGCGGGACGGGCGGGTCACCATGATCCTTCGTATATGGATCAGCCGTCAGGGCCGCCGCAGCCTCCGTCGCCGGAGGGTGCGTCGACGCTGTACCGCGCCGGGCGTGGGGGGCGCTGGGGCCGTCGTACGGGCGGGCGGCGTCGGCTGTCCTGGCCGAAGCGGATCGCGTTGGTGCTGCTGGTCCTGGTGGTGCTGGCGGTGGCGGGTGGGGTGACGCTGTACGTGTGGGCGGGCGGCCAGGTGCGCCGTACCGACGCCGTCGCGGACTACGAGGGCCGGCCGCCGCCGGGCAAGGGCACGAACTGGCTGCTGGTCGGTTCGGACAGCCGTGAGAGCCTGACGCAGGAGCAGCGCGAGCGGCTGCACGTCGGCAACGACGAGGGCCTGAACACCGACACGATCATGGTGCTGCATCACGGGGACAGCGGCCCCTACCTGGTGAGCCTGCCGCGGGACAGCTACGTGGCGGTGCCGGGCCACGGCCGGAACAAGGTGAACGTGGCGTTCGCCGAGGGCGGACCGAAGCTGCTGACGCGCACCGTGGAGCTGGCGACGGGGCTGCGGATCGAACGCTACGCCGAGGTCGATTTCCTCGGCTTCGTGAAGGTGGTGGACGCCCTCGGCGGGGTACGGATGTGCCTGGACAAACCGCTCAAGGATGAGAAGTCGGGTGCCGACTTCCGGGCGGGTTGCCAGGAGATGGACGGAGTGCGGGCACTTGCGTACGTACGGGCGCGTTATACGGACCCGGAAGGCGACCTGGGCCGGGTCAGGCGGCAGCGGCAGCTGATCGGCGCGCTCGGCGACAAGATGCTCGGGGCCGGTGTACTGCTCAACCCGTTCGCACTGGTCCCGGCACTGGACGCGGTGCTGTCGGCGCTGACGGTGGACCGGCGGGCGGGCGTGCCGGACCTGGTGCGCCTGGGCTGGTCGATGAAGAAGATCGCGGACGGGGCGGGTGCGGCGACCACCGTTCCGGTGGCGAATCCCGGGGTGAACCTGGGCGGTCTCGGTGATGTGGTGGAGTGGGACGAGCAGGGAGCGCGGCGGCTCTTCCAGGCTCTCCGCGAAGATGTCCCGATTCCGACTTCTGGCAGCAATTGACGCATCCTTGGACGATGGAAAGGGGCGGAGTGTCGCGTAACGGTCGCTTCGAATCGATCCAGAAAGATGTGCGCGGAATCGCGTCGCACGTCGGAGAGGGGCTTGAGGGATGAGTGCATCGGTTTCGCCTCACGGGTTCGAGATCGTACGAGGACGTGGCTACCGTCCCGAGGATGTCGACCGCCGGGTGGAAGGGCTCTCGGTCGACCGCGACTCCTGCTGGGAGCGCGCGGCGCGGCTGACGGTGCTCGCCAACGAGATGACGGCCGAGCTGGCGGAGCTGCGGGAGTACGTACGGCAGCTGCCGCCGCAGACGTACGAGTCGCTGGGCGACCAGGCGCGGCTGATCCTGACCACGGCGGAGTCCGAGGCGGTGCGGCTGCGCAAGGACGCCGAGGAGGCGGCCGAGCAGGCGCGCGAGGAGGCCGAGGCGTACGCGCGGCAGATCCAGGAGGCCGCGGACCGGGCGGCGCAGGAGCTGCGGGACGAGACCGAGGACCAGGCGCGCCGCACGGTCGAGGCGGCGTGGGCCGAGGCGGACGGCATCGAGGCCGCGGCCGTCAAGGACGCCGAGCAGTGGCGGGCCGCGGCCCAGGAAGCGCTGCACGAGATGGAGCAGCGCACCACCGCGATGCTGCGCGAGCTGGAGCAGGAGCAGACCGAGGAGTGGGAGGCGGCCGGCCGCGATCTCGCCGCGCAGGAGGCCGACCTCGAACTGCGGGTGGCGGAGCTGGAGGAGCTGGGCCGCGCCAAGGTCGCCGAGGCGGAGCGCCTCCTGGCGGAGGCCGAGGAGGCGGCGCGGCACCGCGACGAGGACGCCGAGGCGCGCGCCGCCGACCTGCTGGCGCAGGCCAGGGTCGAGGTCGAACGGATCGAGCGGGCCACCGACCGGATACTGCGTGAGCACACGGAACGGCGCGAGAAGGTGCGCGAGCACATGACGCACGTCCGCAACACCCTGGCGGCGCTGACCGGCAAAGCTCCCGACGAGGACGGGGACGAGCCGGTGGACGGCGCGGCGGCCGAGGGCGCCGGGGACGTCGGGGGCGCGGGGGCCACGACGAGTGTGGACGGCGGCACGGTGCTGCTGGAGAAGGCCGGTGACGCGCCGGGCGACGAGGGCCGGGACCCGGCGGGCGCCGGGACGGGTGAGGCCGGCGTGATCGACGAGAGCGACGTGGAGTCTGTCGCGTCCGGTGCCGGTGCGCCCGCCGCCGACACGCGGGCGCCGGTGGACCCCGACAACGAGGACACGCTGGAGACGAAGCTGCCGCAGGTGCCGGGGGAGCCGCGGTGATACGGGCCGCGAATCCCGCGGGGAAGGCGGCGGGCGCCGGGCGGCGGCCGTCCTTTCCCCGGCGGGCGCCGTAAGAGCCCTCGTCATGGCCCCGGCCCTCCAGCCACCGCTGCGGGGTGCCCCCGGGCGCGCACCCTGATCGTCAGGCGTCGTCCGGCTCACCTCCCGGTCCGCCGCCGGTCTCGCCGTGGACCGGAAAGCGGCGCGGCGCGAGCAGCAGCAGGATCAGGAAGGCGAGCGCGGCGGCGGCCGCGGCGCCGAGGTAGACGTGCTCGACGGTGACGTCCACGGCGCGCCGCAGGTGGTCGGCGGCGCGGTCGGTGAGGGCGCCGGCGCGGGCCAGCGCGTGCGAGACGGAGTCCAGGTCGCCGGGCAGGCCGGGCCGGATGTCCGCGGGGGCGGCGGTCAGCCGGCCGTTGAGGGTGGTGTTGGCGACGGCGCCGAAGAGGGCGGCGCCGACGCTCTGGCCGACCTGGCGGCAGAAGAGGACCGAGGCGGTCGCGGTACCGCGCTCCTCGAAGCCGACCGAGGACTGCACGCCGATGATCAGCGGCAGCTGGAAGATCCCGAGGGCGGCGCCGAGCGCGAACATGACCAGCGCGGGCTGCCAGGCGGCGCCGGGGTAGGGGAGCAGCGGGAAGGCGAGCAGCACCAGCGTGGCGGCGCCGATGCCGGTCATGGCGCAGGCGCGGATGCCGACGCGGTTGTAGACGTGGCTGCTCAGGGCGGCGGACACCGGCCAGCTCAGGGTCATCGCGGAGAGTACGAAGCCGGCCGCGATCGGGCCGAGGCCCAGCACGGCCTGGGCGTAGGTGGGCAGGAAGACGGTCGGGGCGACCATGAGCAGGCCGACGGCCCCGAGCGCCAGGTTGACGGCCGAGATCGCACGGCGGCGCCAGACCCAGCCCGGGATGATCGGTTCGGCGGCGCGGCGTTCGACGACGACGGTGGCGGCAGCGCACACGGCGCTGCCCGCGAAGAGCAGCAGTGAGGGCGCGGAGAGCCAGGGCCAGGCGACGCCGCCCTGGACGAGGGCGGTCAGCAGCAGGCCGCCGCAGGCGAAGATCGCGAGTGCGCCGGGCCAGTCGATGCGGGGGCGCCGGGTGCGTTCCCGCGCGGGCAGCGATTCGCGGAAGTGCCGTACGACGAGCCAGAGG
This sequence comes from Streptomyces sp. NPDC030165, assembly GCF_055573595.1. Classification (NCBI taxonomy): domain Bacteria; kingdom Bacillati; phylum Actinomycetota; class Actinomycetes; order Kitasatosporales; family Streptomycetaceae; genus Streptomyces; species Streptomyces sp. NPDC030165. The sequence continues at coordinate 145,132 of NZ_JBVIBD010000002.1, read as the reverse complement.
GCGAGGGCGCCCACCGGCAGGTTGACCAGGAAGATCCAGCGCCAGTCGGCGTACGCGGCGAGCAGGCCGCCGAGGGCGGGCCCGGCGACGGAGGAGGTCGCCCAGACGGTGGACAGCCTGGCCTGGATTTTGGGGCGTTCCTTCATCGGGTAGAGGTCGGCGGCGATGGTCTGCACGGTGCCCTGGAGGGCGCCGCCGCCGAGCCCTTGCAGGACGCGGAAGGCGATGAGGGAGGCCATGTTCCAGGCGGCGGCGCACAGCAGCGACCCGGCGAGGAAGATGATCACGCCGGTGACGAGGACGGGCTTGCGGCCGAAGGTGTCGGAGAGTTTGCCGTACACGGGCAGGGTGACGGTGACGGCGAGCAGGTAGCCGGAGAAGAGCCAGGAGAAGACGGCGAAGCCGCCGAGGTCACCGACGATCTGCGGGACGGCGGTCGCGATGATCGTGGCGTCGAGCGCGGCGAGCGCCATACAGAGCATCAGGGCGGCGACGACGCGGCCGCGCTCGGTGGGGGCGGCGGCCGCCGGGAGGGCCGCGGGGCCGGGGGCTTCCGCCCTGGGCGGCGGGCCGCCCGCCTTGCGCGAGGGGGCACCCGCCTCGGGCGCGGGACCGCCCGTCCCGGGTATCGGGCCGTCCGCCTCGGGCGCCGTGCCCGCCTCCGTCCCCGCGCCCTGACCCCTGGTGTCGTGGCTCACGTGCTGCCCCCCTCGGTTACTGCGTGTACGTAACACCCTTCCATGGGGGCGGCGCCACCGGAACGGTGTTTCGCGGCCGGCCGGCCCGGTCGCCGGGGCGAGTGGAACGCGGGTGTCAGCAGGGAGTCGTACTCTTGGGGAAACCCGGCCCGTCACACGTGCCGGGCTGCTCGCGTTGTTCGCCTCACCGGGACGGAAAAGCCATACTCATGAGCCTGACTGGTCTGCTCGACGCCGTCGTCCGGGACCCGGCGCTCGCCGAAGCCGTGCGAGCCGCGGCCGACGGCAACCGTCCCCACGTGGACCTGGTGGGCCCGCCCGCCGCCCGCCCGTTCGCCGTCGCCGCCCTCGCGCGCCGCAGCTCCCGTACGGTCCTGGCGGTGACCGCCACCGGCCGGGAGGCCGAGGACCTGGCCGCCGCGCTGCGCTCGCTGATGCCGGCCGGCGAGGAGAACGCGGTGGTGGAGTACCCCTCCTGGGAGACGCTGCCGCACGAACGGCTCTCGCCGCGCTCGGACACCGTCGGCCGGCGGCTGGCCGTGCTGCGCCGCCTGGCCCACCCCAGCCAGGACGACCCGGCGGCGGGCCCGGTCCAGGTGGTCGTCGCGCCCGTACGGGCCGTGCTCCAGCCGCAGGTCAAGGGCCTGGGTGACCTGGAGCCGGTGAGCCTGCGGTCCGGGCAGACGGCGGACCTGGAAGAGGTCGTGGACGGGCTGGCGGCGGCCGCGTACGCGCGGGTCGAACTGGTCGAGAAGCGCGGCGAGTTCGCGGTGCGCGGCGGCATCCTGGACGTGTTCCCGCCGACCGAGGAACACCCGCTGCGGATCGAGTTCTGGGGCGACGACGTCGAGGAGATCCGCTACTTCAAGGTCGCCGACCAGCGGTCCCTGGAAGTGGCCGAGCACGGCCTGTGGGCGCCGCCGTGCCGTGAGCTGCTGCTGACCGCCCAGGTGCGGGCGCGCGCCGCGGACCTCGCGGAGCAGCACCCGGAGCTGGGCGAGCTGCTGGGCAAGATTTCCGAGGGGATCGCCGTCGAGGGCATGGAGTCGCTGGCGCCGGTGCTGGTGGACGACATGGAGCTGCTGCTGGACGTGCTGCCGCAGGGCAGCATGGCGGTGGTGTGCGACCCGGAGCGGGTGCGGACGCGTGCGGCGGACCTGGTCGCCACCTCGCAGGAGTTCCTCCAGGCGTCGTGGGCGGCTGCCGCGATGTCCAGCACGGACGAAGTCCGTTCCACCAAGGGCGATGGCGGGCGACGGGCGGGCGGGGGAGCGGCCCCCATCGACGTGGGCGCGGCGTCCCTGTGGGGCATCGCGGACGTCCGGGACCGGGCGCGTGAGCTGGGCATGATGTGGTGGACGGTGAGTCCGTTCGCCGCCGACGAGGAGCTGGACGAGGACACCCTCAAGCTGGGCATGCACGCCCCGGAGACGTACCGCGGTGACACCCAGCGCGCGCTGGCCGACACCAAGCGCTGGATCGCGGACGGCTGGCGGTCGGTGTTCATCACCGAGGGGCACGGCCCGGCCGCCCGTACGGTCGAGGTACTGGGCGACGAGGGCATCGCGGCCCGTCTGGACCCGGAGCTGGGCGAGCTGTCCCCGTCGGTCGTGCACGTCTCGTGCGGGTGCCTCGACAACGGGTTCATCGACCCCGGTCTGAAGCTGGCGGTGCTGACCGAGACGGACCTGACGGGCCAGAAGTCGGCCAGCAAGGAACTGGGCCGGATGCCGGCCCGCCGCCGCAAGACCATCGACCCGCTGACCCTCCAGGCGGGCGACTTCATCGTCCACGAGCAGCACGGCGTCGGCCGCTACATCGAGATGGTGCAGCGCACGGTCCAGGGCGCCACCCGCGAGTACCTGCTGGTGGAGTACGCGCCGGCCAAGCGCGGCCAGCCCGGCGACCGCCTGTACATCCCCACCGACCAGCTGGAGCAGGTCACCAAGTACGTGGGCGGCGAGGCGCCGACGCTGCACCGCCTGGGCGGCGCCGACTGGACGAAGACCAAGGCGCGCGCCAAGAAGGCCGTCAAGGAGATCGCCGCCGACCTGATCAAGCTGTACTCGGCGCGGATGGCGGCGCCCGGCCACACCTTCGGCCCGGACACCCCCTGGCAGCGCGAGCTGGAGGACGCGTTCCCGTACGCGGAGACGCCCGACCAGCTCACGACGATCGCCGAGGTCAAGGAGGACATGCAGAAGTCCGTCCCGATGGACCGGCTGGTCTGCGGCGACGTCGGTTACGGCAAGACCGAGATCGCGGTGCGGGCGGCGTTCAAGGCCATCCAGGACGGCAAGCAGGTCGCGGTGCTGGTGCCGACGACGCTGCTGGTGCAGCAGCACTTCGGTACGTTCACCGAGCGGTACGGCCAGTTCCCCGTCGTGGTCAAGGCACTGAGCCGGTTCCAGACGGACACCGAGGCCAAGGCCACCCTCGAAGGCCTCAAGGACGGCTCGGTCGACCTCGTCATCGGCACCCACCGGCTGTTCTCCTCCGAGACCAGGTTCAAGGACCTGGGCCTGGTCATCGTGGACGAGGAGCAGCGCTTCGGCGTCGAGCACAAGGAGCAGCTGAAGAAGCTGCGCGCCAACGTGGACGTGCTGACGATGTCCGCCACGCCCATTCCGCGAACGCTCGAAATGGCGGTGACGGGCATCCGCGAGATGTCGACGATCACCACCCCGCCGGAGGAGCGGCACCCGGTCCTGACGTTCGTCGGGCCGTACGAGCAGAAGCAGATCGGCGCCGCCATCCGGCGTGAACTGCTGCGTGAGGGCCAGGTCTTCTACATCCACAACCGCGTCGAGTCCATCGACCGGGCCGCGGCCCGGCTCCGCGAGATCGTGCCGGAGGCCCGCATCCGGACCGCGCACGGCCAGATGGGCGAGGCGCAGCTCGAACAGGTCGTGGTCGACTTCTGGGAGAAGAAGTTCGACGTGCTGGTCTCCACGACCATCGTCGAGTCCGGCATCGACATCTCCAACGCCAACACCCTCATCGTCGAGCGCGGCGACAACTTCGGCCTGTCCCAGCTGCACCAGCTGCGCGGCCGCGTCGGCCGCGGGCGGGACCGCGGTTACGCCTACTTCCTCTACCCGCCGGAGAAGCCGCTTACCGAGACCGCGCACGAGCGCCTGGCGACCATCGCGCAGCACACGGAGATGGGCGCGGGCATGTACGTCGCCATGAAGGACCTGGAGATCCGCGGCGCGGGCAACCTCCTCGGCGGCGAGCAGTCCGGGCACATCGCGGGCGTCGGCTTCGACCTGTACGTACGGATGGTGGGCGAGGCGGTCGCCGACTACCGGGCGTCGCTGGAAGGCGGCGAGCAGGAGGAGCCGCCGCTGGAGGTGAAGATCGAACTGCCGGTGGACGCGCACGTCCCGCACGACTACGCGCCCGGCGAGCGGCTGCGCCTCCAGGCGTACCGGGCGATCGCCGCCGCCTCCTCGGAGGAGGACATCGCGGCCGTCCGCGAGGAGCTGACCGACCGTTACGGCAAGCTGCCCGAGCCGGTCGAGAACCTCCTGCTGGTCGCCGGCCTGCGCATGCTGGCCCGCTCCTGCGGCGTCACGGACATCACCCTCCAGGGCTCCAACGTCCGCTTCGGCCCGGTCGACCTCCGCGAATCCCAGGAACTGCGCCTCAAGCGCCTGTACCCGCGCACGGTCCTCAAGCCCGCCACCCGCCAGATCCTGGTCCCCCGCCCGTCCACCGGCAAGATCGGCGGCAAGCCGCTGGTCGGGCGGGAGCTGCTGGCGTGGGTGGGGGAGTTCCTGACGACGATCCTGGGGTCGTAGCGGTGCCAGGACGGTCCGGGGGCGTAGCGGCGTGACGGCGCGTCCCTGGGACCGGGCGGCGTGACGATCCCGGGCGCGTAGCGTCGTTTGTGGCGTCTTCTGCCCTATTCAGGCATCTTGGCGGTGACCGGTGGGAGACATCGCTCTATGGTCGGGCTGCCCCGTGTGTCTCGCGGGGCTTCCGACCATCGAGAACTGGACATTCCCACCGTGATAAGACCCCGCCGTGCCGCCCTGTCCGCCGCCTCCCTGATCACCGCGGCCCTGGTCGCCCTCTCCGGCTGCACGCCGGACGGCGGTGCGGACAAGGACGGCGCGGCGAGCCCGTCCGCGAAGGTCTCCGCCTCCGCTTCGCCTTCGCCGTCCGCTTCGCCGTCCGGGAGTTCCAGTCCGTCGCCGTCGGCGACGCCCGAGGCCGCCGAGCCGCCCGCGCCGACGCGGGCCGCGGCGCCGGTGCCGACGCGTAAGACGTACGGGGACGGGTCGGGCGGGTCCCGTTCCGGCGGGACTTCCGGAGGGTCCGGTTCCGGCAGCACTTCCGGAGGGTCGGGGTCCGGTTCCGGCGGGTCCGGCAGTGACGCGGACGGCGGTGTGATCCTCGCGCCGTCCGGCAACCACTACCGCCGCGGCCAGTTCTGCAAGAAGGCCCACCTCGGCCTGACCACGAAGGACTCCCACGGCGCCACGCTGACCTGCGACCTGCAGAGCGGGCGCCCGCACTGGCAGTGATCGCGGTGAGCGGTACGGGCCGGGCCGCCCGCCTCAGACGACGTACGCGGCGATCCGCCGTGCGCAGGTGAGCGGATCGGTGACGGTGGTGTCGACCTCGATGTCGTAGGTGACGCCCTGGTGGACCAGGTCGGCCTGGGACTCGGCCATGCCGGTGACCCGGTCGCCGCGTGCGGCCTCCCGGGCGGCGGCCGTCTCCGGGGCGCAGCGGACGCCGACCCACAGCACCGACAGGCCCTTGAGCGTGCGGCGCCAGCGTTCCTGGCCGGCGCCGCCGCCGAGGAAGACCTCGTCCAGGAGGACGCCGGTGCCCGTGCGGGCGACGGCCGCGACGCCTTCCTGCCAGTCGGCCTGGAGGGCCTGGAAGACCGGCCCGACGGTGATGCTGCCGTCGGGGGCGAGGCCGAGGCCCGGTGCGGTCTCGGACGCCTCCGGGGTGACGAGCGACGGTGGCAGCGCCTGGATGAAGGAGTCGACGCCGAACGTCAGCCAGGGCCGGGGCAGTATGTCCTGGAGCTGCCGGATGAGGGTCGAAGTGCCGGAGCTGGAGCCGCCGTTCAGGACGACGACGTCGGTGCGCGGGTGCGGGTGGCCGGTGGTCATCGGGACACCGTAAGCAGCAGGGGCCGGCCTGTGCGCGGCAATTGTGCGGCCGGAGCCACCGCGCTGCGCGGCCGGAGCCGCCCGGTCACGCGGTCAGAGCCGTCCCGTCCGCTGGAACACCGCCACGTCACCGGCGGCGCCGAGGATGCCGTACACGGCCTTCGGGTGGCGTTTGCGGGCGTCCTCCAGGGCCTGTTCGGGTTTGCGGCCGTCGTGCAGTTCCACGGCGACGTAGTCGGGGGCGATGCCCTGGGTGTCCCCTATCCAGAAAACCCGGGTGCGGTCGGTCAGTCGGGAGATGGGCCGTATGTCGGCCTCGACCGTGGCGCCGTTGGGGATACGTTCCAGCAGGTGTTCCGCGGCCGTCACGGACGGCGGTTTGCGGTAGGTGCCGGTCTCGGTCAGGCGGGCGAGCGGCAGCGTGGTGGTCAGGGCCAGCGCGGCGGCCAGTACGGCGGCGGGCAGGTGGTGGGCGTAGGAGCGGAGCCAGGGGCGCGCGGAGACCAGCGTCCGCGGCAGCGCGTCGGCCAGGGCCAGGAAGACCACCGGCATCAGGACGGCGTTGTAGTGCCAGTCGATGCCCCAGTAGTGCGGCTCGTGGGAGATGAACCGCCAGCCGAGGGTGGGCAGTGCGGCCAGCAGCAGGGGGGAACGCAGCGCGAGCAGGCCGGTGGTCGGCAGCAGGATCCACAGCAGGGTGCGTACGGCGGTGTCCAGCGGGATGCGGGGGGCCGGACCGCCGTCGCCGCTGAGCTTGTTCCAGTAGTCGTACGAGCCGGAGCCGTTGAAGCCGGGGATGACCACGCCGAGGGTGACGGCGGTGGCGGCGAGGCCGAAGGCGACCAGTCCGACGGCGAGCGGCACGGCGCGCCGCGCGCGTACCAGGACCAGCGCGCCGACGGCGGCGGCTGTCACCCCCAGGTCCTCCTTGACCAGGACGAGCGGCGCCGCCCAGCACACCGCCGCGGTCCAGCGGCCGCGCAGCACCGCTTCGAGCGCGAAGGCGAGCAGCGGTACGGCGAAGGCGATCTCGTGGAAGTCGAAGTCGACGGCCTTCTGCAGCCCCCAGGACAGTCCGTACGCGACGCCCACGGCCAGGCCCCGGCCCTGCCCCAGGAACCGGACGGCGGTCCGGGCCACCGGTACGGCGGAGAGCGCGAAGAGGAAGGCCTGCGCGAACAGGAGCGTCAGGGCGGTGGGGAAGATCCGGTAGAGCGGGGCGAGCAGGACCAGCACGGGGCTGAAGTGGTCGCCGAGGATGTTGGTGCCCGGGCCCTTGAGGTCGGCGACGGGGGCCCGCAGGTGCGCGTAGGCCCGTACGGCCTGCTCGAATATGCCGAGGTCCCAGGAGGACGTCGCCATCGAGCGGTAGCGCAGCGCGGAGACCGTGGCGAAGAGGACGAAGAAGGCCGCGGCGGTCCAGTAGGGGAGCAGGCGCGGGCCGAGCAGGGTGGCGGTCCGGGTGCGGAGCCGGCCGGAGGCGGGGGCGGGGATGAGCCCGGCCCCGGTCCCGGTGACGGGCACGGGCGACGTGCTGCCGCTGGCCGCGGTTGCTGTGGCCGTGTCCATGGGCGTCCTTACTCTCAACTTCCGAAAAGATATCCGAGGCCGTTGAACCGGCCGGTATTGTCGCCTGTTTTGAGATGGGATGTCCCTCTTGCTCCGGATACGGACCGCGTCGTCGCCCCGCGTCAGGACCCTGCCCAGCACCCGCCGCGGCGGTGCCGTCGCCGCGGCCGGACTGGCCGCGCTGCTCGCTCTCACCGGCTGCACCCCCGGCTGCACCCCCGGCGGGGAAGGCAGCAGCGGTACGGGAGAAGACGGCGGCGCGGCGCCGTCCGTTCCCGCCGCCGGCGGCACCGCGCTGCACGCCGTCGGGACGCTCACCGTCAAGGGCCGCGCCCCCAGGACCGGTTACGCCCGCGCCCGCATCGGCACGGCCTGTGCCGACACGGACGGCAACCACTGCGGCACGCGCGTCATCTCGGTGCTTCGCGCCGTGACGGATCTGTTCTCGCAGCGTATGCAGGGCGTGGTCGGCTGTGCGTAGTGAGAGGCACAGGGGTTGCAGGCCGCTGCGTACTCGCGGGGGAAGGGCCGCGCTCACGGTCGCCGTTGCCACCGCGCTCGTCGCGGGCTGTGCTGACCTGGAGCCGGGCGGAAGCTCCGCAGGGTCGGGACCGGACACCGCTGCCGGGCGGGCGGTGAGCCCCCTGGCGAATCCCGACGGAACGAAGCCCGGGCTCGCCGCGCTCACGTCGGAGGCGGACAAGACCGACGCACGCAAGCTCATCGGAGAACTCGCCACGAAGGGCCGTGGGCCGAAGACGGGCTACGACCGGTCTGAGTACGGCTCTGCGTGGACGGACACGGCGGACGGAGTACCGCTGGCGAGGAACGGCTGTGACACGCGCAACGACTTGCTGAAGCTCCATGGTCGCAACGTCCGGTTCCGAGCTGGTTCCGACTGCGTGGTCGTTTCGATGGACCTCCACGACCCCTACACCGGCAAGGACATCGCCTGGAAGAAGGCGAAGGCGGCCGAGGTGCAGATCGACCATGTGGTCCCGCTGTCCTACAGCTGGCAGATGGGCGCCGCCCGATGGCCGGAGAGCAAACGCAAGCGACTGGCGAACGACGTGCTCAACCTGCTTCCTGTCGAAGGGCGCGCCAACTCGGCGAAGCGGGACTCGGGGCCCGCGTCCTGGCTGCCACCGGACAAGCGGATCCGGTGCTCGTACGCGGTGCGGTTCGCGCAGGTCGCCGACAAGTACGAACTTCCGGTGACGACGGCGGACAAGGCGATGATGCTGAAGCAGTGCGAAGGCTGATCGAGCCCCGGTGGCCTGGGAAAACGCCATCGCTTCCGGACTGTGGGACACCTACGCTGCCTACCGTGGCTGACCACATACAGAAGATCGTGACGGAGCTGCCGGGCCTGAAGAGTGTCACCGGCGTGTGGAAGACGGCTGACCGCAGGCTGGCGCTGGGGGACGCTGCCTTCCTTGCGGACCTCGGCATCGCTCTCGCCGGGGCTCACGGCCCTGACGCCGTGCGGACAGGGCAGTACTGGAGCGTCTTCGACCACCTGCTCCGGCTGCTGGCCACCACGCCCGGCCCCGGACATGTCGCCGAGGCGCTGCGGCTGGTTTCCTCGACGGAGACTGCCGACAGGAAGCTGGACCGTTATGCGGCCTCCCTGCTGGCCTCCGGCCAACCGGTGGAGGAACTGGCCGTGGCGTTCACCGGGAATGCCTCGGAGGAGCTGCGCGCTTGCCTCGTCCACGAACTGGTACTCAGGGGCACCGACGTCAAGGAGACTCCGGGGATCGCGGGGTGGGCGACGTCACCGCACTGGAGGCACCACCCGCTGGGGTGGTTGCCGTTGGCGCTGTCCGATGTGGAAGGGCGGCCGGACCTGCCGAGCTACAGCGCTCGTGGCAGCAGCCACTCGATGCCGTTCGGTCCGGCGACGAACGGCGAGATGCGCACCGGTGCCGAGGCACCCGTGCCGTCTGCCGAGGAAACGACGACCGGAGCCGCAGCCAAGAGCATCGTCGCGGCCGTGGCTGACTGGGCCGAGGAGTCGAACGGCCGGAACGAGGCGCGAGTCTTCAACCTGACAGCTCCCCTGGAGGCTGAGTCGGTGCCGAGCATGTTGCTGGGACTGGGATTGGAATGCCTGAAGGACGCGGGGGAGAAGACCGCCTTCTCGGTCGCGGCATGCCCGCCGGATCAGGCATGGCGGGTCCTCTTCGCCGCCGCGTCCACAGGAGGTGCCTACAACTCCGGCGCGCGCGGTGCTTACGGACGGCTGGCTGCGTGGCAGTCCCTGGCCGGCCTCTCCGGAACGGCAGAGGGCGCCCCTGCGGAGGAGGTCGAGGCATGTGCACGGGAGTGCTCCTGGTACGGCTTCAGCGCCGACGTCACGTGGTTCGAGCGCGTGGCCTGGGACATCGGCCTGGCCTCGGTCTCTCCGGAACGTCGACGACTGGCGGTGTTGGCCGCGACGGACACCGACTGAGCATGCCCGCACCTGCGTCGGCGAAGCACTGACCATGGGGACGACATCCCTTGTGGCTGTCCGGCCGGTGGAAGCCGGACGGCCACAGGGTGTCGCCATGCAGCACGGGTCATGGGGCCGGAACGGCCCGCACGGCACGACGGAGACCGGCTCGCGCGGGCGGTGAGACCGGCTTGCGCCGCAAGCAATTGGCTCTTCAGGGCGGCGATCCGATTCCTGACGGGCACTGCAAGGTCGCCTCCGGGACGCCGGCGAAGGACCCGTACACCGGCAATGCGGTCCAGTACGAGCGCGGGCGCAGCAAGGTGGGCATGGACCACCTCGTGGTGCTGTCGCTGTGTACGACAGGCCGCCGGCCCGGTTCCGCGTGCTGCGGTTCCGGGCCGGCGGCCTGTCGGTGTGTGGGTGAGCCGGGCTCGGCCGGTCAGAGGCTGAGCTGCCAGTGGGTGGCCTTGTGGTCGAAGCCCGGCCGGACCTCGACGTCCAGGTTCTTCGCGCCGGCCGGTACGTCGAAGGCGAAGTCCGCGGTGGCGGTCTTGCCGGCCGTCAGGGTGCCGCTGAAGCCGGAGCCGGTCTTGCCGTCGTAGATCCGCTCGGCGGTCTTGCCGTCCTTGCCGGCCCGCGCCTCGATCATCACCAGGTCGGCGGCGACGTCCTTGCTGCCCTTGTTCTCCAGCCGGACGGTGACTTTGTAGGACTTGTTGCTCTTCTGGTGCCCCACCGCGAACTCGTCGGCGGTGTACGGGCCGGGCTTGGAGACGGTCACGTTCAGGCCGGTGCTGTAGACGGCGGTGGCGCCGCCCTTGTAGCTCTTCGCGGACCCGTCCCCGGGCTTGGCCTCCGCGCCCTCCAGGGCCTTGTTGACCTCCTTCACCGCGCTGTCGACCGCGGTCACCGTGATCACCACGCCGACGACCGACAGGATCAGCGCGATGGCGCCGAAGACCGTCCCGGCGGTGGCCATGCCCTTGTTGGTGGCCTGACCGCGCTTGGCGCGGCCGCGGCCCACCAGGCCGAAGACCAGGGCGAGCAGGCCGAGGATGCCGGCCAGCCAGAAGAGCAGCGGGATCAGGCCGCTCAGCGCGCCGATGAGACCGAGGATGAGCGCGGCGACACCCAGCCCGTTGCGGGCGGCCTGCTGCGGCGGCATGCCCATCGGGGCCTGCGGCGCGTGCGGGTGGTGCATCTGGTGCGACATGGAGATACGGCCCCTTCCGGGCGCTGGATCGGTGGATCGGTGGGTCGGCGAATCGGTGTGCAGAGGCGCACCGCGTGCCGGAGTGAACCGGCGCCGCCGTGTGAACCGGTGGTGCGGTGGGTCAATAACAACACTAGCTGTGAACCGAGTCAACACGGTTCACGGGTTGGGCTCAATTCACGCCGTGAAGGAGGTGATGCCGCATTCGTGGGTATGCTCGGCGTCACAGGCAGGTACCGGCAGGTGCCGGCAGGTACAGGCGGGTCAGGGGCGAGCGGACAGGAGCCGGCCAGGTGGCGGAGCAAGCAGCAGCGACAGGGAACGCGACCGAGGTGACCGCCGCCGGTATCGCCCGGCTGGCCGGAGTGGGCCGCGCCGCGGTCAGCAACTGGCGCCGTCGGCACCCCGGCTTCCCCAAGCCCGTCGGCGGTACCGAGACCAGCCCCACCTTCGCCCTCGCCGACGTCGAGCACTGGCTGCGCGACCAGGGCAAACTCGCCGAGGTACCGCTGCGCGAACGGGTCTGGCAGCAGCTCGTCTCACACCCGGCCGGCGCCGCCACCGCCCTGCGGCACGCCGGCGCCGTCCTGCTCTTCGTCCGCGACCGGCCCTCCGCCTGGCGCCAGCTGGACCACGCCGCCGACGACATCGAGCTGGCCGGCATGCTGCCCGCCATCCTCGAATCCGTCCTCGCCGCCCACCTGGGCCGCCATCACCCCGTGCACGGCCTGACCCGCGACGCCCTCCTGCCGTCCGCCGCCCTCGTACGGGCCGCCGCCGAACTGGCCGCCGACGAGGACGGCGCCGTCCCCGCGTTCGAGTTCCTGCTCGGCCGCCACCTGGACGCCAACCCCCGGCAGTACACCCTCACCCCGCCCGGGCCGGCCGGTCTCATGGCCGCGCTGGCCGGCCCGGCCCGTACCGTCCTGGACCCGGCGAGCGGCACCGGCAGCCTGCTCGACGCCGCCGGGGACGCCGAGGAGCTGTACGGGCAGGAGGCCGACCCGGACCTGGCCGCGCTCACCGCGCTCCGCCTGGCGCTGCACGCCCCCGCCGCCCAGGTGCGCGTACACGCCGCCGACACCCTGCGCGCCGACGCCTTCCCGCAGCTCGCCGCCGACGCCGTCCTCGCCCACCCGCCGTTCAACGAACGCAACTGGGGCCACGACGAACTGGCCTACGACCCGCGCTGGGAGTACGGCTTCCCGGCCCGTACCGAATCCGAACTGGCCTGGGTGCAGCACGCGCTGGCCCGGCTGCGCGAGGGCGGCACCGCCGTCCTGCTGATGCCGCCCGCCGCCGCCTCCCGCCGCTCCGGCCGCCGCATCCGCGCCGACCTGCTGCGCCGCGGCGCCCTGCGCGCGGTCATCGCCCTGCCCGCCGGGGCGGCACCGCCGTACGGCATCCCGCTGCACCTGTGGGTCCTGCGCAGGCCGGGCGCGGCCGCGCAGCCCTCGCCGCACCTGCTCGTCGTCGACACCGCGGCGCTCACCGCGGGCGGCGCCCCCGGCCGGGACCGGCTGGACTGGCAGGCCGTACGGACCGCCGCGCTGGACGCCTGGGAAGCGTTCGACCGGGACGGCGGCGTCGAGGAAGTGCCCGGCGTACGGCGGTCGCTGGCCGCCATCGACCTGCTCGGCGACGACGTGGACCTGGCCCCGGCCCGCCACCTGCCGCCCCCGTCGGCCGCCGGCGGCCTCGCCGAACTGGCCGACGTACGCCAACGGCTGGCCACCACCCTGGCCCGTACGGCCGAACTGACCCCGGAGACGGCGGGCGGCCCCGAGCCCGCGCCCGCCCGCTGGCCGCTGACGACCGTCGGGGAACTCGCCCGCGCCGGCGCCCTCGTGCTGCGCGCCGGCGGCCCCGGCACCGCGGCCGCGGACGCCGCGCCCGCCGTCCTCACCGAGCACGACGTCATCGGCGGCACGGCACCCAGCGGCGCACTGCCCGACAGCGCCGGGCCCGCCGAGGAGCCCGTCCTCGTGGCGGCCGGCGACGTCGTCGTGCCCGTCCTCGGCGGCGGCGCCGTCGCCCGCGTCGTCGACGAGGCCACCGCGGGCGCCGCCCTCGGCCGCAACCTCTTCCTCCTGCGGCCCGACCCGGCCGCCCTCGACCCGTGGTTCCTCGCCGGATTCCTGCGCGGCACCGCCAACACCCGGCAGGCCAGCAGCTACGCGTCCACCGCCACCCGCCTGGACGTCCGCCGCCTCCAGCTCCCGCGGCTTCCGCTGGCCGACCAGCTCCGCTACGGACGGCGCTTTTGCGAACTGGCCGCCTTCGAGGAGACCCTGCGCCTCGCCGCCCGCCTGGGCGAACAGCTCGTCCAGGGGCTCCACGACGGCCTGACGGACGGTTCGGTGACGCCCGGCTGATTTCCTACAACCCCGGCGGCCCCAGCGGTGTCGTATATACGCTCGATCACACGCATCCGAGCATGTCCCGGCACCGCATCCCACCGCACCACGCCGGGCCTCGATCCGTCAGGAGCAGCAATGCACGGCCCCGTCACGGCACCACCGCCGCACCGTCCCGCGTCGCACAGGACGGTCGTCCTGCTGCGGGTGGTCTTCGTGGCGCTGGCCGTGCTCAGCCTCGGCTTCCTGGCCTGGGCGACGATGCTGCGCGCCGCGCTCGTGCAGCGCCGGCCGCTGGGCTGGTGGCTCTTCGGCGCCGACCTGGCCCTCGTCTTCACCGCGATCGTGATCGGCGGAGGCCGGGACGAGAACTCCTGGCAGTCGAACGTCTGTGTGGCGCTGATCCTCGTTCAGATGGCCGCGGCCGTCACGTATTTCCTCGTCGTCGACGGGCGCGCGCAGCGCGTCGCACCCGAGTGGCCCGCGTACGAGGCGCCGGGTGCGGGCCCGGCGTACGGCTCTCCCGGACCGGCCACCGCACCTGCCACCGCACCGGCGTACGGCTATCCGGGGCCGGGCGGTGCGGGGTACGGCTATCCCGGACCGGCCGTACCCCAGGCATCCGCCGCGGCCGCCATGCCGCCCGCCCCGCCGCCGTACGCCGGAGCGCAGCCGCCGCACCAGTCGCCTGGGCAGGCCCCGGAGCCGCTGCCCCAGGACTGGCCCTACGCCCAGACGCACACCCAGGGCGCCTTCCCGCACCAGCCCCCGGCGCAGCCCACGGCGCCCCAGCCGCAGCGCATCGACCGGGTGCGCGCCGAACTGGACGAGCTGAGCGACTACCTCCGCAAGGAGGAGGGGCGTTGAACGGACGCGTCGTCGCCGAGCGCTACGAACTCTCCGCGCTGCTCGGCCAGGGGGGCATGGGCCAGGTCTGGATCGCCTACGACCGCCGTCTCGACCGCCGCGTCGGCGTCAAACTGCTGCGCCCCGACCGGGTGTCCGGCACGCCGGACGCGGAGGAGATGCGCCGCCGCTTCGTCCGTGAGTGCCGCGTCACCGCCCAGGTCGACCATCCCGGGCTGGTCACGGTGCACGACGCGGGCAGCGACGGCGACGACCTCTACCTGGTCATGCAGTACGTGGAGGGCGCCGACCTCGCCGACCACCTGGCCGAGCACGACCCGTACCCGTGGCAGTGGGCGGTCAGCGTCGCCGCCCAGCTCTGCGCGGTCCTGGCGTCCGTGCACGCCGTGCCGATCGTCCACCGCGACCTGAAACCGCGGAACGTGATGGTCAAGCCGGACGGCACCCTCACCGTCCTCGACCTCGGCATCGCCGCCGCCCTGGACACCGACACCACCCGCCTGACCCACACCGGCTCGCCCATCGGCAGCCCCGCTTACATGGCGCCCGAGCAGGCGATGGGCGGCACGGTCGGCCCGTACACGGACCTGTACGCGCTCGGTGTGCTGCTGCACGAGCTGCTCAGCGGCGAGGTGCCGTTCGCCGGTTCCACCGCCCTGGGCGTGCTCCACCGCCACCTGTACGAGCCGCCCGTGCCGGTGCGCCGCCTCCGGGCGGACGTGCCCGAACAGCTGGAGGCGCTCGTCCTGCGGCTGCTCGGCAAGGACCCGCAGGAGCGTCCCGCCGACGCGCAGGAGGTCTACCAGGCACTGGTTCCGCTGCTGCCCGCCGCGTCCCAGGGGCGGTCCGGTTCGGGCGCGCCGATGGACCCGACCCGGCCGTTCCTGCACCCGCACGCGCCGTGGCCCGCCCGCGCGGCGGCGCCCGTCGCCCCACAGCCGGTCGCGGCGCCTGTCGCACCCCAGCCGGGCGCACCCCAGTCCGTCACCTCCCGGCCAGTCGCCGCGCCGTCCGTCGCCGCGCAGCCCGTGGCCGCGCACGCCGTGCCGCGGCAGGCCGCCGCCGCGCCCGCGGGCGCCCCCGTTCCGCCGCCCCCGTTCCCGCCCGCGGCCGCCGACCCGCGGATGTCCGCAGGGACCGCCGGCCCCCGGATGCCCGCGGGAGCCGCCGACCCCCGGACCTCCGGAACCGGCGGCCCCGACGTCGCCGCCGCCGTCGACGAGGTCAAACGCCTCCTGGACCAGGGCCGCATCACCCACGCCGTGGACATCCTCGGCGGCATCCTGCCGGCCGCCGCCGCCCGCCACGGCGCGCACTCCCCGGTCGTACGGACCCTGCGCAAGCAGTACGCGGCCACGCTCATGGACGACGGCCAGTACCGCCGGGCCCTGCCGGAACTGCGCGCACTGGCGGAGGAGTTCGCGCGGGACACCGGCCCCGGATCGGCCCGGCAGGTGCTCCAGTTCCACTTCGAGGCCGCGCAGTGCCTGGAGCAGCTGGGCGAGGTGACGCAGGCACTGGACGAGTACCGGGCCCTGCTGCCGCACTTCGAGCGCTACCCGGACGACCCCGTGCGGCCCCTGGAGATCCGCCGTTCCATCGGCCACCTGCTGCTCGCCCTCGGGGAGCGCGGTGCCGCCCAGGAGGCGCTGTCCCGCCTCCTGCACGACGCGGAACGGCTGCACGGCCCGCACGGCGCCTTCCCGGCGGAGATCCGCCGCACCCTGTACTGGCTGGGGCAGGTACGCGGCTGATCCCGGGCCGACGGGCAGGACACCGGAAGAGAACCGGAAGAGAATCCGGAAGAGAATCCGGAAGAGAAACCGCCTTCCGGGCAACTCGTTGGTCGAATCAGTGGCCCGGGCCACGCGGACTCTTTAGCATCGGCATCGATCACCGCCAGGTTGGAAGAGCCGCACGTCGCCGCACCGTTGTCGCACCCGCCAGGAGGCCTGATGTTCCGCCGTAGGTCCGCGCTTCCCCTTTCCGCCGCTGCCGCCCTGCTGGCCGCCCCTGTGCTCACGGCCTGCGGCACGGACGCGCACCCCGGCGCCGCGGCCGTCGTGGAGGGGCAGAGGATCACCGTCTCCGAGCTCCAGTCGCGGGTACGGGACGTCCGTACCGCCCAGGAGAAGTCCCCGCAGGCCGCCCAACTGATCGAGAACACCGGGAAGCTGAGCCCCGCCACCCTCAACGGCATGATCTTCGACCGGGTGCTGGAGCGCGGCGCGCGGGACGCCGGGGTCACCGTCTCCCGGCGCGACGTGCAGCAGTGGCGCGCGGCCGCCGAGCGCAGCGCGGGAGGCGCCGACCGGCTCAAGGAGATGTGGCTCCAGCAGGCCATCGCGCCCGGCGAGATCGACGCCGTGGCCCGCAACCAGCTCCTGCTGGACGGCGTCGCCAAGCGCATCGGCGCCGACCGCGGGCAGCCGCAGGGCCAGCAGCGGCTCGCCGAGTCGCTCGCCAAGACGTCCCGGAAGATGAACATCGACGTCAACCCGCGCTACGGGACGTGGGACGACAGCCAGATCGTCCTCGGCGGGACGAAGGAGCCGTGGGTCAAGAACGTGTCGGGGACGGGGCAGCAGCAGACCTGAGCCGCCGCGCTGCCGGTGCCGTGCGTTACGTTCGTCGGGTGAACGCTGACGCCACCGACGCCGCACCCGCCCCCGGCCGCCTGGTCCTGCTCACGACCAGCCACCGGGTCGCGCCCGGCCTGCTGTCCTGGCCCGCGTGGCAGACGCTGCGCGCCGCCGACCGCGTGCTGTGCGCCGACGACGCCCATCCGCAGCTCCCGTATCTGCGGGAGGCGGGCATCGCGGTCGGGGCGGGTGTGCCCGGCGCCCGGGAGCTGGTGGAGTTCTGCCGGGCCGGGGACCGTACGGCGGTCGTGATCACCTCGGCCGACGGCGACACGGAGCTGACCGACGGGCTGGCCCGGATGGCCGGCTCGGGCCGGGAGACCATGCCGGACCTGGAGCTGCTGCCCGGCTCGTACGACCTGCCGGGCGCCCGCCTGCTCGACCTCGTCCAGATCATGGACCGGATCCGCCGGGAGTGCCCGTGGAGCGGGGCGCGCACCCACGAGGACCTGGCGAAGTACGGCATCGAGGAGATGTACGAGCTGGTCGAGGCGATCGAGGAGGGCGACCGGGAGGCGCTGCGCGAGGAGCTGGGCGACGTGCTCCTCCAGGTCGTCTTCCACGCCCGGATCGCCCAGGACGATCCGGACGAGCCGTTCTCCGTCGACGACGTGGCGGGCGTGATCGTGGAGAAGCTGGTCAACCGCCACCCGCACATCTTCGGCGAGGACGAGGCGCACACCCCCGAGGACGTCAAGGCGCACTGGATGCGGACGAAGGCGGCCGAGAAGCGGCGCACCTCGGTCACCGAAGGCATCCCGCTCGGCCAGCCCGCGCTGGCACTCGCCGGCAAGCTGGCCTCCCGGGCGCGTACGGCCGGCCTCGACGCCCTCCCGGCGGGCGAGGGCGTCGGGTACGAGCTGCTCGCTCTCGCCGTACGGGCCGAAGCCGCGGGCACGGACCCGGAGACCGCGCTGCGCGCCGCCGCCCGTACCTACCGGGACGCCATCCGGTCCGCCGAGGAGGCCGCCTCCGGCGCCGCGGACTGAGCGCGTGTGCGCCGGTTCCGCAGCCGTTCGGCCGTCCAGACGGCGGCCACGGCCGCGCCCAGCGCCGCGCCCACGGCGCACACCCCGCCCCAGCCGGCCGCGCCCCACACCGCCGAGGTGAGCGCCGAGCCGGCCGCGCCGCCGACGAAGTAGCTCGTCATGTAGGCGGAATTGAGGCGGTTACGGGCCTCCGGGCGCACCGCGTAGACCAGATTCTGGTTGCTGATGTGCACCGCCTGCACCGCCGCGTCCAGCACGATCACCCCGGCCAGCAGGGCCGCCAGCGCCCAGGCGCCGCCCGCGCCGCCGGCCGCCAGCAGCGCCCACGAGCCGAACAGCAGGAACCCGCCGACGCCGGTGACCCGGTGGGCCAGCCCCCGGTCGGCCAGCCGCCCGCCGACCGAGGCGGACAGCGAACCGGCCGCGCCCACCAGGCCCAGCAGTCCGATCGCCGATTCCGACCACCCGTAGGACGGGCCGGACATCAGGAAGGCGACCGCCGTCCACAGCACGCTGAACGCGGCGAAGGACAGCGCGCCGAGCGCGGCTCGCCAGCGCAGCACCGGCTCCTGGACGAAGAGGGCGAGCGTGGAGCGGATCAGCGCGGGGTAGCGCAGTCCGGCGCCGGTGTGCAGCGCGGGCAGCCGCAGCCGCAGCAGGACGGCCATCAGCAGCATCAGGCCGGCGTTGACCCAGTAGACGGTGCGCCAGCCGCCGAGGTCGGCCAGCAGCCCGGCCGCCGTACGGGCCAGCAGGATGCCCAGCAGCAGCCCGGTCATGACGGTGCCGACCGTACGGCCGCGCTCGGCGGGTGGCGCCAGGGAGGCCGCGTACGGGACGACGACCTGGGCGGCGACGGAGGACAGGCCGGTCAGCGCGGTGCCGGCCAGCAGCAGCGTCCCGTTGGGCGCGCTCGCCGTCACGGTCAGGAAGACCGCGGTGGCCGCGCACAGGCCCACCGCCAGCCGCCGCCGCTCCAGCAGGTCACCGAGCGGTACGAGCAGCAGCAGCCCGAGCCCGTAGCCGACCTGTGCGACGGTCACCACCAGTGCCGTGGTGGCCGCCCCCAGGTGCAGGTCGCGGCCTATGACGTCCAGCAGCGGCTGGGCGAAGTAGTTGCCCGCGACCGACAGTCCGGTCGCCACGGACATCAGCAGCAGCGTGCCGCGGCCCAGCCCGCGCCGCTGCTCTTCCTGGGAAGCCATCAGCTCTCTTTCCGTACGACGCGCCACCCCGTCGGTGTTGCTCCGTCCCTCAGCTTCCGGCGCCCCGCTCGATGAGTCCAACGCATGATTGTCATCCCACCCATCACGAAACGCGATCGATGACCGCCGCCACCGGCTGGCTACGCTCGCCGCATGGAGCTGCAACAGATGCGGTACGTGGTCGCGGTCGCCGAGACCGGCGGCTTCACCCGCGCCGCCGAACGCTGCCACGTCGTGCAGTCCGCGCTCAGCCACCAGGTCGCCCGCCTGGAGAAGGAGCTCGGCGCCCGGCTCTTCCACCGTACGAGCCGCAGCGTGCGGCTGACGGCCGCGGGCGAGGCGTTCGTGCCGGTCGCCCGGCAGGCGCTGGAAGCGGCCGAGCGGGCCCGGGCCGAGGTGGAGGCGGCGGCCGGCGAGGTCCGCGGCCGGCTGGCCATCGG
Source organism: Streptomyces sp. NPDC030165 (assembly GCF_055573595.1). Lineage (NCBI taxonomy): Bacteria > Bacillati > Actinomycetota > Actinomycetes > Kitasatosporales > Streptomycetaceae > Streptomyces > Streptomyces sp. NPDC030165. The sequence goes on along the minus strand of NZ_JBVIBD010000002.1, from coordinate 125,577 downwards.
AGCCATCTCCACCGTCGCGGCCGTCGACCTGGCCCGCGAGCTGGGCGCCTACCGCGCCCGCTACCCGCAGGTACGCATCAGCCTGCGCATGGAGATGAGCGAGCAGCTGGTCGAGCAGGTCCGGCAGGGCACGCTGGACGTCGCCTTCATCGGGCTGGTGCCGGGCGCCCGCAGCCAGGGCGTACGGGAACGGACGCTGGCCCACGGGGAGCTGGTGGCCGTCGTGGCGCCGGACCACCCGCTGGCGGGCCGGGAGTGGACGGACCTGCGGCGGCTGGCCGAGGAGACCTTCGTGGACTTCACGGCCGGGTCGGCGGCGCGCCGCCAGCGGGACGACGCGTTCCGGGCGGCGGGCCTGACGACCGAGGTGGCCTTCGAGGTGACCACCGTGGAGTTCCTGGCCAAGCTGGTACGGGCCGGGCTCGGCATCGGCATGGTGCCGCAGGCGTTCGCCACCGAACTGACCGGGCTGAGCGTGGTACGCGTCCCCGACGCCCCCGCCCGGGCCGAACGCGTCATCTGGAGCGCGCGGGGCCCTTCCCCGGCGGCCGCGGCCTTCCTGGACGCGCTGGGCGTGCACCCCTCCGAGCCGGACCCGGGCCCCGCCACCCGAGGGGCATGAGCCCCGCTTCCCGCCGTTGACCTGCGCTTTCACCTCCGTACCCGGCCTTCGGGCCGGTGCCGGGGCCCGCCCGCGCATCGTCCCCGCCGACCCGGGTACCCGGAGCGAATGACAGCAACGATCGCTTCGACCACACCGGCCCAGGACGGCACCGCCGTCCAGCAGGCCGTGGACCTCACGCGGGACATGGTCGTCGGCACCGGTCCGCTGATCGCCGGGATCGTCATCGTCGCGGGACTGATCCTCGCCGTGGTCTACGGCAGGCGCCGCCGGGACCGGGAGCCCGACCCGCCCGAGCCGGAGACCCAGCCGACCCCGCCCAAGGACCCGACCGGGTACGAGAGCGAACTGCGCGACCCGAACGAGGTGCCGCGCGGCGGCGACCACCGGCTGACCCCGCACGAACTGTCCGATTACGGCAACGCCCCCACCCGCCACGGCGACGACCAGGACCGGGAGCGCAAGCGCTGGCAGGACGGGCACAGCGGGTCCTTCGGCAGCGGTTAACGTCGAGGGGTGCGACCGCAGACCCCCTTCCCCTCCGACGAGCGGCCCGCCGACCCTTCAGGGGCCGGGCCCGCCTGCCCCGTGACCGGCCGCGGCCCGACGGCCGTCCCGCCCTGCCCCGAGCTGTTCACGTGGGAGTTCGCCTCCGACCCGTACCCGGCCTACGCCTGGCTGCGCGAGCACGCGCCGGTGCACCGTACGCGGCTGCCCAGCGGCGTCGAGGCCTGGCTGGTGACCCGGTACGCGGACGCCCGGCAGGCGCTCGCCGACACCCGGCTGTCGAAGAACCCGGTGCACCACAGCGAGGCCGCGCACGGCAAGGGCAAGGTCGGCATCCCCGGCGAGCGCGGCGCGAACCTGATGACGCACCTGCTCAACATCGACCCGCCGGACCACACGCGGCTGCGCCGGCTGGTCTCCAAGGCGTTCACCCCGCGCCGCATCGCCCGGTTCGCGCCGCGCGTACAGGAACTGACCGACGCGTTCATCGACTCCTTCGCGGAGCGCGGCGAGGCCGACCTGATCCACGAGTTCGCCTTCCCGCTGCCCATCCACGCCATCTGCGACCTGCTCGGCGTCCCGCGCGAGGACCAGGACGACTTCCGGGACTGGGCCGGGATGATGATCCGGCACGGCCAGGGGCCGCGCGGCGGCGTCGCCCGGTCGGTGAAGAAGATGCGCGGCTATCTCGCCGAGCTGATCCACCGCAAGCGCGAGACCCTCGGCGACGAGGGCGCCGACGACCTGATCTCCGGCCTGATCCGCGCCTCCGACCACGGCGAGCACCTGACCGAGAACGAGGCCGCAGCGATGGCCTTCATCCTGCTCTTCGCGGGCTTCGAGACCACCGTCAACCTCATCGGCAACGGCGTCTACCAGCTGCTGCGCCACCCCGCCCAGCGGGAACAGCTCCAGAAGGCGGCCGCCGCCGGGGACACGGAGCTGCTCGCCACCGGCGTGGAGGAGCTGCTGCGCTACGACGGCCCGGTCGAGCTGGCCACCTGGCGCTTCGCCACCCAGGACCTCACCATCGGCGGGCAGCGGATCGCCGAGGGCGACCCGGTCCTGGTCGTGCTGGCCGCCGCCGACCGGGACCCGGAGCGCTTCCCCGGCCCCGACGTCCTGGACCTGTCCCGCCGCGACAACCAGCACCTCGGCTACGGCCACGGCATCCACTACTGCCTGGGCGCGCCGCTGGCCCGCCTCGAAGGGCAGACCGCGATCGCCACCCTGCTGACCCGGCTGCCGGACCTGCGGCTGGGCGCGGAACCGGACGACCTGCGGTGGCGCGGCGGGCTGATCATGCGGGGGCTGCGGGCGCTGCCGGTGGAGTTCACGCCCGTACGGAAGTGACGCCGCGCCCGTACGGAAGCGGTGTACCGACCGTACACACGGGGCCTCGCGCCCGTACGGAAGTGACGTCACGTCAGGCCGTGACCTGCGCGTGATCTCCGCTACACCGGCTTGTGACGAGCGGGTGGCCCCGCTACTTTCATCCGTCTGAAAGGCCGGGGCGGGCGGCGCGGCAGGCGCAAGGGCCACGCAGCCGACGGTTCCGGCCTCTCGACGACAACTCAACCGCCGCTCGAAAGGCAACCGCATGCGCTCCGGGAACGGCCGTCACCGACGCCCCCGTCAGGCTCCGGCCATCTTCGTCACGGCGGGAGTCGCCGGCGGCGCCCTCGCCATGCCGCTGCTCGCCGCGAGCAGCGCCGACGCCGCCGACGCGGCCACCTGGGACCGCGTCGCGCAGTGCGAGAGCAGCGGGATGTGGAGCGCCAACAGCGGCAACGGCTTCTACGGCGGGCTCCAGCTGACCCAGGAGATGTGGGACCGCTACGGCGGCCCGGCGTACGCCTCGCGCCCCGATCTGGCCAGCCGCTCGCAGCAGATAGCCGTCGCCGAGTCGATCCTCGCCGCGCGCGGCCCCGACACGTGGCCGAGCTGCGCGGTGAACGCGGGGCTCAAGCAGGGCGGCAGCGGGCCGGACGTCGACCCGGGCAGCACGGCGACGCCGACCCCGGAGTTCTCCTCGCCGTCCCCCTCCTCTCCCGCCACCCCGCCGCCCTCCTCCAAACCGTCCGGGCCGTCCGGGACCCCGGAGCCCGGCGGTGCGCGCACTCCGGAGCCGGAGCCGTCGTCCACCGGCCCGGCCGGGACGCCGGAGCCGTCCCGCACGCCGGAGCCGTCCGGTGCGGGGCGTACGGAAGACCCGTCGCACCCGGCCGACCCGGGCACCCCGGGCGACGGCGCCTCCACGGGCCCCACCGCGCCCCCGTCACAGGGCAAGCACCGCGGGCAGCCCGAGGAGGAGCCCGGAGCGGGCGCAGGTACGGGCACGGACGCAGGTACGGGTACGGGTACCGGTTCAGGCTCCGGTGACGCGGGCCGGTCCGGCGGGGAACGCCCCTCGCGGGGCGGCGACGCGCACCGTACGGACCCGGGGTCGCCAGGTGACTACACCGTGCGGCCCGGTGACAACCTGTCAGCCATCGCGGAGGACCGCGGGGTCTCCGGGGGCTGGCCGGCGCTCTACGCGGCCAACAAAGGTGTCATCGGGGGCGATCCGGACCTTATCCACCCTGGTCAGCGCCTTGACCTGGCTCCTGAACAGGGATAGTTCGCGGTGGTTTGCCCGCTTTGGCGAAAGTGAGACATGGATCTCGTTCGGGGGCGTGGTGACCGTCCCGTCCGTTGTTTCCAAACCTGCGACGACCTGCGGAAATGTGATGATCCTGTGATGTCTGGGGGTCAACTGGCCTCAGATGTAGGGGTTTGAACCAGCGGGGTGTTCGTGTTTACCGTCTTCATCGCTCGCCAAAGCGGGCCCTTCGATCACACGCCGAATCCTGCCGGTGGTCGGAGGTCACTCGACGCGAGAGCGCCGAAGGCAGGAGCGGGGGACCCAAGGTAAGTGCCGGCCCCGCCCGCGGAAGCGGGTCCCGACCGGCTTGGGGTGAAGCCATGTGTGAAGCACACACGGCCGGGCAACTCACATGGCCCGAACCCGACAGCTCACCTCGCAGGCGTCGGTGAGGAACAACCATGCTGAACTCCAAGGGCAAGCACCGTCGTCCCTCCAAGGCCGTCCGCGTCGCCACCCTGGCGGGCGTCGCCGGTGCCGCCGTGGCCGTCCCGCTGATGGGCGCCACCTCCGCCTCCGCCGCGGGCAACAACTGGGACGCCGTCGCCCAGTGCGAGTCCGGTGGCAACTGGTCGATCAACACCGGCAACGGCTACTACGGCGGCCTGCAGTTCTCGAACTCCAGCTGGGCCGCCGCCGGCGGTACCCAGTACGCCCCGCGCGCCGACCAGGCCAGCAAGAGCCAGCAGATCGCCGCGGCCGAGCGCCTGCTCGCCATCCAGGGCCCGGGCGCCTGGACCTGCGCCGGCGGCCACCTCGGCCAGGGCAACGCGAACGCCAAGGCCGACGGCGGCTCGTCGCAGGGCAGCTCGCACAAGTCCTACAAGTCCAAGCGCTCCTACTCCGCCCCGCAGGGCACCTCGCGCTCCGAGGCCCGCAAGCAGGGCGAGGAGCTGGCCCGCAAGACCCCGGCCCCGACCCACAAGTCGACGCCGAAGTCGAACCCCGAGGGCAACTACACCGTCAAGTCCGGTGACACCCTCGCCAAGATCGCCGCTTCCCACGGCAAGAACTGGAAGTCGGTCTACGCGAACAACAAGTCCGTCATCGGCGGCAACCCCAACCTGATCTTCCCGGGCCAGAAGCTGGCCGTCTGAGCCGGCTGAAGCCCTGAGGGACCCCGGGTGACCGTGGCGCTCCGTACGTACGGCGGTACGTACGGGCCGCACGGCACCCCGGGGGCCGCTCGACCCGGGAATCCGCTCTTCCCGTGAGACCGCCCCGCCACGGCGCCTGTCCCCCGCACGCGCCGCGGCGGGGCTTCTCCATTTCCCCCGCCCGGCCCCGGGGGCCGGGCCGCCCCGTCCGCCGGGCCCGCCCGGCCGTACCCGCCCCGTCCGCCGACTTCCCCGTTCAGCGAACATTGCGCCCATACCTCCCCTGAACAGGGGCTTTGCGGGTGTATTCAGCCCAAGGGCCGGGCTGGCGGCGAGCGGAACCCCCCGAGGCCGTTAGGCTCGTGCTGCAGAACTCCAGACACCCATGAAGGAGACAACGTGCCGTCCATCGACGTCGTCGTAGCTCGCGAGATTCTCGACTCGCGAGGCAATCCCACGGTCGAGGTCGAGGTCGGCCTCGACGACGGCAGCACCGGCCGTGCCGCCGTCCCGTCCGGCGCCTCGACCGGCGCCTTCGAGGCCATCGAGCTGCGCGACGGTGACCCGGCGCGCTACCTGGGCAAGGGCGTGGAGAAGGCCGTCCTCGCGGTCATCGAGCAGATCGGCCCGGAGCTGGTCGGCTACGACGCCACCGAGCAGCGCCTGATCGACCAGGCCATGTTCGACCTGGACGCCACCGACAACAAGGGCTCGCTCGGCGCCAACGCCATCCTCGGCGTCTCCCTGGCCGTCGCGCACGCCGCCTCCGAGGCCAGCGACCTGCCGCTGTTCCGCTACCTGGGCGGCCCCAACGCCCACGTGCTGCCGGTCCCGATGATGAACATCCTGAACGGCGGCTCGCACGCCGACTCCAACGTGGACATCCAGGAGTTCATGATCGCCCCGATCGGCGCGGAGTCCTTCTCCGAGGCCCTGCGCTGGGGTGCCGAGGTCTACCACACTCTCAAGAAGGTCCTGAAGAACAAGGGCCTGGCCACCGGCCTGGGCGACGAGGGCGGCTTCGCCCCGAACCTGGGCTCCAACCGCGAGGCCCTGGACCTGATCCTCGAAGCGATCAAGGAAGCCGGTTACACCCCCGGCCAGGACATCGCGCTCGCGCTCGACGTCGCCGCCTCCGAGTTCTACAAGGACGGCGTCTACGAATTCGAGGGCCAGCAGCGCACCGCCGAGCAGATGACCTCGTACTACGAGGAGCTCGTCGCCGCCTACCCGCTGGTCTCCATCGAGGACCCGCTGTTCGAGGACGACTGGGCCGGCTGGAACGTCATCACCGAGCGCCTGGGCGCCAAGGTGCAGCTGGTCGGTGACGACCTGTTCGTCACCAACCCGGAGCGCCTGGCCCGCGGCATCGAGGAGAACTCGGCCAACGCCCTGCTGGTCAAGGTCAACCAGATCGGCTCGCTGACCGAGACCCTGGACGCCGTCGAGCTGGCCCAGCGCAACGGCTTCAAGTGCATGATGTCGCACCGCTCCGGCGAGACCGAGGACGTCACCATCGCCGACCTGGCCGTCGCCACCAACTGCGGTCAGATCAAGACCGGCGCCCCGGCCCGCTCCGAGCGCGTCGCCAAGTACAACCAGCTGCTGCGCATCGAGGAGATTCTCGACGACGCGGCGGTCTACGCGGGCCGCTCCGCCTTCCCGCGGTTCCGCTTCGCGGACTGACAAGCCCGGCAAGGGCTGATCCCCGGGGCCGCGAAAGGCCCCGGAAGCCGTGAATACCTACGTCCCCGGCGGCGGTCCCGTACCGTTGCCGGGGACGTACGTGCTGCGGGCCGCGCCGGCCCGGCCCGGTGACGAAGGGGAGGCGAGGTGTCCGCGGAACGGTTCTCCACCGCGACCCGGCTCAAGGCGCTCGGCGAACAGGCCGCCGCCCGCGTCCAGCGTTCCGGCCGCCCCCGGCGGGGCCGCCTGACCGGCCGCGCGGCGCTGCTCGCGCTGGTGCTGTGCTCCCTGGTCGTCGCCCTCGCGTACCCCACCCGGCAGTACATCTCCCAGCGCTCCGAGATCGCCGACCAGCGCCGCCAGGCGGAGCAGGCCGCGCGGCGCGCCGACGAACTGCGCGACGAGAAGGCCCGCTGGCAGGACCCGGAGTACGTACGGCAGCAGGCGCGGCAGCACCTGCACTACGTCCGGCCCGGCGAGACCGGCTTCATCGTCCAGGACGGCTCCGGTGCCGGAAAGCGGCGCACCGGCCAGGCCGCAGCGGAACGCCCCTGGTACGACAACATCTGGAACGGCCTGGACGCCGCCGACCAGTAGCCTGTCCGGGGCACGCGCCCGGCCACGCCCGCCGTACGGCCACCGTCCCCTTCACCACCGCCACGACCGAAAGCACCCACGTCCGTGTCTGAACACCTCATGCCCCCGCCGCAGACCGAGCGCACCGAGCCCACCGATGCGGACATCGCGGCCTTCAAGGAACAGCTCGGCCGCCCGCCGCGCGGCCTGCGCGCCATCGCGCACCGCTGCCCCTGCGGACAGCCGGACGTCGTCGAGACGGCCCCGCGCCTGGAGGACGGCACCCCCTTCCCCACGCTGTACTACCTCACCTGCCCGCGCGCCGCCTCCGCGATCGGCACGCTGGAGGCCAACGGCGTGATGAAGGAGATGACCGAGCGGCTGGAGCGGGACCCGGAGCTGGCCGCCAAGTACCGCGCCGCCCACGAGGACTACATCCGGCGCCGGGACGCCATCGAGGTCCTCCAGGGCTTCCCGAGCGCGGGCGGCATGCCCGACCGGGTCAAGTGCCTGCACGTCCTGGTCGGCCACTCGCTCGCGGCCGGCCCCGGCGTCAACCCGCTCGGTGACGAGGCGCTCGCGATGCTGCCGCAGTGGTGGCGCAAGGGCCCCTGCGTGACTCCCTGCCAGGAGCCGGACGAAGGAGCGGGCGAGTGAAGCGCGTAGCGGCCGTCGACTGCGGCACCAACTCCATCCGGCTGCTCGTCGCCGACCTCGACCCGGCGACCGGCGAGCTGAAGGACCTGGACCGCCGGATGCGGATCGTGCGCCTGGGCCAGGGCGTGGACCGTACGGGACGCCTCGCCCCCGAGGCCCTGGAGCGCACCTTCGCGGCCTGCCGCGAGTACGCCGCGATCATCGAGGACCTGGGCGCGGAGACCGTCCGCTTCGTCGCCACCTCCGCCTCCCGCGACGCCGGGAACCGCGACGACTTCGTACGCGGCGTCGTGGACATCCTCGGCGTCGAGCCCGAGGTGATCACCGGTGACCAGGAGGCGGAGTTCTCCTTCACCGGCGCCACCAAGGAGCTGACCGGCCGCACCGACCTCGCCAGGCCCTATCTGGTCGTCGACATCGGCGGCGGCTCCACCGAGTTCGTCCTCGGCTCCGGGACCGTAGGCGCCGCCCGCTCCGTGGACATCGGCTGCGTACGGATGACCGAGCGCCACCTCGTACGGGACGGCGAGATCGTCGCCGACCCGCCCGGCGACGAGCAGATCGGCGCCATGAAGGCGGACATCGGCCGTGCCCTGGACCAGGCGGCGCGGACCGTCCCGCTGTCCGAGGCCCGCACCCTGGTCGGCCTGGCCGGCTCGGTCACCACGGTCGCCGCCATCGCCCTGGGCCTCCCCGAGTACGACTCCGCCGCCATCCACCACGCGCGCATCCCCCTGTCCGATGTCCGCGAGATCACCAACCGCCTCCTGAGCGCCACCCACGAGGAGCGCGCCGCCATCCCGTCCATGCACCCGGGCCGTGTCGACGTCATCGCGGCGGGCGCCCTGGTCCTCCTGTCGATCATGGAGCGGGTGGGTGCGCAGGAGGTCGTCGTCTCGGAGCACGACATCCTGGACGGGATCGCCTGGAGCTGCGCGTAGCGTGCTCACAGGGCGGGAGCGGAGGCAGCGGCAAGGGCCGGAAGGGTCCCTTCCAGGGGGCTCTTGGGCCCTGCCGCGAAGAAAGTTCGTGAAACTCTTCACATGAAAAAAGGGCTCGTTGACCGCACAAACCGGGCAGCGGGCCCTACTTCTTGGGCCGTAGGTCCCCGGCGCCGCAAGAATGTGCGGTTTTCAGGGGTGTTAAAGAGATGCTTACGCGGGGTGTGGTCCAGTCGCCCCGGAGGCCACAATCCCTGATCAACGGGGGTGTCCAACGCTCCGGACGGTGCCTTGGTTCCCCTGCGGGGCTATGGCGTCGATCACGGAGCGGCGGAGTGTAGCAGACCCCTTCCGCAACCTTGTGAAGGGGCTCACGAGGGGTGCTCCGTATGGGGGTGGATACTCGATTGCATGAGCACCACGGAGCGTCCCAGGATCCTCGTTGTAGGCGGTGGGTACGTAGGTTTGTACGCGGCACGCCGCATCCTCAAGAAGATGCGGTACGGCGAGGCGACGGTCACGGTCGTCGACCCGCGCTCGTACATGACGTACCAGCCCTTCCTCCCTGAAGCTGCTGCCGGCAGCATCTCTCCCCGCCACGTCGTGGTGCCGCTGCGACGCGTGCTCCCGAAGGCGGAGGTCCTCACCGGCCGCGTCACCACCATCGACCAGGACCGCAAGGTCGCCACGATCGCCCCGCTGGTGGGCGAGGCGTACGAGCTGCCCTTCGACTACCTGGTCATCGCGATGGGCGCGGTCTCCCGAACCTTCCCGATCCCGGGCCTGGCCGAGAACGGCATCGGCATGAAGGGCGTCGAGGAGGCCATCGGCCTGCGCAACCACGTGCTGGAGCAGCTGGACAAGGCCGACTCCACGACCGACGAGGAGGTCCGCCGCAAGGCGCTGACCTTCGTCTTCGTCGGCGGCGGCTTCGCCGGTGCGGAGACCGTCGGCGAGGTCGAGGACATGGCCCGCGACGCCGCGAAGTACTACAAGAACGTCAAGCGCGAGGACATGCGCTTCATCCTCGTCGACGTCGCGGACAAGATCCTGCCCGAGGTCGGCCCCAAGCTCGGCGCGTACGGCAAGGAGCACCTGGAGAGCCGCGGGGTCGAGATCTACCTCGGCACCAGCACCAAGTCCTGCGTCGACGGCCACGTGGTGCTCAGCAACGACCTCGAGGTCGACTCCAACACCATCGTGTGGACCGCCGGCGTCAAGCCGAACCCGGCGCTCGCGCGCTTCGGCCTGCCGCTGGGCCCGCGCGGCCACGTCGACACCCAGGCCACCCTCCAGGTGCAGGGCAGCGACTACATCTGGGCCGCCGGCGACAACGCCCAGGTCCCGGACCTGGTCGGCCGCAAGGCGGGCAACGAGAACGCCTGGTGCCCGCCGAACGCCCAGCACGCGCTGCGCCAGGCCAAGGTCCTCGGCGACAACGTGATCTCCGGTATGCGGGGCTTCCCGCAGAAGGAGTACAGCCACGCCAACAAGGGCGCGGTCGCGGGCCTGGGTCTGCACAAGGGCGTCGCGATGATCGTCCTGGGCAAGACCAAGATCAAGCTGAAGGGCCGGCTGGCCTGGTACATGCACCGCGCGTACCACGGCATGGCGATGCCGACCTTCAACCGCAAGATCCGCGTCTTCGCCGACTGGACCCTCGGCATGTTCCTCAAGCGCGAGATCACCTCGCTCGGCGCGATGGAGAACCCGCGCGAGGAGTTCTACGAGGCCGCCAAGCCGGCCCCGGCGCCCGCCGCCGCGGCCGACGACAAGGCCAAGAGTGACGACAAGGCCAAGAACGACGACAAGGCTGAGGCCAAGGCTTCCTGACCTTTCGTCGGGAGCGGCGTCCGGCAGCGGACGCCGCCCGTACACCACCGCCGAAGGGGCGGCCGCCATCCGTGGTGCGGCCGCCCCTTCGGCGTATTCGTGGTGGCGCTCCGCGGCCGTTTTGCTGTTCCCTTACGAACGAACGGGACTACCGGGTGCCCGGACGGCGTTTACGTGGTGGGTGAAACTTTCTTCGCCCTTCTCGTCAACACGGAGGTGTGCGACATGGCCGACGCCGCTGGACGGCTCTCCAAGCTCGCCGAGGAGGTGCTGGGAGCCCCGCTCCCGGTCCGCATCCGCGCCTGGGACCGCAGCGAGTACGGCCCGCCGGGGGCGCCCACTCTCATCATCCGCAACCGCCGCGCCCTGCGCCGCCTCCTGTTCAAGCCCGGGGAGTTGGGCCTCGCGCGCGCTTGGGTGGCCGGTGACGTCGATATCGAGGGCGATCTGTACGAAGCGCTGGACCTGCTGTCGGGGCTGATCTGGGAACGCGGTACGGCGGCCGAAAAGCCACAGCGTGCCCCCGTCCTGCGCGCCCTGGCCAAGCCGGAGATCCGTGCGGCCGCCCGCGACCTGGTGGCTCTGGCAGGTCTCCCCGTACCGCCCAGGCCGCCCGCCGAGGAAGCCCCCAAGAGCCACGGCCCGCTGCACACCCTGCGCCGGGACAAGGAAGCCATCAGCCACCACTACGACGTCGGCAACGACTTCTACGAGCTGGTGCTCGGCCCGTCCATGGTCTACTCCTGTGCCTACTGGGAGGGCCCGGACGCCACCCTGGAGGACGCCCAGCGCGACAAGCTGGACCTGATCTGCCGCAAGCTCGGCCTGAAGGAGGGCGAGCGGCTGCTGGACGTCGGCTGCGGCTGGGGCTCGATGGCCCTGCACGCCGCCCGCGAATACGGCGTACGGGTCGTCGGCATCACCCTCTCCGAGGAGCAGGCCGCGTACGGGCGCAAGCGCGTCGCCGAGGCGGGTCTCGCGGACCGGGTCGAGATCCGCGTCCAGGACTACCGCGAGGTCCACGACGAGCCGTTCGACGCGATCTCCTCGATCGGCATGGCCGAGCACGTCGGCCGCGCCCGCTACGCCGAGTACGCCGCCGACCTGTACGCGCTCCTCAAGCCCGGCGGGCGGCTGCTCAACCACCAGATCGCCCGCCGCCCGCTGGCGGACGAGGACGCGTACCACGTCGACGAGTTCATCGACCGGTACGTCTTCCCGGACGGCGAGCTGGCCCCGGTCGGCCGCACGGTCGGGCAGCTGGAGGACGCCGGGTTCGAGGTGCGCGACGTGGAGGCGATCCGCGAGCACTACGCGCTGACGCTGCGCGCCTGGGTGGCCAACCTGGAGGCGCGCTGGAAGGAGGCGGTGCGGCTGACGACGCCGGGCCGGGCCCGGGTGTGGCGGCTGTACATGGCCGCCTCCGCACTGTCCTTCGAGCGCAACCGCATCGGCGTCAACCAGGTCCTGGCGGTCCGCACGCCGGAGTCCGGCGCCTCCGGGCTGCCGCTGCGCAGCCGCGACTGGCGCGGCTGACCCCCGTACGGAACCGGACGGCCCCGGGGGGCTGGGCGCAGAGGGGGGGGAGAGGGACGGGGGGGGGGGGTAGATGGGAGGGGTGT
>NZ_JBVIBD010000002.1:88439-113382 GCF_055573595.1 Streptomyces sp. NPDC030165 | reverse complement strand
CTCCTCTTTCCCCCCCCCCCCCCCCCCTACCCCCCCCTCCCCCCCCCCCCCCCCCCCCCCCCCCCCCCCCCCCCCCCGGGGCCGTGCCGTACGGACGCGGGCTATTCGGCCTTGATCGCCGCCAGCATGTTCAGCCGCGCGGCCCGCCGGGCCGGCCACAGCGCGGCCAGCACGCCGACCAGCGCGGCCAGCGCGAGGAAGATGCCCATCCGGCCCCACGGGAGCACCAGCTCGTAGGTGGACAGCGAGGCGCCGATCAGCTCACCGGCCGCCCAGCCGAAGAAGACGCCCAGACCGATGCCGAGAACCCCGCCGAACAGCGCGATCACCAGCGACTCCAGCCGCACCATCCGCTTGACGCCGGCCCGGTCCAGGCCGATCGCCCGCAGCATGCCGATCTCCTGCGACCGCTCGAAGACCGACATGGCCAGGGTGTTGACCACGCCGAGCACCGCGACGACGACGGCCATGGCGAGCAGCCCGTAGAGCATGTTCAGCATCAGGTTGACCATCTGCGCGATGCCCTCGGACACGTCCTTCTTGTCCTGCACGGCAATCGCCGGGTTCTTGCCGAGGGCCTTGACCAGCGAGTCCTTGGTGGCGTCGGTGGCGCCGCCCGTCGTCTTGACCATCACCTGCATATCGGTGGGGTTCTTCTGGTGCGGGGCCAGCACGGAGGTGTCGAGCAGGATGCCCCGGAGCATGTCGTTGCCCTCGTAGACACCGGAGACGGTCAGGCGCCCCTTCCTGCCGTCCTCGAACGTCGTCTCGAAGGACGAGCCGACCCGCCAGCCGTGCACCTTGGCGGTGCCGCCGTCGACGACGGCGCGGTTGGCCTTCGGCGTGCCGAGCCCGTCGAAGGAGCCCGCGGTGAACTTCAGGTCCGTCAGCTCGCCGATCGCCTTGCCGTCGACCCCGGTCAGGTACTCCGGCTCGCCGCCGATCCGGGCGGGGGAGTTGCGCAGCGGGCTGGAGGCGGTGACCTGCGGGTCGGCCGCCAGCGTCTTCGCCACGTCGGGGGAGAGCGGACCCCTGGTGGCCATGCTGACGACGTAGTCCGCCTTCAGGGAGTCGGTCGCCATCTTGTCGACGCCCTTCTGGACACTGCCCGCGATCACGGTCAGGCCGGTGACCAGGGTGAGCCCGATCATCAGGGCGGAGGCCGTGGCAGCCGTACGGCGCGGGTTGCGCACCGCGTTCTGGCGGGCCAGCTTGCCCGAGATGCCGAAGGCGCGCAGGACGGGCGCGGCGGCCGCGATCAGCGGGCGGGACAGCAGCGGCGTCAGCACGAAGACGCCGATCAGCAGCAGCCCGGCGCCCAGGCTCATCAGGGCCTTGCCGTCGGAGCCGACGGCGGTGGCGCCCAGCACGCAGGCGGTGCCCGCGGCGGCCAGCACCGCGCCGATGGCGTTGCGCACCACCAGGGACTTCGTGGACGCCGCCGCGTGCACGCTGTTCATCGCGGCGACCGGCGGGATCTTCGCGGCACGGCGGCCCGGCAGCCACGCGGCGAGCACCGTCACCACGATGCCGACCAGCAGCGAGGCGACGACGGTCGAGGGGGCGACGACCAGCGGTCCGTCCGGGACGGTGCCGAGGGCGCCGGTCAGGGCGCGCAGCCCGGCGCCGATGCCGATACCGGCCAGCAGGCCCGTGACGGCGGCCACCGCGCCGACGACGAACGCCTCGATGAGCACCGAGCGGGTGACCTGGCGGCGGCTGGCGCCGACCGCGCGCATCAGGGCCAGTTCCTTGGTGCGCTGGGCGACCAGCATGGTGAAGGTGTTGGCGATGATGAAGATGCCGACGAAGAGCGCGATGCCGGCGAAGACCAGCAGGCCGGTCTTCATGCTGTCCATGCTCTTGGCGATCATCTCGGCCTGGTCGTCGGCGAGCTGCTTGCCGGTGACGGCCTCCGCGGTGTCCGGCAGCACCTTGCCGACCGCCGCCTTCAGCGCCTCCTGGGACGTGCCGGGCGCGGCCTCGACATCGATCTCGCTGAATCCGCCGGGCGTGTGGAACAGCTTCTGCGCCGTCGCGGTGTCGAACAGCGCGAGGGTGCCGCCCGCGGCGACCGCGCCGTCGTCGGTGGTGAAGATGCCGGAGACCTTCGCCTCGCGGACCGGGCCGTCGACGGACAGCCGTACGGTGTCGCCGACCTTGTAGCCGGTCTTCCGCGCGGTCCCGGAGTCCAGGGCGACTTCGTGCGGGCCCTTGGGCGCGCGGCCCTCCTTGAGGGGGAAGCGGTCGTCCTTGCCGTCCGCCCCGGGGTAGTAGTTACGGCCCCGGGAGCTGAAGCCGTCGCCGGCGAGCTTGCCGTCCTTGTCGGCGAGGGCGGTGAACCCGTCGACGGTGCCGGTGGCCGAGGCCGCGCCGGGCACCTTGCCGGCCCGGTCGAGCAGCTCCTGGCTCAGCTTCGGCGCGGCGCCGGGCTTGGCGCCGGGCGCGTCGGAGCGGTGCGGCTGGACGGCCACGTCGACGCCGTCGAAGCCCTTCTGGGAGCTCTTCTGCTGGGCGTCGGAGAGGGTGGAGGTGAAGACCAGGGTGCCGGAGACGAAGGCCACGCCGAGCATGACGGCGAGGACGGTCATCAGCAGCCGGGCCTTGTGCGCGAGCACGTTGCGCAAGGCGGTACGGAACATTGTCGGTCCTGTGGGAGTGGGGCGGTGGGATGGCTGCCGGTACGGGTCAGCTGACCCGGCCCCTGGCGTCGAAGCCCTTCATGCGCTCCAGCACCCGGTCGGCGGTCGGGTCGGCCATCTCATCGACGATGCGGCCGTCGGCGAGGAAGACGACCCGGTTCGCGTAGGCGGCGGCGACCGGATCGTGGGTGACCATGACGACGGTCCGGCCCAGTTCGCGCACGGAGTTGCGCAGGAAGCCGAGCACCTCGGCGCCGGAGCGGGAGTCAAGGTTGCCGGTCGGCTCGTCGGCGAAGATGATCTCGGGCCGGGAGGCCAGCGCGCGGGCCACCGCGACGCGCTGCTGCTGGCCGCCGGAGAGCTGCGCGGGACGGTGCTTGAGCCGCCCGGACAGGCCGACGGTCTCGACGACCTGGTCCAGCCACTGACGGTCGGGCTTGCGGCCGGCGATGTCCATCGGCAGCGTGATGTTCTCCAGTGCGGTCAGCGTCGGCAGCAGGTTGAACGCCTGGAAGACGAAGCCGATCTTGTCGCGGCGCAGCTGGGTGAGCTTCTTGTCCTTCAGGCCGTTCAGCTCGGTGCCGCCGATCACGGCCGAGCCGCGGGATATGGCGTCCAGCCCGGCCATGCAGTGCATGAGGGTGGACTTGCCGGACCCCGAGGGGCCCATGATCGCGGTGAACTCGGCCTGCCGGAACTCCACGGACACGTGGTCCAGCGCGACCACCTGGGTCTCGCCCTGTCCGTAGACCTTGGTGAGATCCGTGGCGCGTGCGGCCACCGTGGCGCGGGTGGCGGTGGGAACGCCGGTGTGGGTGGTCACGAGAAGGGACTCCTGTCGAACGTCGGGACCGTCGGGGCTGTGGGAATGCGGCCCGTTCCATCGTGGGGGAGACGCCGGTACGGCAACGTCAGCCCGTGAGCCGGTCTCGGGGGAGCCCTGGGGCGTAGCGGGCAGGCAGGTGGTCATCCCTGGGTATGAGGCAGACCCTGAGGCGCGAAGGGGCGGAAGGGCGCTCGCGGGGGCGCACGCACGGCGTCGAGTTTCCGTCAATCCGGACACGGCCCACGGCAGGCGCCGGAGCGGCGGGGGTGGGCCGCAGGCATGTGCCGAAGGCCCGTACCAACCGCTGATGACCCCTCAGTTGCCAATAAAATAAGACAACCTCGGGAAGACGACCCCCTGTTCAGACGGTACTGCGGGCTACGCTCGTGCTGCCCCCTTTGAGGCGGCATGGGGGATCCCAGGCCCGGATGGTGGAATGCAGACACGGCGAGCTTAAACCTCGCTGGCCTTCGGGCCGTGCCGGTTCAAGTCCGGCTCCGGGCACAGCACTTGACCGCCGGCGCCGACGGCCTGTCCGCCCGGCGCCGAGCGCCCGCGCCGCCCGCCGGGCCGCCGTCCGGAGGCCTACGGAGCGGTTCGGCCCCGGCCGTCCTGCCGCGGCCGCTCATCGTAGGACCGGTACGCGTCCGCGTCACGGGTCTTGTCACCGTCGACGTCTCCGTCGGCACGGCTGCCGTCACTGTCACGGCTGCCGTCGCCGTCGGCGCCCGCGGTCCCCCCGATGCCGGCGCCCGCGGTCGTCCCGCCGTCGGCGGACGCCGCTCCGCCGGGCGGCCAGGCCGGGCGGACCTCCTCGGGGACGGCGGCCAGCGCGTGGCCGACGGTGGGGAAGCACGCCAGCGCGTCCACGGCCCGCGTGACAAGGAGGACGTGCAGGACGCGGACGCCCAGCGAGGCGAGCAGCAGCCGCCCGTTCATCCGCCGGCACAGCCACTCCAGGGCGAGCAGGCAGTTCAGGCCGCGGGAGTCGCAGAACCGCAGCGCGGTCAGGTCCAGCACCAGGAACCGGTGCCCGGCCGCGATCACGGCCCCGGACTCGTCCAGGAACTGCCGCTCCGCGTGCACGTCCAGTTCCCCGGCCACCCGGAGCACCGCACACTCCTCGGCGTCGACGACCGTGGTGATCGTCAGGTGCCGCCTGCCTTGGGACATCGCTCCTCCACGTGTGCGCCCGGACACGGCCGGACTCCGGGGGCGCGTCCCGCCCCCGTCCAGTGTGCCGGGCGGCGCTCCCTTCCCCGGCGCCCGCCAGGGCCTGCGCGGGGCGTCCGCGCCGTACGGGGCCGCCGGAGGGCGGCGCGCGCGGCCGCGGGCCGGGCCCGCATTGGCGCACCGTGCGAAAGCGCGGGACCGTGGATAGCGCAAGCATTTCCACGGGGGAAACGCTGGTGCTGCAAATGGTCGCACTTCGGACCCGAACAGATATATCACATGGCATCGCGTGTTCGACCGGATACGGGCGCGGTAGACATCCCGTGTCACATTTCTGCGCACGAGGAGAGAAAGCATGCGCAAGTTCATCGGTCGTACCGCCGGCGCGTTCGCCATCGCCGCCCTTGCCGTCGTTCCGCTCTCGGGCATGGCCTCTGCCGCGTCCTGGGACGACGCGCCGCGGCTCACCGCCGGCAGCAACTGCGCTGCCAAGTACGGCAAGTTCCACTGTGACCGGGTGCACAAGGAGCACAACGAGTACAACGACAACAAGGCGTACACGTACAACGACAACGACACGTACAAGTTCAAGTACAAGAAGAACGTCACCAAGGTCGGCCTGGCGATCGGCAACGTCGAGCAGTGAGCCGGCTTCCGCGGGACGGGCGGCACATCGGGCCGTCGAACCGCTGAGACCAGGAAAGGCCCCGCGGAACGCGGGGCCTTTCTCTGTGCGGTGGGGATTATGGCAGTCGCTGCGGGGAAAGGCACGGTGGGCGGACCCGATGGTGGTTTCGTTCATTTTCGCGATTCAGGCCCGGGCGTCCGGTGTTCCGTGAGTTCCCGCTCGTGGGCAACACTGCCGACGACCCGGCGATGCGGTGATATGTGTCTACGGTTTCGTGGCATTCGGGTGAACCGGCGAAACTGAACTGGCGGACGCGAGTTGTCCAGGACGCTCCGGAAACGGGCACTCCGCTTCGAGAAGGGTGAATCGTGATCAAGAAGTTCCTGGCCACGACGGCCGTAGCTGCGTCCATCGTCGGCGTCTCGGCCATGGCGGCTCCGCAGGCCATGGCGGTCGGTGACGGTCGCGGCACGTCGACAGCCAACGGCAACGGTGCGGGGCAGGCATTCGGCAACTCCGACACCGAGGGCGACATGTCGCCGCAGCTGAGCCTGATCCAGGGCACGCTCAACAAGCCCTGCATCGGCATCCCGATCACGAACGTGCAGAACATCGTGGCCCTGGTCAACATCGGTGTGCAGGACATCCTGTCCTCGGACCAGAACCAGCAGTGTGTCGAGAACTCGACCGAGTCGCAGGGCGACCAGGCGCTGTCGCACATCATCGACAAGCTCCCGCTGCTGTCCGAGAACGGCGTCAACAACAGCTGAGCCGGACTGCCGTAAAAGGCCCGGGGCGTCGGTTCTCTCCTCCTGAACGGCTCGGGCCTTTGCGCTTTACGAAAAGCGCATGCAGTTCCCGCACCTCCACTCTTCTATCTCGGACCGCGCTAAACCATCTGGGCGATTCCTCGTGAAAATCGACTTCGCGGGAGTTTCGTAGGCGCGGACGAATCGTTACGTATATTGGTAGCGGTGTTACGGGCAATCCTGTGGGCGCCCGTGCGGCACGAAGGACGTGACCGTTTCAGACTCCGCTGCGGAAAGGGCTGAAAGTGAAGTACGCGAAGGTTGCCGCAGTCGCTGCTGGAACGCTCATGGCGGCCGGGGCCGCTACCCCGGCGTTCGCCGACGCGGGTACCTCGGGCGCCGCGCAGAACTCCCCCGGCGTCCTCTCCGGCAACGTCCTGCAGATTCCGATCCACATCCCGGTCAACCTCTGCGGGAACTCGATCGACATCATCGGGCTGCTGAACCCGGCGTTCGGCAACACCTGCGTCAACGACTGACGTACCGCGTCGGACGGGTAGCAGAGGATGGAGCGAAAGGCCCCGGCGCGCCAGCCAAGCGTGCCGGGGTCGGTCGCGTTCGAGGGGGCCGGGAAGTGGCGAAACGGATGGGTTTCTCTTTCGGGCCGGAGTCGTTGAACACCAAAATGGCGGTGGTCCGGGATATGCCGGGAAGGTCGCGCGGCACGTTCGGCTGCGGCTGTCGACATCACCGCTCAGGAAAGGACAGCGGAAAGTGAAGTACGCGAAGACCGCCGCATTTCTGGCCGGTTCCGTCATGGCCCTGGGAGCGGCGTCCCCCGTTTTCGCCGGCAGTCCGGGGAAGGTGCCGAGTTTCAGTCTGAACGGTGGCCTTGCGGATGCCCTTCAGAACAAGCAGCTCGACGGCCGACAACTCGACCCGGTGGTCAGGACCGTCGAGGAAACCGCAGGCGATCTACAGGATTCCCGCGCCACGAAGAAGCTGCTGCACACCGTCGGGGATGTCACTCAGAAGACACCGGGGCTGCGGGGCGTCGAGGTGGCCAAGCCGGCCGGAAAGTAACGCCCGGCCCGCGGTTTCGCTGTCGGACGCGGCCGATTTCCGGGGCGTCGCGGTCATAACCGGACGGCCGGATCGGTCACCGGCGGCACAGTCTCCCGCTCGGTTGTGCGCGAAATCATTTGAGTGATGGGGCACAACCAAGCTCATCACACCGAGTTGTTCAAATTGCCCCGGGTAAAGAGCATCCCGAAACGCGAAGGATCACACATGATCAAGAAGGCGCTGGCAACACTGGCCACGGCTGCCTCTGTCGTAGGTATCTCGGCCGCCGCCGCTCCACAGGCGTCGGCGGTCGGTGACGCCCGCAAGATCGGCACGTACAACGGCAACGGCGCGGCCCAGGTGTACGGCAACATGTACACGGAGGGGAACATGAGCCCGCAGTTCGCGCTCATCCAGGGCTCGTTCAACAAGCCCTGCATCGCGCTGCCGGTCCAGGACGTGCAGAACCTCGTGTCCCTGGTCAACATCGGTGTGCAGGACATCCTGTCCTCGGACCAGACCCAGACGTGTGTCGAGAACTCGTCCCAGGTCCAGGGCGACGGGCCGCTGTCGCACCTCATCGACAAGCTTCCCATCCTCTCCGGCAACGGCACCAACAACCAGTGACGAGGACCGTCGCCGAGTGACCGGGAAAGGGCCCGTACTGCCGGTCGGCAGTACGGGCCCTTTGCACGCGCATCACGTCCGTGGGGGCGGCCATGCGGAAATTCTTTCCCTTTCGCTGTCCGGCGGGCCGGGGAATCGTCTCCGGCCGGGGCTGCCGAAAGCCACACGGAAGAGTGGGATGCCGGACCGCGAACTGGAATGTCGATCTGTTCGGGTGATGATGCGCAACTTTCCCGGCCGTGACCGGTTGTTGCTTACAGGGCTCCCTTCGTCATGGGAGTTCATTTCCTGAAGGGGTTTCGAGATGAACAAGATGATGGCGGGCGTGGCGGTTGCCGCGTCTCTGGTCGGTATCTCCGCGGCGGCGGCTCCGCAGGCCATGGCGGTGGGCGACGGCCGCGACACGGGGACGGCCAACGGCAACCACTCGGCCCAGTCGTTCGGCAACAACCGCACCGAGGGCGACATGAGCCCGAGCGCCACGCTCATCGGCAACTCGCTGAACAAGCTGTGCATCGGTATCCCGATCACGAACGTGCAGAACATCGTGGCTCTGATCAACATCGGTGTTCAGGACATCCTGTCCTCCGACCAGCACCAGCAGTGTGTCGAGAACTCGACCGAGAGCCAGCAGGACCAGGCGCTGTCGCACCTCATCGACAAGCTGCCGCTGCTCTCCCAGAACGGTGTCAACAACGAGTGACCCGTCGGCGGCGGCCACCGGCCGCCGAAACCCGTTGAGGGACCGCACGCCGCCCGCGTACGGTCCCTCAACGGCGTCCGGGCACCTTCCCGGCCTCCCGTACGTCCTACAGGCGTGATCCACCGGGGGAATCGTCCCCGTGCGGGATTGATCACCCGAAGTTGCGGTGAAGATCCTGCTCAAGAACTAGAACGTGCTTTTGCCAAGCCATTACCCTTGTGGGAAGGCCGCGCACGGCGGCCATGGAGGAGTGAGATGAGGAGCAGCAACCCGGTCTTCTCGCGACGGGGGTTCAGCCGCGACAACAACGGCTACGCGGGCTTCGACGCGCCGCCGCAGGCCGGGGGCCCCGCAGCGAACCCTTACGCCGGAACGAACCCGTACGCCCAGGGCGGCAACCCCTACGCCCAGGACGCCGCGCAGGGCACCCAGGCGCCGCAGTACGCGCCGCAGACCCGCCGGATGACGATGGACGACGTCGTGCTGCGTACCGGCATGACGCTCGGCACCGTGATCGCGGGTGCGGCCGTCGGGTGGATCTTCCTGACCAAGAGCCTCGGCTTCGCCGTCGGCGCCGGGCTGATCGCGATGGTGCTGGCGTTCGTCCAGTCCTTCAAGCGCAAGCCCTCGCCGGCCCTGATCCTGACCTACGCCGCGTTCGAGGGCCTGTTCCTCGGCGCGCTCAGCGGCGCGATCAACGACCTCCCCAAGCTCAGCGGCGCGCCCATGCAGGCGGTGATGGGCACCATGGCGGTCTTCGTCGCCATGCTCGTCGCCTACAAGACCCGCATCGTGCGGGTCACCGCCCGCTTCACGCGCTACCTGATGATCGCGCTGCTCGGCTTCGTGCTGCTGTCGTTCGTCAACGTGCTGTTCATGGCCTTCGGCGGCGGTGACGGCCTGGGCTTCCGCAGCGGCGGCCTGGGCATCCTGTTCGGCGTCGTCGGCGTGGTGCTCGGTGCGCTGTGCCTGGCCATGGACTTCAAGCAGGTCGAGGACGGCATCGCGTACGGTGCTCCGCGCGAGGAGTCCTGGCTGGCCGCGTTCGGCCTGACCGTGACGCTGGCGTGGATCTACATGGAGCTGCTGCGGCTGATCTCGATCCTGCGGGACTGAGGTCCGGTGCCCGGCGCCGGCACACCGGCTGTGAGCTGACGAAGGGCCCGTGGGGACGTCCCCACGGGCCCTTCGGTGTTCCTGTGCGGCGGCACGGCTACAACTTGCGCGCAGCGCGCCTGAGGTCGTACTCGTGGACGATCGCCTTGGCGTGCCCGTAAGCGAGATCGTGCTCGCCGCGGAGCCAGCTGACCTTCTCCTCGAAGCGGAAGAGAGCGGGGCCTTCATCTACCGTGCGAAGCCAGTCGGAGACTTCACGGCCGGTGCAGTGGGGGATGCGGGAGAGCAGGTTCCGGTGGGTCTCTTCGGAGAAGAGTTGAGACATCGGCGCCTCCGGACGCGTTCGATGCTGGTCCTTCAGCCCACCGTGCCTGACCGTTGGGGTGTTGGCAACCACCCGGGAGTGGCGCATAAGCTCGGCCTGTGCTTGACGTGACGCCTTTGCAGACTGCCGTGGACGCCCTCGCCGACCGCCTGCGGGCGCTGCCGCAGAGCGCCCTGGCGCGCGGCGCCGCGGCCGAAGGCCTCGCGCTCGCCCGCGAGTTGGCGGCCCGGGCGCAGCGCGTCGAGAATCCCGGACAGGAGCGGCACGAGCTGCCCGACGCGGGGATGTTCGCGGTCGGTGACCAAGTGGCGGTGGCCGGACACGATGTGGTGGAGGCGGTGCGCTCCGCCGGCGACGAGCGCGAGCTGGCGGCGGCGGTGGAGCTGGTGCGGGGGGCCGCGGCGCGCTGCTGAGGCCCCCGGGGGCCCTGGGAGGCTCCTGGGGCCCTTGGGGAACGGCTGCTTCCGGACGGGATCTCAGAGGGACGCGATGACGCGGTCCGCGAGGATGTAGACGCTGTCGGTGGTCGCGGGGCCCCAGGAGAAGGTCAGGGCGTAGGCGCCGGAGATGCCGGAGCCGCCGAGGAGGACGGGGGCGCAGCCCTCGCGCAAGGCCGTGGCGACGCGTTCGGCGGTCTCGCGGTGGCCGGGCGTCATGCAGACCGTGGTGCCGTCGGTGAAGACGTACACGTCCAGGGTGCCGAGCGGGCCGGGGCGCACGTCCGCGAGCGGGGTACGGTCGCGGGCCAGCTCTTCCAGGCGGCCGACGGTGCGCTCGTGGTCCCCGACGGCGGGAGACGGGGTGAAGTCCGGGTGCGAGGGGTGGCGGCGGCGGGCGGCGGCCAGCTCGGCGGTCTCGGCCTCGTCGGCGGCCTCGCTCTCCAGCGCCTCCACCGGCTCCAGGGTGCCCGGCCCGTCGGCGGCGTACAGCGCGTCCGGGCCGAGCAGCGGCTCCAGCCCGGCGAGGTCCGCCTGCCGGGGCAGGAAGTACGCGTCGTCCAGGCGCTCGTGCGGGTCGAGGTGGTCGGTGCCGCCGTCCAGCGGTCCCATCAGGGACGGGGCGTCGGCGGCGTCCCGGGCCTCCTGGGCGGCCCAGAAGGCCCGGGCCTCGGCGAGTTCGCGCTCCCGCTCCTCGGCCAGCGCGTCGGCGACGGCGGCCCGTATGTCGGCGAGGGCGTGCTCGGCGTCGGGGGTGGTGCGGGCGGCGGGGATACCGGCGGCGGTCTGCGCACGCGTCTCGGCGCGGGCCTCCGCGTGCGCGGCGAGGAGCTCGGCGCGCAGCCCGGTGACCTGGCGGCGCAGCGCGTGGGCGGTGTGCAGGGCGGCCGCTCCCAGGGCCACGGCGGCAGCCGCGGCCAGCAGCAGGGCAAGAGTGATGGCGCTCACTGACGTACTCCCATTAGCAGAATGTCCCCCGACTTCCTACATCAGGCTGCCGGTCGTCGGCGACCGGGCCCAGTGCCTCAGGTCCTTGGCCGGACGGGGATTTGGACCTCGTGCGTTCGAGTGACGCCGCGCTGACCTGCGGGGACGTGGTCCTGTGGGGGGTTTGGTCACAATCCTGGGGGAGATTTGGTCGCGATCTCGTCAACCGGTGACCCAGCTCACCGACGGTCGCTCTGCGTACGCCAGTTGGGACGCAGGGTGCGGGTGGGGCGCCTATGGGGGCGTACGGGCGCGTACGGACACGTAGGGCCGCGGCGCCGGGCCGCGGGCACCGGGCGGAGCGCCGTCCGGCGGGGACGGCGCCCGCTCCCGGCCGGTGTCAGCTCAGGCGCTCGATGACCATGGCCATGCCCTGGCCGCCGCCCACGCACATCGTCTCCAGGCCGAACTGCTTGTCGTGCCACTGGAGGGAGTTGATCAGAGTGGTGGTGATGCGGGCGCCGGTCATCCCGAAGGGGTGGCCGACGGCGATCGCGCCGCCGTTGACGTTCAGCCGGTCCAGGTCGATGCCGAGGTCCCGGTACGAGGGGATCACCTGGGCGGCGAACGCCTCGTTGATCTCCACCAGGTCGATGTCGGAGATCCCCAGGCCCGCACGCCGCAGGGCCTGCTTGGACGCCTCGACCGGGCCGTAGCCCATGATCTCCGGCGACAGGCCGCTGACGCCGGTCGACACGATCCGGGCCAGCGGCGTCAGGCCCAGTTCGCGGGCCTTGGTGTCGGACATGACGACGAGGGCCGCGGCGCCGTCATTGAGCGGGCAGCAGTTGCCCGCCGTCACCAGGCCGTCGGGGCGGAAGACCGGCTTGAGGCCCTGTACGCCTTCGAGGGTGACGCCCGCGCGCGGGCCGTCGTCCTTGCTGACGACCGTGCCGTCCGGCGTGGTCACCGGCGTGATCTCGCGCTCCCAGAAGCCGTTCTTGATCGCCTCTTCGGCGAGGTTCTGGGACCGTACGCCGAACTCGTCCATGTCCTGGCGGGTGACGCCCTTGGCGCGGGCCAGGTTCTCGGCGGTCTGTCCCATCGCGATGTACGGGTCGGGCAGCAGGCCGTCCTCGCGCGGGTCGTGCCAGTCGGCGCCCTCCTGCTCGGCCCGGGCGGCCGTACGGGCCTCCGCGTCGGCGAACAGCGGGTTGTGGGTCTCGGGCATACCGTCCGAGGTGCCCTTCACGGAGCGCGAGACGGTCTCGACACCGGCCGAGATGAAGACGTCGCCCTCGCCCGCCTTGATGGCGTGCAGCGCCATCCGGGTCGTCTGGAGGGACGACGAGCAGTAGCGGGTGACCGTACAGCCGGGCAGGTGGTCCATGCCCATCTGTACGGCGACGATGCGGCCCAGGTTGTGACCCTGCTCGCCGCCGGGCAGGCCGCAGCCGAGCATCAGGTCGTCGATGTCCTTCGGGTCCAGCGCGGGGACCTTGGCGAGCGCCGCCTTGATGATCTCGGAGGTCAGGTCGTCCGGGCGCACGTCCTTCAGGGAGCCCTTGAAGGCGCGGCCGATCGGGGAGCGGGCGGCAGAAACGATCACGGCTTCGGGCATGACGGCTCCAGAGGGTGACTGGCGGACGGGCAGGGCTGTGGGGGAAGTTACCCGGCCGTAGGGCAGAGGTCACGCGGTGGGGGTTGTGATGCGGGACTCTTTTCTAAGCAAATGCTTAGGCCTCGTGGGGGGTGAGCCGACGGCGGCGGGGTGTCTGCGGGCACGTCGCGCCTGCGGCGGGCGTCCTCGAACGCCGGACGGGCCGATGTCGCTTCGCTCGTCCTCGAACGCCGGACGGGCTCGATGTGGCCGGCGCTTGCCCCAGAAGGCTGTTCAATCCCCCGACCGGCTCGTCTCCACCTCCGATCGCGTCGGTTCCGGAGTGGGGATCTGCCGCCTCCTGCGGTGTTTGAGGAGGGCCCAGGGGGCGCGGGTGGCGGTGACCTCGGTGCCGCCCTCGTCGGCGGCCTGGGCGGCGGCTTCGGCTACCGGGAGGATGCCCTCGCGGCGGTACGGCTCGGGGTGCTCCTCCTCTGGCCACAGGCCGAGTGCGGCGCAGAGGGTGGGCAGGACGGCCATCGCGGCGGTGGCGTAGCCCTCGGCGGAGGGGTGGTAATTGTCCGGGCCGAAGAGTTCGCGGGGGTGGGCCTCGAACTCGGGGCCCAGCAGGTCGCCGAGCGAGACCGTACGGCCGCCGTGCGCCACCACCCCGATGGTCTGGGCGGCGGCGAGCTGGCGGGACAGACGGCGGGCGACCCAGCGCAGGGGCTGGTAGACGGGTTCGATGGTGCCCAGGTCGGGGCAGGTGCCGACGACCACGGCGCAGCCCGCCTCGCGCAGCCGGCGGACCGCGTCGGACAGCAGGCGTACGGAGCGGGCCGGCGGCATCCGGTGGGTGACGTCGTTGGCGCCGATCATGATGACGGCGACATCGGGTGCGGGCCCCGGCTCCGCGAGGACGAGCGTGACCTGCCGGTCGAGGTCGTCGGACTGGGCGCCGGGCAGCGCCACGTTGCGCAGGTCGACCGGCAGCTCCGCGACGGCGGCGAGGCCGGAGGCGAGCAGGGCGCCCGGCGTCTGGCGGGGGCGGTGGACGCCCTGGCCGGCGGCCGTGGAGTCGCCGAGGAAGGCCAGCCGCAGCGGCGGCCGGTCGGTGCGGTGGGCGAAGGCGGCGCCGTAGCGGCCGTCCGCGCTGGGCGGCACGGCACTGGAGCCGCCGACCGTACGGCGGGCGAGGCGGACCTCGGTCAGCAGCAGGCCGACACCGGCCACGCCGAGCAGACCGATCCCGCCGCCGCCCACCGCTGCGGCGGCGGCGATCCGCCGTGCCACCCTCGCCCTGGACATCGTCATCGGCATAGGCCGGGCACCTCCCCGTGCAGTGCGTGCGAAATGTGGTGTGAAGTGCTGGATCACTGGAGTGCTGGTGGATGGAGTCGGGACCGGGACCGGAGCCGGACATCGGTGGCTGAACCGGTGGCGGAATCGGGTCGCAGGGCGTCGGACGGGACGTCGTGGCGGCGGCAGCGAGAAGCCCCACACCAAGGTGGTGCCCCGTCGGACGGGCCGCGCAACGCGCGGCGACTCCATGAGGGGCGGGCAATAGGCTGGTCGGATGGGCGCAGGACAGCGCGCCCCCGACAGCGGAGACCACCGTGCAGTTTTACGAATCCATGATCGAGCTCGTCGGCAACACCCCGCTGGTGAAGCTCAGGAACGTCACCCGAGGAATCCAGGCCACCGTCCTGGTGAAGGTGGAGTACTTCAACCC
Organism: Streptomyces sp. NPDC030165; assembly: GCF_055573595.1. Lineage (NCBI taxonomy): Bacteria > Bacillati > Actinomycetota > Actinomycetes > Kitasatosporales > Streptomycetaceae > Streptomyces > Streptomyces sp. NPDC030165. Next base: position 98,832 of record NZ_JBVIBD010000002.1, on the reverse strand, counting down.
GGGCGGGTCCGTGAAGGACCGGATCGCCGTACGGATGATCGAGGCCGCCGAGAAGTCCGGCGAGCTGAAGCCGGGCGGCACCATCGTCGAGCCGACCTCGGGCAACACCGGGGTGGGCCTGGCGATCGTGGCCCAGCAGAAGGGCTACAAGTGCATCTTCGTCTGCCCGGACAAGGTGTCCACCGACAAGATCAACGTGCTGCGGGCGTACGGCGCCGAGGTCGTGGTCTGCCCGACGGCCGTGGACCCCGAGCACCCGGACTCGTACTACAACGTCTCGGACCGGCTGGTCCGCGAGACGCCGGGCGCCTGGAAGCCGGACCAGTACAGCAACCCGAACAACCCGCGTTCGCACTACGAGACGACCGGTCCCGAGCTGTGGGAACAGACCGAGGGAAAGATCACTCACTTCGTCGCGGGCGTCGGCACCGGCGGCACCATCAGCGGCACCGGCCGGTACCTGAAGGAGGCCAGCGAGGGCCGGGTCACGGTCGTCGGCGCCGACCCGGAGGGCTCGGTCTACAGCGGCGGCTCGGGCCGCCCGTACCTGATCGAGGGCGTCGGTGAGGACTTCTGGCCGAGCGCCTACGACCGGACGGTCGCGGACGAGATCGTGCCGGTCTCGGACAAGGACGCCTTCCAGATGACCCGGCGGCTGGCCAAGGAAGAGGGCCTGCTGGTCGGCGGTTCCTGCGGCATGGCGGTCGTGGCGGGCCTGAAGGTCGCCGAGCGGCTCGGCCCGGACGACGTGGTCGTCGTCCTGCTGCCGGACAGCGGCCGCGGCTACCTCAGCAAGATCTTCAACGACGAGTGGATGGCGGACTACGGCTTCCTGGAGGACGCCGGTCCCGCGGCGCGCGTCGGTGACGTACTGCGGCACAAGGAGGGCGCGATGCCCTCGCTGGTGCACATGCACCCGGAGGAGACGGTCGGCGAGGCCATCGACGTGCTGCGCGAGTACGGCGTCTCGCAGATGCCGATCGTCAAGCCGGGCGCCGGGCACCCCGACGTGATGGCGGCGGAGGTCGTCGGCTCGGTCGTGGAGCGGGAGCTGCTGGACGCGCTGTTCGCGCAGCGCGCGTCGCTCGAAGACCCGCTGGAGAAGCACATGTGCCCGCCGCTGCCGCAGGTCGGTTCGGGCGAGCCGGTCGGTGACCTGATGACGGTCCTGGAGAAGGCGGACGCGGCGATCGTGCTGGTCGAGGGCAAGCCGAAGGGCGTGGTGAGCCGGCAGGACCTGCTCGCCTTCCTGGCCCGCGAGGCCAAGCAGGGCTGAGCAAGGGCGTCGGGGGCCCGGCACGTACGGTTCGCTGCGCCGAGGACAGCCGGCGTCAAGGGACCGTCAGGAAACGGGTGGACACCGCAAGGTGTACGTATGCGTCACGCGTCCGCAGCACGGGCTTAACACGGGCCCGGCACAGTGGTGACGGTGGCGATACGGACCTCCGGAGCGGCTCCCGGACCTTCCGCAGATCGCCCGGACGCGGTCACCGGCCCTGACCCGGTCCGCGTCCCCCGCGGGGACCGCCGTCGTCCCGCCCCCGGCCCCGGCCGGGGTGCGGCGGTCCCCGCGCGAGCACCCGGCCCGCGCCCCCGCACCGGCCCGCTCACTCCCACCCGCCCGCCTCCTGCTTGCGCTCCCCGGGCGTCCGCCTGAAGAGGTGGCCGGAGGAGTTGAGCACGTTGACGCCGACGATCCCGGCCCAGCTGACGAGCAGGCCGATCAGGCCGGCGTGGGCCGCGCCGATCGCGGACAGCGGTATCGCCAGGACCAGGGAGACGGTGGCGAAGCCGAAGCGCTCGCCGTAGCCGCTGCCGGGCGCGGACGGCTGCCGGGGCGGCTGCGCGCCGCGCGCGACCTGCATCTGCTGCTCGGCGAACTGCCGTCGCACCCGCTGGTCGACGGTCTTGTCGAGCTTCTCCAGGAAGCTCTCGACCAACTCGGACTCGTACTCCGGCCCCAGCTCCTTGCGGGTCTGCAGGGTCGCGTCGAGTTCTTTCCGCAACTCGGGGTCATGGGTAGCCATGCTGCCGAGATTACGGGCGGGGAGCGGGCCGCGCGGTAGGGCTTTCCCCCGTATCCGTGGGGGTGGAGCCCGGCTCTGAGGCCGGGGCGGGCGGGATGCGGCCGGTGTCGCGGCGGGCGGCGGACCGGTACAGGGCGGCGGGTACGGCCAGGCCGACGAGCCAGGAGACGTCGGCGCCGCCGAGCGGGGCCACCAGCGGCCCGGTGTAGAAGTGGGTGGCCAGGAACGGGAACTGGGCCAGCACCCCGGCCCCGTACACCGCCAGCGCCGTGCCGTTCCAGGCGCCGTAGCGGCCGGCCGGGTCGCTGAGCGCCGGGATGTCGTAACGCTCCTTGGAGATCAGGTAGTAGTCGACCAGGTTGATCGCCGACCAAGGGGTGAAGAAGGTCAGCAGGAACAGCAGGAAGTCCTTGAACGAGGTGAGGAAGGAGTCCTTGCCGAGCAGGGCGACGGCGGTGCCCGCGAGCATGATGCCGGTGATGTAGCAGGCCCGGCCGCGCGGTGTCAGGGTGGTACGGCCACGGAAGCCGCTGACGCTGGTGACCAGCGACATGAAGCCGCCGTACGTGTTCAGGACGTTGATGGTCAGCTTGCCGAGGGCGATGACGAAGTACAGGGCCGAGGCCGTCAGGCCGGCGCCGCCCAGGGAGACGACGTAGGAGACCTCGTGGCCGACGAAGGCGGCGGGGGCCGCGGCGGCGGCGAGCGCGCCGAAGGTCATCGACCACTGCGAGCCGAGGACCGAACCGGACAGCGTCCACCAGAAGGTGGCGCGGGTGGAGGTGTGCCGGGGCAGGTAGCGGGAGTAGTCCGCGACGTACGGGCCGAAGGCCAGTTGCCAGGAGGCGGACAGCGAGACGGCGAGGAGGAAGAGGGGGAAGGAGAAGGACCGGTCGTGCAGCAGTACGGCCAGGTCGGCGCGTTCCAGCAGGCGCGCGCCGAGGTAGAGGAAGGCCAGCGCGCACACGATGCTCGCGACCCGGCCCAGCAGGTGGATGAGCCGGTAGCCGACCGCGGCGGCGACGGCGGTGACCGCGGCGAAGACGAGGATGCCCGGAGTGTCGCCCAGCCGCGTCAGCTCGCCGACCGCCTGCCCGGCCAGCACCGTGCCGCTGGCGAAGAAGCCGATGTACATGACGATGACCAGGGCCAGCGGCACGACCGCGCCGCGCACCCCGAACTGGGCCCGCGAGGAGATCATCTGCGGCAGGCCGAGGCGCGGACCCTGGGCGGAGTGCAGCGCCATGACCGCGCCGCCGAGGAGGTTGCCGAGCAGCAGGCCGGTCAGCGACCAGAAGGCGTTGGCGCCGAACACGACGGCCAGGGCGCCGGTGACAACGGCGGTGATCTGCAGGTTGGCGCCGAGCCACAGGGTGAACTGGCTGACGGGCGTGCCGTGGCGTTCGTCGTCCGGGACGACGTCGATCGAGCGCTGTTCCACCACTGCCGCCATCGGCCGCCCTCTTCCGCGCATCGGCTGTATGAGTTCATGCAGGATCGGCGCGGGTGAATGAAGAAATCAATACCCCGGACCGGAAAAGGTCGCGGCCTCCAAGGGGCGCAGCTCGTCCGCGTACGAGACGGGGAGGCGGCGCATCAGCCCGTCCTCGGTGATCGCGTACTGCCCCAGCCGCCACAACGGCGGCGAGTACGCGTGCAGGGACACCGCGTCGTCGGTGGCGCCGGTGAGGCGGTGGATGTGGTCCGGGCCGAAGCAGAAGGAGGCGCCGGCGCGGACGGGGGTGGCCAGGTGCGCGCCGCCGATGCGCGGGTTGGACTCGGTCAGCACGCCCTGGACGACGCGTACCGCGCCGGACGAGAGGTCGTGGTCGTGCCAGCCGGTGTCGTTCCGCCGGGTCCAGCACAGCAGCCAGATGTCGACATAGGTGTCGCGGTGGAGGGAGGCGTAGTGCCGCTCGGCGTCGGAGAAGGCGACCTCGCCGCGCCAGAGGCCGGGGGCTTGGGCCAGCCGGTCGACGAGCGTGCGCAGTTCGCGTTTGCCGAGGTTGCGGGCGGGGAGGGCGGCGAAGAGTTCGGGGACGCCGTGCGGCGCGGGTGCCGCGGTGGCCTCGGAGGTCATGGACGGGCTCCTTACGCCGGGCCGAGGAGGCGGGCGGGGTTGACGGTGCGCAGGGCGTGCACGGCGGCGGCGCCGAGGTCGGGCACGTCCGGTACGGCGTACGGGCGGTCGCTGCCGCTCACCACGGCGTCGATGCCGACGGCGCGGACGACCGCGTCCACGGCGCGCGTGCCGTAGGAAGAGGTGTCGTAGAAGACGCCGGGGTCGACGCGCCCGCGGTCCGGGCCGCCGCGCGCGGTGAGCCGTTCGCCGTGCAGCGGGGCGAGACCCGCGAGGGCGGCGAAGCAGACGCGCAGGCGCGGATGGCGGGGACGGCCGAAGGCGCGGAAGGCGAACCAGGCGGCGTGCAGCTGCTGGACGTACGGCACCAGAGCGGGCCACCAAGGAGGGCCGCCCGGCGGGGCCGGGGGAGCGGCTCCGGGATGGACGAACAGGGGCCTGCCCAGGTCTTCCACGGCATCGAGGAGCGGTGCGCAGCGCGTCCACCCGGTGGCGTCGAGCAGGGCGGTGGCCGGGAGCTGGAGACCGGCGCAGCCGCGGCGCAGTAGGCGTAGGACGGGGCCGGGGGCGAGGTCGGGGACGGACAGACAGGGGGAGGCCCAGACACCGAAGGGCGCGGGCAGTGTGAGAGCACCGTCGTGGAAGGCGTCGAGCAGCGGGACGGATGCGGCGGGCGGCAGGTGTTCGATGCCGAGGGGGCTGGAGAACGAGAGCAGAACCCGGTCGAGGCCGTCGGCGCGGGCCAGTTCGGCGCGGGCGGCGGGGTCGTGGTCGGCGGGGCCGACCGCGTACGGGGGCTCGCCGGACAGGTGCAGGGTCCAGCCGTCGAGGCGGGGCGGCGCGGTACGGGAGCGCAGCAGCGCGACGAACGGTGGCGGCCACAGATGCTGGTGGACGTCGGTGGGCACGGGCCTCCTCCGTGCGGGTGCGGACGGCAAGGACGCCGAGGTGGGGGCCGGCCGGAATGCCGAGGTGTCGCCCGGCACGGATGCCGAGGTGGTGGTCGAGACGGCATCCCCTGAAGTCACCTTCGGCCGACGGGAGTTAACCGCTTCAGTGATGCGATTCAGTGAAGCGATTAACCGGAACGGCTGTCAAGGGAACGGCGGGGCGCCCACGCGCACGCGGCGGCGGACGCACGCCGCGACGCGCGGTGCGCACCGGACGCTTGGGTAGGCTTCCGGCATGGCCAGGCCCCGTAAGCGCACCACCCTCCGCGAGGTGGCCGAGGCCACCGGGCTCTCCACCGCCGCCGTCTCCTACGCCCTGCGCGGCACGCACGTCTCCAAGGAGACCGAGGAACGGGTGCGCAAGGCCGCCGCCGAACTCGGCTACGAGGCGGACCCCATCGCCCGTGCCCTGGCCGGCGGCCGTACGAGCATGGTCGGCGTACTGGCCGGCGACCTCCAGGACCTGTGGCAGCAGCAGCTGATGGCGGCGATAGGACGGGAGTTGCTCGCTGGCGACCGCTACGCCCTCATCCTCGACGCGGGCGGCGACCCGCAACGCGAACTCGCCCTGGCCAAGCAGCTGCGCGACCAGCGCGTGGACGGCCTGCTGGTGTCACCGGTCGACCCCTCGGCGGCGGGCTGGGCGCAGATCGCGGAGGCGGTGCCGGTGGTGTCCATCGGCGACTCGCTGCGCCGCGCCCGTACGGCGGGCGAGGTGCTGTTCGACAACCGCGCCGGGATCGACGCCGTACTGGAGTACCTGGTGGGGCTGGGCCACCGCCGGGTCACCGTCCTGACACCCACCGGCCCCTCCACCCCCGACCGGCCCGCCGACGTGTACGTACGGGAAGCCGCCGGCCGCCTCGGCATCGCCGCCGAAGTCCTGCCGTGCGCCCAGGAACTGGGCGAGGCGACGGCGGTCGCGCGGCGCGTGCTGCGCGCGGGCGAGGCGGCCGGGACGGCCCGCCCCACGGCGGTGTTCTGCTTCTCCGACTCGATCGCCTACGGGGTCTACGCGGCGGCGGCCGAGGCGGCCCTGACGGTCGGCCGGGACGTCTCGGTGGTCGGCTTCGACGACCACCCCGTCTCCCAGGTCCTCACACCGCCCCTGACCACGCTGGACTGGGGCCTCGCCGGCATCGCCAAGGAGGCGGCCCGGCTGGCCGTCGCGGCGGTCGAGGGGCGGCGCGTCCGGCGCAAGCGGATGCTGTGCGCGCCACGGCTCAGCGAGCGGGGGTCGGCCGTACGGGCCTGATTCCCGCGGCCCGCCGGCGGGCCGCGGCCCCGTACCCGCCAGGGCACGGACACGACGTGATTCCCATGTCCGGCGGGAGCGGTGCCGTCATGCGGGTGCCTTCCGGCCGGGGCCGGCCGTGGGCCGCTGTGCCACGGCCGCGACGACCGGGGACGTGCCGAAGGCATGAGCCAGCTTGCGCTGGAAGGCGATCTCGGCGGCGAGGTCTTCGGGCTCGGCCGCACGGGGCAGTCCGGTGTACGCGGCCGGCGCGTGGCCCTGGGACTTCGCCCGGAGCGCGGCCCTGAGCTGGGCCGCCTCTATCGTGGCGGCCAGTTCGATGCCGTGCAGTCCGGCCGCCACGGCCCGTTCCCTGGCCTCCTCGGCCACGGCGGGAGCCATCCACAGGCGCAGCGCCCATTGGGCGTCGCGGACTTCCACCACTCGGCGGTACAGCCGGGTTCGCAGGTCGATGCCCGGCCCCAGCCGCAGTACGGGGCCGGGGATCTCGGCCGTGAGCGCGCCGTGGAGCGGCCCCAGGGCGCGGTAGGCGCGGTGACAGCAGGCCTGCTCCCGCAGGGCGCTGAGATGGCGGCCCCAGTCGGGCAAGGTCCAGCCGAGTGTCTTGGCGATGGCGGTGCCCGCCACGGCGACCTGCGCGACGGGCTCCCAGGCGTGCCCGCTGGACCCGAACTGACCGGCGACGATGCCCGCGGCGCGGCACCCGGTGTAGAGCATGGCGGAGGGCAGGGCGCAGGCGATGAGGAAGAGTCCGCGGCGCAGCCACCGGGTGGGCGCGACCCGGGCGTAGCGCCAGCACATGATGCCTACGTCGAGCTGGTTGGCGGCGTAGGCGAGCAGGTAGACGATGAGGTAGACGGGGTAGTACTGCGCCTTGGTCACCGCGAAATCGTGCGGCGCCTCTCGCGGGTAGGTGGCCGCGGAGAACAGGGTCACCATGGTGATCAGGACGGCGGTGAGGGCGATCAGCCGCGGGGCCGCCCGGCGCCAGGCGACGTGCGGCCGGTGAGCGAGGTGCAGGAGCACGAGCTGCTGGCAGGCCGTCAGCAGGATCACGCCGCTGTGTGTGATCAGGCCGGAGAAGTTGACGATGCCCGCCGCACGGCTGACCGCAGCCCACACCACCGGGGTCGAGACGGTGCACGTGATGAACAGGAAGAAGAAGTTGCCGAGCAGAGCGATCTGGACGACCGACCGGTCGGTGCGCAGGACGCGCAACCTGTAGACCAGAGCGAGAAAGGCCACTGCCGCACAGGCCGGGTAGAGGACGCTATTCATCGCGTTCCCGTAAGGCCGGGCTTTCGAGCGCGGACAGCCGGCCGACGAGTTCGCGGGCACCGGGTGGAACGCTGCGTACGGGCTCCGCACTCCAGGTGCTGATCCGGCGTCCGATCAGGGAAGCGACGAGTTCGGCCTCGATCTCGGACTCCGAGTGCGCGTGCTCGCGGCCGAGCACCCGTCGTACCAGCTCCGGGTCGAGCGAGGGCAGGAGCAGCCGGGAGGCTTCCTGGGACATCACCGGGCCTGCCTCGTGTCCGCAGACCAGGTGCCCGATCTCGTGGAGGACGACCTGGCGCCGGTGCACCGGGGCCAGACGCTGTTCGAAGACGATGTGGTCCTCGTCCTTTGAGGACACCCATATGCCGTCGGGGCTGCCGGGGGGCATCGGCAGGGGCACGAGGCGGATCGGGCGTCGGCGCACGCTCGACACACGTTCGCACAGCTCCTGATCGGTCAGCTTGGTGTGTGCGGGAAGGTGCAGGCTCTGTACGAGGGTTTCGCAGCGCCGCTGGAGGTCCGCCTCCCGCCGTCCGACTGTCCGCAGCCTCCACCGCATGGCCATCAGAGGGTGTCGGTGGCGGTGCCCGCCTCGTTGTCGTCGGCCGGTGGCAGCCCGTGCAGGGTGTCTCGGGCGGCCTCCGCGGAGGCCAGGATTTCCTGGAGGAGTTCGGAGAGCGCCGATACGGAGGCGGCCGGGCCGGCGGGTGACGGCTTCCGCAGGGCCACGCTGTGCACCCCGCGCCGCCGGAACTCCTCGACCGTCTCCAGTTCCGCGTTGACCTGGCGGAAGGTCTGGTCGTCGAGGAAGTAGGCCGGGCGCTGGATGCCGAGGCTGTACGCCACCTTCACCAGCGTCTCGATGGTCAGGTTCGTGCCGTCGGCGGACTCGGCCGACGCCAGGGTGCGTTTCGACACCCCGGCGCGTTCGGCCAACTTGGCCAGGGTGAAGGGGCCTTCGGGATGGTGCTGTCGGATGTGCCGCAACCGCGTGGCGAGGTCCGTTTTCACGGCGCGGACCTGCTGGTCCAGAGGGGTGGGCTCCGGCGCTTCGGCCCCTGCACGCTGCTTGTCCACTTTTCACCGCCTCTCGTTGCAACATGATGCACCAAAGTGCAGCATGTTGCGCATGATGCGCCCGGTACCGTGCTGCGATCCCCGCTGCGGGAGGTGGCCTGATGGAGAAGGACGCAGTATGCCGGGTGGGCATGGGCACTGCAATGCCGGGAATGCGCCGGAGATCCATCCACGTGGTGCCTCCGACGGACGAAGAGCCGGCCGGCCGGACTCGCCGTCGTGGCGGGCGGCTCTGACCGGACGGCAGGCGTGGGGAGCCCGCGCCGGAAGTTCATCCGCGGTCGGGTAGCTCCGTGCTCCGGCCTGCCCGCTAGGCGCGATGTGCCGATATCGCTCCCATGCACGAACGGCCGCGCAGCCTGGACTTCGCGTGCCGGGCCGATGAGCGCACTCGTGCGCCCGCAACGCCATGGAGCCGGGCCGTCACCACAACGACGCACCGTGCCGGAAGCCTGAACAGCGCGCGAACGTCCCACTCGCGCGTCACCGCTGCCGCCGCCTCCGGCAAGCAGAAATCCACGTCGAAGCTCAGCGCCACGCAACAAAAATCGCGAAAGCTGTCCCGGACCAACAGGGGGAAGAAGTGTCAGCTAGCCGATCACAGAGTCCGATGCGAAAGCAGGGTGTCCTGGTCGTCCACAGCGCACCAGCATTTCGGTACGGGCTGGCGCTCGGCCTCAAGGAATCGGGATTCGCCGTTCAAGAAGCCGACGGGGTGAAGGCCGCCGGCGCCACCGAGTGGGACGCCTGCCTGCTGCACACCCATCCGGACTGCATCGCCGCGATCGCCCGGCTCCGGCAGGCCCGGCCGTCCGGGGCCGTCATCGCCCTGCTGGAAAATCCCTCCGTGGACGACTACCGGTCCGCTCTGTCCGCCGGAGCGCAGGGAGTGGTCGGCCACGACGCGGAGATGGGCGAGATCGGGGAGGTGGTGCGCTGCGCACTCCAGGGGAACATCCACCTTCCGTCCGAGGTCGCGCGGGCGCTCGCCGACCGGACGGCCACCGCGCCGAGCGCGCTGGTGCTCAGCCGTACCGAGACGGAACTGCTGCGCCGGCTCGCGTCCGGTACCCCCGTCGCGGACATCGCCAGGGCCGCCGGATATTCGGAACGGCAGATGTACCGGCTGGTACGGAACCTCTACCGCCGGGTCGGAGCGCGTAATCGCAGCGAGGCCGTCGCCGCGGCGGCCCGGTGGGGACTGCTGGCCGTTGGCGAGAATCCCCCCGAACCCTCCAGGCCGGCCGTTCCGGCACCGTCCCCCGGCTGACGGGGCAGTGTTCTGACATACCCGTGGCAGGAGTTGACCCCGCGCATGTCAGAGACCTCGAAAGGCCCGGCGGGGAATACGGCCGAGTGGCATGGACTTTCGTCCGGCGCCGTCCTTACTCTCGAATGGAGCGAGATCGCGAAATCGCGAGAGCTGGTGCACCGGCTCATCCACCGACCGGCAACATGAGGGAGTTCGGAATGTACTCCAAGCCCACCGCGCTGAAGATCGGCGCGTTCGGAAAGCTCACCATGCACAGCCGCCCGGCGAAGAAGGACAAGGCTCACCGTCGCCGTCCGCGGCACGTGATTCTCTGATCGCTGATCCCTGACGGATCGGTTTTCTAGACGGTGGTGGGGGGGGGGGGGGGGGGGGGGGGGGGGGGGGGGGAGGAGAGGGAGGGGGGGGGGGGGGGGGGGGAGAAGGGGCGAGGTAGCAAAAGGTTGGGGTTCAACG
>NZ_JBVIBD010000002.1:0-88429 GCF_055573595.1 Streptomyces sp. NPDC030165 | reverse complement strand
TTTGTTTGTACTTTTTTTTGCTTGTTTGTCTTCTTTTCTTTTTTTTTTCCCCTCTCCCCCCCCCCCCCCCCCCCCCCCCCCCCCCCCCCACCGCACCCATAATCAGGTGCCTGGATGGGGAATTCATTCCATGAAACAATTCGACCGCTCCGGCGAGTGGCTCGTCATCCTCCCGGACCATGTGGACTCAGCGGCGATCGCCGCCCGGCTCGGCCCGGCGGCGCAGCGGGTGGACCACCCGTCCGGCCGGCCGTGGCTCATCGGTGAATGGGACCCGGCGGACCTCCGCGTCGGCGCGGCCGGACCCACCAAGGTGGCGACCCTCGGCTTCTGTACGGCGGACTCGGCGCGGCTCACCGGCATCGCCGCCCGTATCCGGCACGTCGCCGAACTGGACGGCGCACAGGACAAACTGGCCGGCTGCTTCCACCTGCTGGCCACGGTGGACGGCACGACCCGGTCGCAGGGCACCCTCTCCGGGCTGCGCAGGCTGGTCCACACCCGGATCGGCGGCGTGACGGTCGCCGCCACCCGCGCGGACGCACTGGCCGCCCTCGCCGGCGCCGACGTCGACGAGCAGCGGCTGCTGTTACGGCTGTTGCTCTCGGAGGTGGCGCTCCACACCGTCAACACGCCCCTGTGGCACGGCATCAGCGCCGTGGAGGAGGACCACTCCCTCGTCATCGGGCCGCAGGGCACTGCGCGGACGACCCTTCGCTGGACGCCGCCCGCGGACGACCTGCCGCTCGACGAGGCGGCTGCCGGGCTGCGCAGCGCCCTGTCGGACGCGGTCCAGGCCCGGGTCGACTCCGGACTCCGGCTGACCGCCGACCTGTCCGGCGGCCTGGACTCCACCACACTCTGCTTCCTCCTCGCCAGGGCCGGAAGCCCGCTGACCACCCTGACCACGCTGGCGGCGGACCTGGGCGACGACGACCCGAAGTGGGCGGACCTCGCCGCGGAGAACCTGCCGGGCATCCGACGGCTGGAGGTCTCCTTCGCGGACCTGCCCACCTCGTACGGGGACCTCCTCAAGCCGGGGCCGCCGGGCGAAGAGCCGTTCCCCGGGGTGGAGGACCGGACCATCTACCGGGCGATCGCCAAGCGGGTCGGCGCCCAGGGCTCACAGGCCCACCTCACCGGCGACGGAGGGGACGAGACGCTGCCCGGCGGCTCGACGGGGGTGTTCGACATCCTCCGCACCCGCCCCATGACCGCACTGTCCTACCTGCGCGGCTACCGGGCCCTGGAGCACTGGACCTGGTCCGACATCGGACGCATGGCGCTCGAACAGCGGCGTCCCTACCCCGTCTGGCTGGCCGACCGCGCCCGGCGCATCGTCGCCTCACCCCTGGACGACACGGACGAGGGCGCGTCGTCCCTGCTCCAACTCCCTCCGTGGGCCACACCCGACGCGGTGGCGGCCATGCGCAACCTGCTCGGGGAGGAAGCCAGGAACGCACGGCAGCACGGCCGCAACTGGACCGCGCACCACACCATCTGGGGCATCAGGCTGTGCGCGAGCCTGGTCCGGGGCACCGCTTCGCTGTACGCGGCGGAGGGAGTCAGGCTCACCTCGCCCTATCTGGACGACGCGGTCATCAACGCCTGCATGTCGGCCCGGGCGCATGAGCGGCGCACACCGTGGACGTACAAACCGCTGCTGCGTGCGGCGATGCGCGGAATCGTGCCGGAACGGTCACTGGGCCGTACGACCAAGGCCGAAGGTTCGAACGTGGAGCACGCGGGCATCCGCACGAACATCGGCAAACTCGCCGAACTGTGCGAGGACTCCCGCCTCGCCGCACTCGGGCTGATCGACCCGGCGAAGCTGCGTGCCATCTGCACCGGGTTCCAGATCCGGCTCTTCACCCCGTACGCGATGTCCATGACGTTCAGCTGCGAACGGTGGCTGCGCGATCTCGATCACCTGAGCATCGAGCCGGTGACAGCCGACCGGACCGGCGTGGAGGCAGCCCGATGACCTTGCGACTGCGGGAGAACGTCTCGCTGGCCGAGACCGCGGACGGCGGTGTGCTGCTCGACCAGCGGTCGGGCGAGTACTGGCAGCTCAACCACAGCGCGTCGCTCACCCTGCGGATGCTGCTGGAAGGCGCCGGCGAGCACGAGGTGGCCCGTGTGCTCGTCGGCGACGGCGACGGCGCCGCGGGCGAGGTGCGCGCCGAGCAGGCCGCCCGTGACATCCGTGAGCTGGTCGAACAGCTCAGCGCCGCGGAACTGGCGGTGCGCGCATGAGCACTCCCGAGACCCTGTTCCGCATCAGTGAACCGATTCCCGTGGGCACCCGTCTGTCGGCGCGGGTCGCCGTCGCGGCAGCTCTGGCGCTGTCCCGGCTGCCGCCCCGGCACATCCGCGTCATCCTGACCCGGCTGCGCGGCCGGGCGGGCGGGGCCGACTACGGGCAGGCGCGTCGGGCGCGTCAGGCCGTGGTCGCGGTGAGCGTGACATGTGCGGGGAAAGGGTGCCTGCCACGGTCGATCGCCACCGCGCTACTGTGCCGCATGCGAGGGCACTGGCCGGTCTGGCGCGTAGGGGCCCGGACCGCGCCGTTCGGCGCGCACGCCTGGGTCGAGGCCGAGGGGCGTGCCGTGGAGGAAGGGCCGGGCATCGACTCCTTCCACCCGCTGATGTCGGTCGAGCCGCGAGACGGTTGAGGAGGAAGAGCACGTGTTGACGAGCTTCCGGTCCACTCGCAGGAGCGATGCCGACGAGCTGGAGGAGGCTGGCGCCGGGGCCCCGGACGGGGACGAGGAATCACAGTCGGTGGAATCCCTGCGGTTAGGGGTCCGGGACCTCGTGCGGGTGACTCGCGGACACCGCAAGGCACTTGCCGTGGCCCTGGCACTCTCCTTGCTGGGCGCGGTCATGGGTCTGGCCCAGCCGCTGCTCGCCACGAAGACCATCGACCAGTTCTCCGCCGGCCGCCCCTACCTGCTGCTGACCGTCGTGCTCGGCGTGGTCTTCCTCGTCGAGGCGGCGCTCTCGGCGCTCGCGCACTACTCGCTGGAGCGCACCAGTGAGGGGCTGGTGCTGCACCTGCGGATGCGCATCGTCGACAAGATGCTGCGGCTGCCCATGCGCCGCTACGAGAAGCACCGGCTCGGGGACCTGCTGACCCGTACCACCAGCGACACCACGCTGCTGCGGGACTCGATCGCCTACGACCTGTCCGAGGTCGTCGTCGGCATCTTCGTCATCATCGGCGGCGTCGGCATGATGCTCTGGCTGGACGCCGGCCTGTTCCTCATGGTCCTGGTGATCGTCGGTGCGATCGGCGGGCTGACGATGCTGGTCCTGGCCGGCATCCGCAAGGCCGCGGAGGACGCGCAGGACAGTCTGGGTGCCATGTCGTCCGAGCTGGAGCGGGCGCTCTCGGCGATCCGGACCGTACGCGTCATGCGGGCCGAGGACCGGGAGCGCGAGCGGATCGGGCGGCTGGCGCGGCAGGCGTACGAGCAGAACCTGCAGGCCGCCAAGCGGGAAGCGGTGGTCGGGCCGTCGATGACGCTCGCCATGCACGGCTCGATGATGGCGGTGCTGGTGGTCGGCGGCATCCGGGTGGCGGACGGCCAGTCCTCCCTGGCCGAGATGGTCGGGTTCCTGCTGTACATCTCCTACGTGTCGGGCCCGATGGCCAACCTGTTCGACGTCATGGCCACGCTGCAGCGGGGCATGGCCGCTCTGCAGCGCATCGAGGGCGTGGCACAGCTGCCCGCGGAGACCGGCCACGCCGCGACGGCCGCGGTCCTGCGCGAACCTCCGCCGCCGGCCGACGGCGCGACGCCCGCCGTCGAGTTCCGGGACGTCTGCTTCGGCTACGAACCGGACCGCCCGGTGCTGCGCGACGTCTCCTTCACCGTGCCGCGCAACACGCACGTGGCGCTGGTCGGCCCCTCCGGCGCCGGCAAGTCCACGGTCTTCTCCCTGCTCGCCCGGTTCTACGAGCCGGACCGGGGGCGGATCCTGCTCGACGGCGTGGACATCACGGACGGCATGAGCATCGACCGGTGCCGTTCCCTGATGAGCCTGGTCGAGCAGAGCGCCCCGGTCCTGCACGGCTCGCTGCGCGAGAACATCGCGTACGCCAAGCCCGACGCCGACGAGGAGGAGGTACGCCGGGTCGTGGAGCTGGCGGGTCTGGACTCCGTGGTGCGCCGGCTGCCGAAGGGACTGGACGCGCCGGTCGGCGAACACGGAGACCTGCTCTCGGGCGGTGAGCGGCAGCGGGTGGCCATCGCCCGCGCGCTGCTGCCCCGTCCCCGGCTGCTGCTGCTCGACGAGCCGACCTCTCAGCTGGACGCCGCGAACGAAGCGGCCCTGACCCGCACGATCGAGCAGGTCTCCAGCGAGTGCACCCTCCTGGTGATCGCCCACCGGCCGTCCACGATCCGGGCCGCCGACTCCGTGGTGGTGCTGGAGTCCGGGCGGGTGGTTGCCAGCGGTACCCATACCGAGGTGGACGCGCATGCCCGGCTCGGGGCCCTCAACGGGCCTGAGCCGCTCTGACGGACCGGCGCCGCCCTTGCCCCCCTTCCCCCCTTCCTCCTTTCCGCATCCGCGTTCCCGGCCCGGCCTCTTGTCCGGCCTGTATATGGTCATGCAGAGTCGGGATGAGTGAATAGATGCCGGGAGCGTCCGCCGGGCGCGGGAAGGGGGTTCGAGGCCATGGCGTCCCGGACCTCGGGGCAGGGGAGGCGGCCCGGCCGTGCGCCGGGGGATGTGCGCGCCGCCCGGCCGCCCGCCTCCGGGCCCCTGCCCACCGTCGTGCTCGTCGGGCGAAGCCCCGGCGCGGGCGGGATCGCCGGGCTCGCGGAGCGTACGGCCCGGCCTGCCCGGCTCACCCGCGGACACCTGGCGTACGCGCGGAAGCCCCGGGAGACCGCCCGCCGGCTCGCCGCCACCGGGCGGGTCTACGGGCGCAGCACCGGCGTCGGCGCCAACCGGACCGAGGACGTGGCCGCCGTCGGCGACGGGCAGGCCGGGCCGGCGCTCGCCGGTGAGCACCCCTGGGTGACGCCGGGCGGCGCCCGGGCGCCCGGCCCTCTCCCCCTGGACGGCAACGTCGCGCTCGCCTTCATCCGCAGCAGCGCTCTCACCCTCGGACAGGCCGCCCTCGCCCTGGACGGCTTCCGGCTCGCCGTCCTCCAGGCCGGGCTGCTGGCCACGGCCCGCCTCGCCGCGCTCTCCGAGCCGGACCTCACCCGGCTGCGGCCGTTCCTCGGGGACCACGCGCCGGCCGGCTCCGGCGTGATGATCCTCGAATACGCGGCCGTACGGGCGTTGCGCATGCGCTCGCTGGAGCCCGAGCCGGGTGTTCCGGCGGCGCGCGCCTTCGCCCTCGCTGCCGGGGCGCTCGACGCGCGGACGGAGGACCGGCCGCCGACGGGGGACGTGGCGGTGGCGGAGGGCCTGCTGGACGGGCTGGCTGCGCTGTGAAGCGGGAAGAAGCGGGGAGAAGCGGAAGAAGCGGTGAGAAGCGGGGAGAGGGGCACGGGGACCGCGCCCCGATTACGTACAGTCGGGCGGCGGAACGGGAGCCGCGCGGGCGGCGGGACGGGGCCGCGCGCCACGCCGCCCCGTACGACCGGAACCGATACGACCACAACCGATACGACCAGCAACGACACGAAGGCCGGGAGCACGGCCGCGAACACGGCCGGGAGGCAGCGATGAACGGGGACGACGGCGAGGACCGCAGCGGGGACCGCGGCGGTACGGCGGCGAACGCGAACGCGGACGCGCGGGAGTCCCCCGCGCCCGGACCCGGCGCCGCCACCGGCACGGCGGCGCGCCTCCAGAAGCTCTTCGAAGGGCACCGCCTCACCCCGACCCAGCGGCGCATCGCGCACTGCATGGTGCGCCGGGCCGCCGACGCGCCCTTCCTCTCCAGCGTCGAGCTGGCCGAACTGGCCGGGGTCAGCCAGCCGTCCGTGACCCGCTTCGCGGTCGCGCTCGGCTTCGACGGCTACCCGGCGCTGCGCAAGCACCTGCGCGAGGTCGCGCCCGCCACGACGGCGCGCGGCAGCGAGCGGTACAACGAGTACCAGCAGGCCGTGCAGGCCGAGATCGACAACCTGCGGCACCTCGCGGCGGTCCTCGCCGACCCGGGCCCGGTGGTCCGGGCCGGCCGGCTCTTCGCGGCCTCCCGGCCGCTGCCGGTCCTCGGCCTGCGCGCCGCGACCGCGCAGGCCGCCGGCTTCGCGTACTTCGCCCGCAAGGTCCACCCGGACGTCCGGCTGCTCGACGAGGGCGGCACGATGCTCACCGACCGCATCGACGCGGCCGTGCGGGCGGGCGCGAGCACCCTGCTGTGCTTCGCGCTGCCGCGACACCCGCGCGAGGTCGTGGACGCCCTGGAGTACGCGCGCGCCGCCGGCCTGACCGTCGTCACCGTCGCGGACAGCGCCTTCGCGCCGGTCGCCCGTCACACGGACCTGCTGCTGCCCGCCGCGGTCGGCACCGGCCTCGCCTTCGACACGGCCTGCGCGCCGATGCTGCTCGGCCGGGTCCTGCTGGAGGCGATGTGCGACGCGCTGCCGGACGCGCAGGCGCGGCTGGAGGAGTTCGACGCGAAGGCGGCGGAGCGGGGCCTGTTCGTGGAGTGAGCCGCCCGGCGCACGTACCGCGCCTCTCCGGCTTCACGGAATTCTCAGACGGACTGGCTACCATCCGCCGCCGTGAGGCGGATCCGTAGCCGGATCGTGGAGCGAGGAGGTTGTCGTGGGTCGCGGGGCTGTGGCGCTGGCGCGGGTGGCGGTGCTGGTGCGGGCGCCGGCCGGGTGGCTGTGGTGGCCGGGTCTGCTGGCTGCGGGGGCCGGCACACTGGTGCCGGGACTGACCGGGCGGCGGATCGGGGTGTTCGCCGGGGCCGCGCTGTTCATCGTCGCGGCGTACGGGGTCTTCGCGGTGCGCCGCAAGCGGTACACGCAACTGGCGAAGGCGGCGTCCCGGGCCGGGAAGTCGGCGATCCTCCAGGACCGCGCCGTGACGCTGCGGGTCTGGCGGCGCGCCCACCGCTGGTGGCTGCTGCTCGCCTTCCTGGCCGCGGCCGGCTCCTCGTTCGCGCTGCCCGCGGCCGGCGGGATGCTGCTGGCCGGGGCGGGGCTCGGGCTGTGGGCCAAGGCGCTGTGGCTGGGCCGCTGGGAAAGGGAGCACGACGCGCTGCTGTGGGTCCGTACGGAGGCGGCCGTACGCGGCGGGCCCGCCGGCCGGGACGTACGCGGCTACCTGACGACCGGCGTGGCGGCCAAGGACGCGCGCCCGGGAGGGGCGAAGGCGCACCGGGCGAAGGCGGACCGGCCGAAGGGGAACCGGACCAGGACGGGCCGGGCCAAGGCGGACCGGCCGAAGGCGAAGGCCGCGGGGGTCTGACGCCGGCACGGGGCGGGGACCGCTCGCTTCGGGGCGGCCCGGGACTCACTCGCCCCGGGCGCGCATGACGAGCCGGTTCACACCCCACAGGGCGACGCCGATCACCACCAGGACGGCGGCCCGTACGTACACCTCCACCGCCCGGTCGGCGAGCGGACTGGCCAGGACGAGGGCCCCGGCGGCGCCGAGCACCGGAAGGACGGTCGGCGTACGGAAGTGGCGGTGCGGCACCCGGTCGCGGCGCAGTACCAGTACCGCCACGTTGACGACCGCGAAGACGCACAGCAGCAGGAACGCCGTCGTGTCGCCGAGCCCCTCGATCTCGCCGGTGAGGACCAGGCCCAGGGCCAGCACCGTGGTCAGCGCGATGCCGACGACGGGCGTGCGCCGGACCGGCAGGACGCGGGCCACGGTGCGCGGCAGGATGCGTTCGTTGGCCATCCCGTAACAGAGCCGGGAGGCCATCATCATGTTGATCAGCGCGGAGTTGGTGACGGCGCACAGCGCCATCAGCGCGAACACCGTCGGCGGGAACGCCCCTCCGCCGGCGTGCACCACCTCCAGCAGCGGCGCCGACGACCCCTGGAGTCGCCGGTGGTCGACCAGCAGCGAGGAGACCAGGGCGACCAGGACGTAGACGGTGCCGGTGATCCCCACCCCGAGAAAGATCGCGCGGGGGAAGTCGCGGCCGGGGTGCTCGGTCTCCTCCGCCATGTTCACCGAGTCCTCGAACCCGAGGAAGGCGAAGAAGGCGAGGCCGGTGGCGCCCAGCACGCCGGTCAGCACCGCGAAGCCGGTACCGTCGGTGTCCAGCTCGGCCAGCCGCGCCGGCTCCCCGCCGCCCGTCCACACCGCGTACACCCCCAGCCCGATGATGATCAGCAGGCCGGAGACCTCGACCAGGGTCAGCACCACGTTCGCCTTCACCGACTCCGCCACGCCCCGCAGGTTCAGCGCGGCCAGCGCCAGGACGAACACCACCGCCACCAGGGTCGGCGGCAGGTCGGCGAAGGCGCGCAGATAGTCGCCGCTGAACGCGCGGGCCGCGGCGCTCGCCGAGGACAGGCCCGAGCACATCACCATGAAGGCGACGAGGAACGTCAGGAACGGCACCCGGAACGCCTTCTGGGTGTAGAGCGCGGCACCCGCCGCCTTCGGGTACTTGCCGACCAGCTCCACGTACGAGGCGGCGGTCAGCGCGGCGATGCCGAAGCCGATCACGAAGGGCAGCCACAGGGCACCGCCGACCTTGCCCGCGACCTTGCCGGTGACGGCGTACACGCCGGTGCCGAGGATGTCCCCGACCACCAGCAGGACCAGTAGTTTCGGGCCGATGGCGCGGCGCAGCGGGGTGTCAGGGCCGGCCGGTCCCGGAGTGTCCGTGGAGGGGGTCCGCATGAGCCGGACATGCCCGCCCGGGAAGATTTTTAGAGCTGGGTGAGCGCGTCCGCGTGGCCGCCGCCGCTCTCGGCGACCAGTTCGTCCGTGCGCTGCGCCGCGCGCACGGTCGCCCAGCGCAGGGTGCCGTCCGGGCCCGGCGCGTACCCGTGCACCCCGGCCCGCGGGAGCGAGTTGTACGCGAAGTGGGTGGAGAAGTAGTACGCGCCGGTGTCCAGGAGGGCGACGTGGTCGCCGGGCTCCAGGGGCGGCAGCGGCCGGTTCCGTGCGACCAGGTCGCCCGCGAAGCAGCAGGGTCCGGCCACGTCCTGGGCGACCGGCTCGCCGGTCCTGGGACGCCCCTGCGCGTCGTATGCGGCCACCCGTACCGGCCAGGAGCCGGGCGCGAAGACGGTACGGGTGGCGATCTGCGCGCCCGCGTGGGTGACCGCGATGCGCCGGCCGCCGGCGGACTTGGTGTACTCGACGCGGGCCAGGACCAGGCCGTGCTTGGCGAGCAGCGAGCGGCCGAACTCGGTGACCAGCCCGTAGCGGCCGTCGAAGAGCCCCGGCACGGTGCGGTGCAGCAGCCGGGCGTACGCGCGGTACGTCGGCGCCACCTCGTCCGACGCGAAGTTCACCGGCAGGCCGCCACCGATGTCCAGGGTGGTGACCTGGGCGCGCGCGGCCTTCTCGTTGATCTCCTCGGCCAGCTCGTACAGGACGCGCACACCGTCCGCCATCAGCGCCGGCGGCATCCCCTGGGAGCCGACGTGGGCGTGCAGGCGCGTCAGCCAGGGGCGGTCCAGGAAGGCCCGTACGACGCGCTCGCGGGCGTCCTCGTCGCGCAGCGCCACCCCGAACTTCGACGTGCCGGTGGCGGTGCTCATCGCGTCGATGCTGCCGCCGCCGAGCTGCGGGTTGACGCGCAGCCCCAGCGGTGAGGCGGTCGGCGCGGCGGCGGTCAGGGCGTCCAGGCGGTCCAGTTCGCCGAAGCTGTCGGCGTTGACGGCGATGCCGAGGGTGAGCGCCTCGCGCAGCTCCGCGTGGGTCTTGGCGGGCGAGTCCAGCACGGTATGGGCGGACGGGACACCGGCCGCGCGGGCCAGTGCCAGCTCGCCGGGGCTGGCCACCTCGCATCCCAGCCCTTCCTGCGCGAGCAGTCGCAGTACGGGGACGAGTGAGGCGGCCTTGACGGCGAAGGCGTGCAGGACCGGCGTGCCGGGGGCGGTGAACTCTTCGAACGCGGCGCGGAGTTCGGCGGCGGAACGGCGGATTCCGGTGATGTCCAGGAGGCCCGCGACGGTGGCGGTGGCGCTGACCAGGCCCTGGGCGACGGCTGCCGCCACGGCGCGGTCCCGTAGGGCGGGGCCCTCGGCGGCCGGTGTGCCCACAGGGGCGGACGAGGAGTCCGGAGGAGGGGAGCCGGGGGAGTCGGGCGAGTCCGGGGAGGGCGGGGGCGGGGGCGTCGCGGGGCTCATGCCACCACTCCACCACCTGCCCGCCGTGGCCGCCATCGACCGGCCCGCGCGCAGGCGGTGTTGACCTCCCCGGCACACGGCAATAGCGTCGCGGCGCTCTCACGAGGGGTCCCTTCGCGCGAACGCGGAACGGTGGTGCGGGTCCATGCGATACCGGCACGTCCAGGCGAGACCGGCGGTGCGTCACGGCCTCCCGCACCCGCCCCGGCCCCCGTACCCCGACGTGGCCGTGGTCGGCAGCGGCATCATCGGGGCGGCCTGCGCCGAGGCGCTCACCCGGCGCGGCGTACGGGTCACCGTCCTGGACCGCGCGCCGCTCGCCTCCGGCACGACGGCCCACGGCGAGGGCAACCTCCTGGTCTCCGACAAGCCGCCAGGACCCGAACTGGACCTGGCGCTGGCCTCGTCCGCCCGCTGGCCGCGGCTGCTCGCGGAGCTGGACGACGAACTGGGCGGCGAACCGGGCGTGCGGCTCACCGAGCGGTGCGAGTACGAGACGAAGGGCGGCCTGGTCGTCGCCCGCGGGGAGGCGGGCGCACGGGCGCTGGCCGGGTTCGCCACCGCCCAGCGGGCCGCCGGGGTCACCGCCCACGAGGCCGGCCCGGGCGACGTACACGGCTACGAGCCGCACCTCGCGCCGGACGTCCTGGCCGCCGTCCACTACCCGCAGGACGCCCAGATCCAGCCGGTCGCGGCGGCCACCGCGCTGCTCGGCGCCGTACGGCGGCGTGGCGGCACACTGCGCGCCGGCGTGCGGGCGCTGGGCGTCGAGCGCGGCGCGGACGGGCGGGTGACGGCGCTGCGCACCTCGGCCGGGACGCTGCCGTGCGGCGCGGTCGTCAACGCCTGCGGGCCGTGGGCGGGCCGGTTCGCGCGGGAGGCGGGCGCGCCGCTGCCGGTCCAGCCGCGCCGGGGCCTGGTGCTGGTCACCGCGCCGCTGCCGCCGGGCACGGTCCGGCACAAGGTGTACGACGCGGGCTACGTGGGCGCCGTCGGCAGCGGCGACGCCGACCTGCGGACCTCGACGGTCGTCGAGGCCACGCGGGGCGGCACCGTGCTCATCGGCTCCAGCCGGGAGCGGACCGGTTTCGAGGAACGTTTCCGCGCCGCCGTCCTGCGCGAACTCGCCCGCAAGGCCGTGGCGTTGTTCCCGGTGCTGGGCCGCGTCCCGGTGATCCGCGCATACGGCGGCTTCCGCCCGTACACCCCCGACCACCTCCCGGTCATCGGCCCCGACCCGCGCCTGCCGGGCCTTTGGCACGCCACCGGGCACGAAGGCGCGGGCATCGGACTGGCACCGGCGACCGGCGAACTCCTCGCCCAGCTGTACGCGGGCGAGCGGCCACGCCTGGACCCGGAGCCGTACCGGGTGGCACGGCCGGGACTGGCGGAGGAGGCGCGGTGTTCCGCGTGACGGTGGACGGCGCCGCACAGTGGGCACGGCCCGGCCAGACGGCCGCCTCGCTCCTGCTGGACGCGGGACGCGCCGCCTGGCGGACCACCCGCGGCGGCCGCCCGCGCGGCGTCTTCTGCGGCATCGGCGTCTGCCACGACTGCCTGGTCGTCGTCAACGGCGTACCGGACGTACGGGCCTGCCGGCGCGTGGTCGCGGCGGGCGACCGCATCGAGACCCAGGAAGGGGCGCGACTGCCGTGCCTGCCGCCGGAGCCCGCTGCCCCGGTGCCCGCGCGGGACGTGACGGTCCCGGTGGCCGTCGTGGGCGCCGGGCCCGCGGGCATGGCGGCGGCGCTGGCGGCGGCCGGGGCCGGGGCGCGAGTGGTGCTGGTGGACGACGGGGAACGGCCCGGCGGGCAGTTCCACCGGCAGGCGGCGGACGGCCCGGCCCGGAGCGCGGCGGTACGGGCCGTACAGGAGCATCCGGGCATCGAATGGCTGCCGGGGTGCACGGTCTGGGCGCTGGAGCCTTCGGGGCCGCGGGGCCGGAGGGATGGCGGCTCTCCGCCGGACTCGCGTGCCCGTACGGACGATGACGTCCCGTCGGACTCACGCACCCGTATGAACGGCGATTCCCCGTCGGACTCACGCGCCCGTACAGCCGGCGGCTGGACCGTCCACGCCCTGCAAGGCCCCGCCGACGCCCCCGGCCGTACGCCGCACACGCTGCGCGCCGCCGCGCTCGTCCTGTGCACCGGCGCGTACGACCGGGCCCTGCCGTTCCCCGGCTGGGACCTGCCGGGCGTCGTCACGGCGGGCGCGGCCCAGGCCCTCGCCAAGGGGCAGCGGACGGCGGTCGGCCGCCGCGTGGTGGTCTCCGGTACCGGACCGTTCCTGCTGCCGGTCGCGTCGTCGCTGCTCACCGTGGGCGCACGCGTCCTCGGGGTGTACGAGGCGGGAACGCCCGCCGCCTGGCTGCGCGCGCCCGTGGCCGCGCTCAGCGACGGGCGCGGCAAGCTGCCCGAACTCCTCGCGTACGCCGCCGGAATGGCGCGGCACCGCGTCCCCTACCGGCCCCGCCAGGCCGTCGTGGCGGCGCACGGACGGGACCGCGTCGAGGCCGTGACAGTGGCCCGCCTGACCGCCGACTGGCGGATCAGGCCCGGCACCGAACGCCGCATCGAGGGCGTGGACGCGCTCTGCGTCGGCTACGGCTTCACCCCTCAACTGGAACTCGCCCTCGCCGCCGGCTGCGCACTGCGCGACAACACCTGGGTCGCGGTGGACGCCTGGCAGCGGACCTCCGTCCCCGGCGTGTACGCGGCGGGCGAGCCCACCGGCGTCGGCGGTGCGGCACTCGCCGCGGCGGAGGGCGAACTGGCGGGGCTGGCGGCGGCCCGCCGGGCGGCGCCCGCGGCGGTGACCGGCGCGGCGGCAGCCGATGTGGCCGCGCGCGCCTCGGCCGCCCGGCGGCGGGTCCTCGCGGGCCGCCGCTTCGCCCGCCTGCTCGCCGCCGCCCACCCCGTACGCGCCGGGTGGCACACCTGGCTCGGCGACGACACGCTCGTCTGCCGCTGCGAGGAGATCCCGTACGGCGTGCTGCGTACGGCGGCGGGGCAGCGGGACGGGGGCGGCGGGGACGCGGACGGCGCGGGTGGCGGGGGCGGGCTCGCGGCGGATGGCATGTGCACGTTCAAGCTCGCCACGCGCGTCGGCCTGGGCCCCTGCCAGGGCCGGACCTGCGCCCGTAACGCGGCCGCGCTGTGCGGCCCGGACACCCTCCCCGACCCCCAGACGGCCGACCGACGCCCGATAGCCCAGCCGGTCCGCCTCGCGGACCTGGCCGCACCCGGCCCCGTGCCCCCGATCCCGCCGTACCGAGAGGACTCGCCATGACGGATCACGCGACGCCGCAGCCCCACACGTCCCGCACCGCCGCCTCCCGTGCGCCCCTGACCGGCGTCATCGTCGCCACGACCCTCCCGTACGCCGAGGACCGGAGCGCCCCCGCCGGGCTCCGGCCCGACCTCGACCGGTACGCCGAGCACTGCCGCTGGCTCGTCGACAGCGGCTGCCACGGCGTCGGGCCGAACGGGTCGCTCGGCGAGTACTCCTCGCTCACCGACGACGAACGGCGCGCGGTGGCCCGTACGGCCGTCGCGGCGGTGGGGCGGGACGCGCTGGTCGTCGTGGGCGTGCACGGTGTCGGCTCGCACCAGGCGCGGCACTGGGCGGAGCTGGCGGCCGAGGACGGCGCGGACGGGGTGCTGTGCCTGCCGCCCACCCTCTACCGGGCCAACACCGGCGAGATCGTGCGGCACTTCGAGGAGGTCGCGGCGGCCGGCCTGCCGGTGATGGTCTACAACAACCCGCTCGATACGAAGGTCGACCTGACACCGGAGACGCTGCGCGAGGTCGCCGCGATCGACGGGGTCATGGCCGTCAAGGAGTTCTCGGGAGACATCCGCCGGGTGCTGCACATCAAGGAGCAGGCCCCCGGCCTGGACGTGGTGGCGGGCGCCGACGACCTGGTGCTGGAAGCGCTGCTCATGGGCGCCACCGGCTGGTTCGCCGGCTTCCCCAACGTCTTCCCCGCCGAGTCCGTGCGCCTGTACGAGCTGGCGCGGGCGGGCCGCGTGGCCGAGGCGCGGGAGCTGTACGAACCGCTGGTCGCCGCGTTCCGGTGGGACTCGCGCACCGAGTTCGTGCAGGCCATCAAGCGCGCGATGGACCTGGTGGGCCGGTACGGCGGACCCTGCCGGCCGCCGCGCGGCCCGCTGCTGCCCGAACACCGGCGGCAACTGGACGCGGACATGCGCGGCGCCGTCCAGGCACTGGAGATCTGGGCGAAAGCGGCCGGACGGTGAGGGCGGACGGCACACCACCCCCGTTCGCCGCCCGCACCGTGCACACCTTCACCGCCGTGGACTCGCACACCGAAGGCATGCCGACGCGCGTCATCACGGACGGCGCCGGCACCATCCCCGGCGCGACCATGGCCGACCGCCGCCGGTACTTCGTCGACCACCTCGACCACATCCGCCAGTTGCTGGTCAACGAACCGCGCGGCCATCCCGCGATGAGCGGGGCGATCCTGCAGCCGCCGACCCGCCCCGACGCCGACTGGGGCGTCGTCTACATCGAGGTCTCCGGATGCCTGCCGATGTGCGGCCACGGCACGATCGGCGTCGCGACGGTGCTGGTCGAGACGGGTTTGGTGAAGGTCACCGAGCCCGTCACGACCGTACGGCTGGACACCCCGGCCGGGCTGGTGGCGGCCCGGGTCGCGGTGCGCGACGGCCGCGCCGAGCACGTCACCCTGCACAACGTCCCCTCGTACGCGCACGAACTCGACGCCGTGGTCAAGGTCCCCGGCTTCGGCGAGGTCCGCTACGACCTGGCGTACGGCGGCAACTTCTACGCGATCACCCCGCTCGCCGCGCTGGGCATCCCGTTCGCCGCCTCCCACCTGGACGACATCCTCGCCGCCGGACTGGCCGTCATGGCCGCCGTCGACGACCGGGACCGGCCCGTGCACCCCGCCGACCCGGCCATCGCCGGCTGCCGGCACGTACAGTTCACCGCCCCCGGCACGCCGGGACCGGACGGCTCGGACGCCCGTAACGCCATGGTCATCCACCCCGGCTGGCTCGACCGCTCGCCCTGCGGCACCGGCACCAGCGCCCGGATGGCCCAGCTCCACGCACGCGGCGCACTCCCGCTGCACCGGCCCTTCGTCAACGAGTCCCTGATCGGCACCCGCTTCACCGGCCGGCTGGTGGGAACAGGGCGGGTCGGCGGGCGGGCGGCGGTGGTGCCCACGGTCACCGGGCGGGCCTGGATCACGGGCACGGCCCGCTACGTCCTCGACCCGACCGACCCGTTCCCCCGGGGCTTCGTGCTGTAGGGAGCGACTGCGAGGGTGAGCTGTCGTGCGCGGCCGTCGCGCACGGGCGAAGAGGGAGCGGAGCACATGTTCAGCAAGGAAATACCGGGACCGGGCCGGCGGCGGGCGCGGCGGGGGACGTGCGCGCCGGCCGTGGCGGTCGCGGCGATCGCGACGGTCGCGGCACTGGCGTTGCAGACCGGGACGGCGGCGGCTGCGGGGGCGGCGGCTCATGGGGTGTCGGCTTCGGGAGCTGCGGGGACGTCGGCTTCGGGCACGGCGGGTTCGGGGACGTCGGCTTCGTGGGCGGGCGTGGTGCCGGCTCCGGGCACGCGTACGGCCCCGGCTTCCGCCCCGGCCGTACGGATCACCGAGGGCCAGGTCCGGGAGGCCGGTCCCGGCGGCACGCTGGTCTACCCGAGCGTGACCAGCTGTCTGACCGTGACGGTGCGGCTCGCGGGCGGCGGCCTGGTGGGGGCGCACGCCAGCCTGTTCCAGGTGCCGGGGGAGTACCGATCCGACCGCATCCTCGCCGCCCTGCGGGACCGGGTGGGCGGCCGGGACGTGACCGCGGTGGAGGTCAGGGGCGCGGTCGGCGCCTGGCTTCCCGGCTATTTCACCAAGGCGGTGGAGAGCTACGGGGACGGGGAGGCCGTGCCGTATCCGACGGAGCCCGATCCTGAGGGCCTGGCGGCGGCAGTGGCGGACGGCCTGGGGCAGCCGCGCGCGAAGGTGACGGTGACGGACGTGCCGGACGGGGACCAGACGGTGCGCTGAGGCCCTGGCCGGAGGGTCGGGGCGGCGCGCGACCCGCCCCGACCTGTTGACTAGCCATATTCAACGCTCCAAGATGTGAATAGCTCGATCCAGATGCTGTGCGTCTCCTTCGCGCGCATCGCTCGATCCACTCGCATCGACGTCAGGGAGGCACGGCCCATGTCAGGACCGCGACCCGTGCGGGCACCGCGCGGTACGGAACTGAGCGCCCGGGGATGGCAGCAGGAAGCCGCGCTGCGCATGCTGCAGAACAACCTCGACCCGGAGGTCGCCGAGCACCCGGACCAGCTCGTCGTCTACGGCGGCACCGGCAAGGCCGCCCGCGACTGGCGCTCCTTCGACGCGATGGTGCGCACCCTGACCACGCTCGAGCAGGACGAGACGATGCTCGTCCAGTCCGGCCGGCCGGTCGGCGTCATGCAGACGCACGAATGGGCGCCGCGGGTGCTGATCGCCAACTCCAACCTGGTGGGCGACTGGGCCAACTGGGAGGAGTTCCGGCGCCTGGAGGCCCTCGGCCTGACCATGTACGGGCAGATGACCGCCGGTTCGTGGATCTACATCGGTACCCAGGGCATCCTGCAGGGCACGTACGAGACGTTCGCCGCCGTCGCCGCGAAGAAGTTCAACGGCTCGCTCGCCGGGACGATCACCCTGACCGCCGGGCTCGGCGGCATGGGCGGCGCCCAGCCCCTCGCCGTCACGATGAACGACGGCGTCGCGATCTGCATCGACTGCGACCCGCGCGCCATCGAGCGGCGCATCGAACACCGCTATCTGGACGTGCGGGCCGACAGCCTCCAGCACGCCCTGCAGCTCGCCGTCGAGGCCCGTGACCAGCGCAAACCGCTCTCCATCGGGCTGCTGGGCAACGCCGCGGAACTGCTGCCGCAGATGCTCGCCGACGGCGCGCCCATCGACATCGTCACCGACCAGACCTCCGCCCACGACCCGCTGGCCTACCTCCCGCTGGGCGTGGACTTCGCGGACATGGCCACCTACGCGGCCGAGCAGCCCGCCGACTTCACCCGCCGGGCCCGCGAGTCGATGGCCCGCCACGTGGAGGCCATGGTCGGCTTCATGGACGCCGGCGCCGAGGTCTTCGACTACGGCAACTCCATCCGCGGCGAGGCCGAACTCGCCGGGTACAAGCGCGCCTTCGCCTTCCCCGGCTTCGTGCCCGCCTACATCCGGCCGCTGTTCGCCGAGGGCAAGGGGCCGTTCCGCTGGGCCGCGCTGTCCGGCGACCCCCAGGACATCGCCGCCACCGACCGGGCGATCCTGGACCTCTTCCCGGAGAACGAGTCCCTCGCCCGGTGGATCAAACTGGCCGGCGAGCGGGTGCACTTCCAGGGCCTGCCCGCCCGGATCTGCTGGCTCGGCTACGGCGAGCGCGACAAGGCGGGCGAGCGCTTCAACGACATGGTCGCCGACGGCACCCTCCGGGCGCCGCTGGCCATCGGCCGCGACCACCTGGACTGCGGCTCGGTGGCCTCCCCGTACCGGGAGACCGAGGCGATGCTCGACGGCTCCGACGCCATCGCCGACTGGCCGCTGCTCAACGCCATGGTCAACGTCGCCTCCGGCGCCTCGTGGGTCTCCCTGCACCACGGCGGCGGCGTCGGCATGGGCCGCTCGATCCACGCCGGGCAGGTCACGGTCGCCGACGGCACCCCGCTGGCCGGCGAGAAGATCCGCCGGGTGCTGACCAACGACCCGGGCATGGGTGTCATCCGCCACGTCGACGCCGGATACGAGCGCGCCGACGAGGTCGCGGCCGAGCGCGGCGTGCGCATCCCGATGCGGGAGGGCGAGTGACCCCGCCGTACGACGGCCCGACGGCGGACGCCACCGGGCGGACGGGGAGCCCGGCGGGCAGCCCGGGGGGCGGCGCCGGGCCCGTCGGCGGGCCGGTGGACCGGGGCGGTCCGGGCACGGCAGGGCGGGGCACGGCTGGTGCGGGCTCGGCAGGGCCGTACGCGGCCGGCGCGGGCGCCGCCGGTGCGGACGCGCCGTCCTTCCACGAGATGTGGCGCGACCTCGCGCCCATCGGCCGGCACACCGGCACCGGCGGTTACCGCCGCTTCGCCTGGACCGGCGCGGACGCCGACTGCCGGGCCTGGTTCGAGGCCCAGGCCCGGACCCGCGGCCTCTCCTACGAGCAGGACCGCAACGGCAACCAGTGGGCCTGGCTCGGCGCCGCGTCCGCCGCGGACGTGGCCCCCGGCGAAGCCGTCGTCACCGGCTCCCACCTGGACTCCGTCCCGGACGGCGGCGCCTTCGACGGCCCGCTCGGCGTCGTCTCCTCCTTCGCGGCGCTCGACGAACTGCGCCGCCGCGGCGCCACGCCCGCCAAGCCGCTGGCGATCGTCAACTTCGGCGACGAGGAAGGCGCCCGCTTCGGCCTGGCCTGTGTCGGCTCCCGGCTCAGCGCCGGTCAGCTCACCGTCGAGGCGGCCCACCAGCTGCGGGACGGCGACGGCGTGTCGCTGCCGCAGGCCATGGAGCGGGCCGGCCACGACCCGGACGCCATCGGCCCGGACCCCGACCGCCTGTCCCGTATCGGCGCGTTCGTCGAACTCCACGTCGAACAGGGCCGCGCCCTCGACCTGACCGGCGACCCCGTGGGCATCGCCTCCGCCATCTGGCCGCACGGCCGCTGGCGGTTCGACTTCCACGGCGAGGCCAACCACGCCGGCACCACCCGCCTTGCGGACCGGCGCGACCCGATGCTCACCTACGCGGCGACCGTGCTCGCCGCCCGCAAGAGCGCCGAACTGGCCGGCGCGCTGGCCACCTTCGGCAAGATCAGCGTCGAGCCGAACGGCGTCAACGCCATCCCGTCGCTGGTCCGCGGCTGGCTGGACTCCCGCGCCGCCGACCAGGAGACGCTGGACACCGTCATCGCCGCCATCGAGCGGGAGGCCGCCGAGCGCGGCGAGCGCGACGGCGTCGACGTCCGGGTCACCCGTGAATCCTTCACCCCCGTCATCGAGTTCGGGCACGCGCTGCGGGACGAGCTGGCCACGATCCTCACCCGCACGGCGGACCGCCGCCCGGGCGGCGCCCGCGAGGTGCCCGTGCTGGGCACCGGCGCCGGACACGACGCGGGTATTCTGTCCGCCACCGTCCCCACCGCCATGCTGTTCGTACGCAATCCCACCGGCGTCTCGCACTCACCCGCCGAACGCGCGGCCGAGGACGACTGCCTCGCCGGGGTGACCGCACTCGCCGACGTACTGGAGGGCCTGGCGTGCCGCTGACGCCGCAGGAAGCCGAGCCGACCCCGCGACCCGGAGGCGACGGGCCCGGGCCGGCCGCCCCGAAGACGTACTGGCTGGAACACGCCTGGCTCGGCACGCACGTCGAGCCGGGCGTGGCCGTGGACGTGGACCCGGCCGACGGCCGCATCAGCGCCGTACGGACCGAGGTCCCCGCGCCGCCGCCCGGCGCCGTCACCCTGCGCGGCCTGACGCTCCCCGGCCTCGCCAACGCCCACTCGCACGCCTTCCACCGCGCCCTGCGCGGCACCGTCCAGGTCGGCTCCGGCACCTTCTGGACCTGGCGCGAGGTCATGTACCAGGTCGCCTCCCAGCTCACCCCCGATTCCTATTACGCCCTCGCACGGGCCGTGTACGCGGAGATGGCGCTCACGGGCATCACCTGCGTCGGCGAATTCCACTACCTCCACCACGGGCCCGGCGGCTCCCGTTACGCCGACCCCAACGCGATGGGCGAAGCCCTGATCGCCGCCGCCGACGAGGCGGGCATCCGTATCACCCTGCTGGACACGGCCTATCTCTCCGCCGGCTTCGGCGCCGCGCCCAACCACCACCAGCTGCGCTTCTGCGACGGCACCGCCGACGCCTGGGCCGAGCGGGCCGCCGCCCTGAAGGACGGCCGCCCGCACGCCCGCATCGGGGCGGCCGTGCACTCCGTACGCGCCGTACCGGCCGGCCAGCTGAGCACCGTCGCGGAGTGGGCCGGCCGGCGGCAGGCACCGCTGCACGTCCACCTCTCCGAGCAGACCGCCGAGAACGACGCCTGCCGCGAGGCACACGGCTGCACCCCCACCGAACTGCTCGCCGAGCACGGCATCCTGGGCCGCCGCACCACCGCCGTGCACGCCACCCACCTCACCGGCGAGGACGTCCGGCTGCTGGGCGCCGCCACCACCGGCGTGTGCATGTGCCCCACCACCGAACGCGACCTCGCCGACGGCATCGGCCCCGCCGTCCAGCTCCAGGCCGCCGGCAGCCCCCTGTCCCTCGGCAGCGACAGCCACGCCGTCATCGACCTCTTCGAAGAGGCCCGCGCGATGGAGCTGGACGAACGGCTGCGCACCCGCACCCGCGGCCACTGGACCGCCGCCGCCCTGCTGCGCGCCGCGACCGCCGACGGCCACGCCGCGCTGGGCTGGGACGAGGCGGGCACCATCGAGCGCGGCGCGCTCGCCGACCTCACCACGATCGCGCTGGACTCCGTACGCACCGCGGGCCCGCTGCCCCGGCTGGGCGCCGAGACGGCCGTATTCGCCGCCTCCGGGGCCGATGTGCGCCACACGGTGGTCGGCGGCCGCCAGGTCGTACGCGACGGAGTCCACGCGCTCGTGCCCGACGTCCCCACCGCACTGGCCGAGGCCATCGCGGCCGTACGCGGCTGACCCCGCGGCCGAAGGAGAACACCCCCACGATGAACCCCAACACCGCCGCCGCGGAGCGCGCCGCGAACGGCCGCACCACCGCCATCACCAACATCGCAAGCCTCGTCACCAACGACCCCTCCCTCGGCGAAGGCCCCCTCGGTCTGATCCAGGACGCGGCCGTCGTCTTCGACGGCGACCGCGTCGCCTGGGTCGGTACGACAAGCAAAGCACCCGCCACTGACAGTCACGTCGACGCCGGCGGCCGCTCGGCCCTCCCGGGCTTCGTCGACTCCCACTCCCACCTGGTCTTCGGCGGCGACCGCACCGCCGAGTTCAACGCCCGGATGTCCGGCCGCCCCTACTCCGCCGGCGGCATCCGCACCACCGTCGCCGCCACCCGCGCCGCCACCGACGAGCAACTGCACGCCAACGTCGCCAAGTACCTCGCCGAGGCGCTGCGCCAGGGCACCACGACCCTGGAGACCAAGTCCGGTTACGGCCTGAACGTCGAGGACGAGGCCCGCGCCCTGCGCATCGCCGCCGCCCACACCGACGAGGTCACCTTCCTGGGAGCGCACATCGTCTCCCCCGACTACGCCGACGACCCCGCCGGTTACGTCGACCTCGTCACCGGCCCGATGCTGGACGCCTGCGCCCCGCACGCCCGCTGGATCGACGTCTTCTGCGAACAGGGCGCCTTCGACGGCGACCAGGCCCGCACGATCCTGACCGCGGGCAAGGCCAAGGGCCTGCTCCCGCGTGTGCACGCCAACCAGCTCCACCACGGCCCCGGGGTCCAGCTCGCCGTCGAACTCGA
This sequence comes from Streptomyces sp. NPDC030165, assembly GCF_055573595.1. Lineage (NCBI taxonomy): Bacteria > Bacillati > Actinomycetota > Actinomycetes > Kitasatosporales > Streptomycetaceae > Streptomyces > Streptomyces sp. NPDC030165. Next base: position 66,659 of record NZ_JBVIBD010000002.1, on the reverse strand, counting down.
CGCCGCCTCCGCCGACCACTGCACCCATCTGGACGCCGCCGACATCGACGCCCTCGCCAACAGCGCGACCGTCGCCACCCTGCTGCCCGGCGCCGAGTTCTCCACCCGCGCGCAGTGGCCCGACGCGCGCCCCCTGCTCGACGCGGGCGCCACCGTCGCCCTGTCCACCGACTGCAACCCCGGCTCGTCCTTCACCAGCTCGATGCCCTTCTGCATCGCCCTGGCCGTACGGGACATGAGGATGACCCCCGACGAGGCCGTCTGGTCCGCCACGGCCGGCGGCGCCGCCGCCCTGCGCCGCACCGACATCGGCCGCCTCACGCCCGGCACCCGCGCCGACCTCACCCTCCTCGACGCCCCCTCCCACGTCCACCTCGCCTACCGCCCGGGCGTCCCCCTCGTCTCGGAGGTCTGGCACCGGGGCGTACGCGTCTGAACGGCGAGCGGGTCCGGGAATCCCGGCAGCCCCAGCAGGTCCACGGCGCGCTTCACCGAGGGCGACGAGACGAAGGTCTGTCCCTCACCCCCCCACCCCCGCGTCCCGCGCACACAGCGCCGCCCGCACCCGGTTGCCCACCTCCAGCGTCGCCAGAATGCGGCTGACATGGGCCTTGACGGTGCTTTCGCGCATCGCCGGCGCGCGTGCGATCTCCGCGTTCGACGCGCCGTCGGCGAGAAGTGCCAGTACCTCGGTCTCGCGTGGCGTGAGACGTGCGATACGGGAGCGGGCGCCCGGGGTGCCGCGGGCGGCCGTGTGGTGGTAACGGTCAATCAGGCGGCGGGCGGCCGTGGGGTGGAGCATGGCCTGCCCCTCGGCCACGACCCGCACGGCGCGGATGATGTCCTCCGGGGCGCTGTCCTTGAGCAGGAAGCCCGACGCACCCGCGGCGAGCGCGTCGTACACGTACTGGTCCAGGTCGAAGGTGGTCAGCGCCACGTCGATCCGGTGGGCGCGGGCCAGCTCGACGGCTTCGGCGCCGTCCGCCGCCTCGGCCGCGACGGTGATGCCGGGCGCGTCGCCGAGGATGTCCGTCAGCGCGAGCCGGATCGACCCACGGCCCTCCTCACCCCCTACTTTCGTACGGGGTGCCCCTCGCACAACGGCCGATGGACCGCGCTCCGGCGCTACCTGGCGTCACCGGCATGAACGCGACACCAGTTCCTGCGCCCGCCGCGACCCCCGTGGCCACCGGCCCCGTGCAGTTCCTCCGCGAGGCCGCCCGCACCCCGCACACCACCGGCGCCGTGGCCGCCGGCGGCCCGCGGCCGGCCGCCCGGCCGGCCGCGCCGCTCGCCCGGGAGCTGCGGCGGTCCGGCCACCCGGCGGCCGTACTGGAGGCGGGCGCGGGCACCGGCCCGGTCACCCGGACAGCAGGAAGCAGGACTCCGACAGCGGGAGCCCTGCAGCAGAGGAGGGCCTGTCCCGGACATCCGGGGCAGGCCCTCTTCCACGCGGGCGGTTGCCGGCCCGTCAGGCCGGCAGCGACCGCGGGGGGTCCGACGGACTCACTCCTCGACCATCAGCCCCTTGCGGAGCTTGACGAGCGTGCGCGACAGCAGGCGCGAGACGTGCATCTGGGAGATGTTCAGCTCCTCGCCGATCTCCGACTGCGTCATGTTGGCGACGAAGCGGAGCGAGAGGATCTTGCGGTCGCGCGGCGGCAGCTCGGCGATCAGCGGCTTGAGCGACTCGACGTACTCGATGCCTTCGAGGCCGTGGTCCTCGTAGCCGATGCGGTCGGCCAGCGCGCCCTCGTTGTCGTCCTCCTCCGGCTGGGCGTCCAGCGAGCTGGCCGTGTAGGCGTTGCTCGCCGCCATGCCCTCGACGACCTCGTCGTTGGTGATGCCGAGGCGTTCGGCGAGCTCGCTCACCGTCGGGGAACGGTCCAGTTTCTGCGCCAGCTCGTCACCGGCCTTGGCCAGGTCCAGGCGGAGTTCCTGCAGACGCCTGGGCACCCGTACGGACCAGCTGGTGTCACGGAAGAAACGCTTGATCTCGCCGACGATGGTGGGCATGGCGAACGTCGGGAACTCCACGCCGCGGCTGAGCTCGAAGCGGTCGATCGCCTTGATCAGGCCGATGGTGCCGACCTGGACGATGTCCTCCATGGGCTCGCTGCGGGAGCGGAACCGGGAGGCCGCGAACTTCACCAGCGCGAGGTTGAGTTCGACCAGGGTGTTGCGGACGTACGCGAATTCGTGGGTGCCTTCCTCCAGCGACTCCAGGCGCTCGAAGAGGGTCTTGGACAGGGCCCGCGCGTCCACCGGCCCCACCTCGTCGTACGGGGGGATCTCGGGCAGCCCGTCGAGCTCGGGGATTCCCATCGCGTCCGGTGCGGACGATTCAGATGTGATCTGCGGGGAATGAGTCGTTCGGGACGGGGCGGGCAGGGCGGCCTCGGACAGGACGGCCTCGGTGAGAGCGGCCTCTGCGAGGGTGGTCTCTGGCAAGGGAGTCGACGACGCGGTCTCCGTGGTGTCTTCGGTGCGCAATTCGTCGAGCCGGGGTGACATGTTGTCCTCCATCGTTCTCGGCATATGGCTGCCGATGCCTCTACGCGAAGCTGCGGTGTGCGGCGCCTCCAAAGCCGGCCGTTTCGAATGTGTCCTTACTACGCCTACCTGGGTTTGCCGGAAGATGGCAAGTGCGTGTTGTCCGGGTTTGCAGCTGATTACGTACTGTTCGGCTACCAGCTGCGTGTAGAGAAGGCGTAGTGTTCGGTCAGCGCAGTCGTAAGCAATCGGACGCCGAGACAGCAAGAGGGGTGCACGCGCATGGACCGCGGGACGGTCGGCAGTGCCAGTCGGGGACGGCTCAATGTCGCGATCCGGCATCAGGGTGCCAGCGCGATCGTGACCGTCGCGGGTGAGCTGGATCACCACACCGCGGACCTGTTGCGGGAATCGCTCGAAGGGTGCGTCGCGGACGGCTTCGCGCGACTGGTCGTCGACTGCTCGCAGCTGGAGTTCATGGACTCCACCGGCTTGAACGTACTGCTCGGTGCCCGCCTGAAGGCGGAGGCCGGGGGAGGCGGGGTACATCTGGCCGGAATGCAGCCGGTGGTGGCGCGGGTCTTCGAGATCACTGGCGCGGACGCGGTGTTCACCGTGCACGACTCCCTCGACAAGGCTCTCGCCGACTGACGGCGGCGGCGCAGGCGGTGCACTACGGGGGGTTCCTTCCGTACGCGTTGCCCGCGTCACAACTTCCGTACCCAAGAAGTGGGTGTTCTCACGGTCCCGTCGGGCAGGAGACATCTGAATCTGTTGAATCTGTCAGGTAACCGCTATCCGTGAAATGGCGAATCGGTGAGGTGAAGCGCTGATGAGCACCACCCGGCCGTACCCGCCGGGCGACCTCGGCCCGGAGCCGGGCAACGCCGGCGCTCCCTCCGCCTCCCCGGCCGTCCCGGCCGGCCAGATCCGCAGGCTGCGCCTGGCGGGTGTGCAGGGAGCCGTCGCGCGGGCCCGTGACTTCGCCCGGCAGGCCCTCCACGACTGGAGCTGGCTCCCGGCTGCCAGTGCCGACCAGCGCGCGGCCGCCGAGGACGTCCTGCTCGTGGTCTCCGAGCTGGTCACCAACGCCTGCCTGCACGCGGAGGGGCCCGAGGAACTCCGGCTGCGCAGCAACGCCAAAGTGCTGCGTCTGGAGGTCACCGACCTCGGCGCGGGCTCGCCCGCACCCCGCACCCCGCACCGGGCGGGGCGGCCCGGCGGGCACGGCATGTTCATCGTGCAGCGCCTGTGTCTGGACTGGGGGGTCGTACGCAACCCCGACGGCACGGGCAAGACCGTGTGGGCGGAGCTCGCCGCTCCCTCTTAGGGCCCCTGGGCAGGGGCCCTCGTTCGCGCCAGGGGCGGCGGCGTGTGGTGCGCCGCGGGCCGGGGCGGGCTGATGTGGCCCTGTGGCCGTACGTGAACGGGCCGGGACAGGCTGTGGCCAGCTCGTGCGCGCGGCACCGACCGGGGCTTCCGTACGGGGCCGGCGGGTGGCTCATCGGCGGCTCGAGGACGCGAATGTCCACCCGCTTCCGGGGCCCGGACATACGCCCCCTGCGCCTCATGCGGCTCGTACGTCCCTCTCTCCCCCTTTCCGTCCTCCCTCCTCCTCCCTTTCCGCTCTTCCCGCTCTTCCCGCTCTTCCCGCTCTTCCCGCTTCCCCCTGGCGTCCCGCGCCGCACGGATCCGGCCTGTTCTGTGACTTCCCTCGACAAGGTCCCCGGCGTACCTTGAGCCACCGATCTGATGTGCCGTCAGTAACATCGGGCGGCGCTCAACCGCGAGAAGGGGAACTCAAGGTGGCCCGCTTCTACGAACAGCACGCCGCGCGCCCCCGCCGCCGCGCGGCCGGCCTGGCCGCGGCCGTGGCGCTGACGGCGGGGTCCGCGGTCCTGCTCGCCGCGCCGGCCGCGCAGGCCGACGTCGTGGACGTCAACTACCAGTGCAAGACGCCGATCGGGAACAAGGGCGCGGTCTCGCCCATCGACATCAGGAGCACCCGCAGCGGCAGCGCGTACAAGCTCGTGATGTCCTTCCGGAAGGGCGTCTCCTCCAGCCCCGTCGAACTGGGCGCGGGCGCCATGAAGCCGAGCGCGCTCATCAAGCTGGGCGGCGCGGAGAGCGGCACCGTGCCCGTGTCCGGGCCGCCCAACGACAAGGCGATCCCCGCCAACACGCCCATCAAGATCAGCGACCTGAGCGGGACCTACACGCCCAAGGAGAGCGGCAAGGTCACCTTCACCGCCTCCACGCTCACCATCAAGGCCCTCGGTACGACCACCACCTGCACGCCCGCCAACAACCCGAAGCCGTCGCTCACCCTGGACGTCAAGGGATCGGGCGGAACGGGCAGTTCCGGCGGAACAGGAGGTTCCGGCAGTACGGGCGGCAGCGGTTCCGACAGCTCCACGGGCGGGACCACGGGCGGTTCCGGAAGCAGCACCGGGGGATCGGCGGGCGCCTCCGGCGGCGGCGAGCTGCCGCAGACCGGCCCGGCCGACTCCGCCGTCGCCCTCGGCACGCTCGGCGGCACGGTGCTCCTCGCCGGCGCGGCGGGCGTCCTGTGGCTGACGCGGCGCAATCAGAAGCGCGCCTAGGCCGATACCCCGCTACGGAGACCCGCGCAAGCGTACGAGCACAGCACCTGCACCAGCCCCAGGAGCCGCCGATGCCGTCCCGTACCCGCTCGGTGGTCTCGGGCGCAGCCCTCGCGACCGCCGTCGCGCTCCTGAGCCCGCCCGGGGCGTACGCCGTACCCGTCCCGGACGGCGGCCGGTGGACCGCCGCGCCCGCCCCCGGCGGCGGGGCCCGGCCGAGCGCCCAGGACCGCCCGTACTTCTACCTGGAAGGCGCGCCCGGCGCGGTCCTGAAGGACAGGCTCGCGCTCACCAACCCCGGCGGCGGCGCGGTGACGCTCCGGCTGCGCGGCGGGCCGACCCGGTCCGGCGGCTGGATCGCGACGGCGGGCAAGGAGGTACGCGTGCCGCCGCGCACCCGGGCGGACGTGCCCTTCACCGTGACCGTCCCCCGGGACGCGGCCCCGGGCGACCATCCGGCCGCGCTCGTCACCGAAGGGGACGGCCGGACGGCCACGGTCCCGGTGCACCTGCGGGTGACCGGCCCCGCGCTCGCCGCGCTGAGCGTCGAAGAGGTGGCCGTGGAGCGCCGGGGGAGCGCGGCGGTCATCCGGTACGTGCTGGTCAACCGCGGAAACACCACGCTCACGCCACGGCTCGCGGTCGACGCCGACGGGCTCTTCGGACCGGCCCTGCGCCGCGCCGCGCGCCTCCTCCCCGTCACGCTGCCGCCGGGCCGACGGGTCCCGCTGACCGAGCCGTGGCCCGATCCGCCCGCGCTGGACTCGGTGGACGTACGGCTGACCGTCACGGCGGCGGGCGGCGCGCGCGGGACGGCGGGCGCCTCCTACACGGCGGTGCCGTGGGGTGCCGCCGCGCTGCCGTCCGCAGGGCTGCTGACAGGCGCGGCCCTGTGGCGCGTACGGCGCCGGAGGCGAGCCGCGGGGCCTCGGCAGGGCGAGCGGAGGGCGGAGCCGGAGACGGGGACGCACGCGGCCTCTGGGGTGCCTTCAGGGGCGGGGGTGGGAGCGTGAGGCGGGGCGACCGCATAAGGCGGGGCGGGAACGCGAGGCCCGGTGGGCACGTGAGGCGTACCGGGCACGTGAGGCGCGGCGAGCACGCGAGCGTACGGGCCCGTGCGGCTGCCGGGACGGGCCGGGCCGCCGCTGCCGCCCCCGTAGCCGGACCCAGCCGGCCCGCAACCGCCCTCGGCGTGGCCGGACCGGCGCTCCTGGCCCTCCTCTGCCTTCTCCTCCTCCCTGTCGCCGCGCACCCCGCCTCGGCCGCTTCCCGGGCCGCACCCGACCCCAAGCCCCATATCCGGCTCTCCGCCCAGGAAGCGGGCAAGGGCGGCACCCTCACCGTCACCGGGCGCGGCTGGCGCCCGAAGACACTGCTGACCCTGCTCATCTGCGGACAGAACATGATCGGCGGCACCAACGCCTGTGCCAACGGCGACGGCCGGGCCGTGACCACCGGCCCGGACGGTTCCTTCCGCAAGGAGCTGCCGGTCGCCGAGCCGCCCAGACCCTGCCCGTGCGTCGTGCACGCCGCCACCGTGACGGGCGCGCCCGCCACCGCCGACGCCCCGTTCACGGTGGCCGGGCACCCGGTCGCGCCGCTGCCCCGGGAGGAGGCGGGCGGGCGGCTCAGCGTCCTGGCACCGCCGCGCCTGGAAGGCTCCGGCAACCTGCTGACCTGGTTCGGCGCGCCGCCGCAGCGGCGGCTCGTGGTCACCGTGGGGAACGTCGGCTCCACCCCCGCGAAGGACCCGGTCTTCGAGGTCGGCACCTCGCACGGGGTCTTCGCCCCGCAGTGGGAGGAGCGGCAGTGGCAGGGCACCGTGCCCGCCGGGCGCAGGCAGCGGATCGAACTGCCGGTGGAACTGCCCGCCGGGGCGCACGGCGACTATCTCGTCTCGCTCAAGTACGGCGGCAAGGTGCTCGCCGAGCAGCCGTGGGGCGTCGGCCGGCCGTGGGGCGTGGCGCTGTTTTGGGTCCTGCTCTGCGTCGTCGTGCCGGCCGCCGTCTTCCGTATCGGCATGGCGGTCGTCGACCGGGTCCGCCCGCGCCCGGGAACGGCCCGTACGAAGCGGCGCACGTGGGGCAGGGCCGCCCCGCGTGCGCCCCGGCGCACGGCAGCCGCCGGACGCCACCGCGGGGCCCGGGCCCCCGCCCCTCGCGCGCAGCCCGCCCCCGGCACGGCGGAGCCCGCCCCCGCGGACCGCGCCGCCGCCCCCTTGCCGTGGTTCACCCCGGACACCGCACCGTCCGCCACCACGGCACCACCCACCGACCCGCCGACGTCGAAAGGTTCCACGTGATGAGGAAGCGCAGGAGAGCGAGCGCGGGCGGCTTCGCCCTGATGCTCGCCGGTGCGGGCATACTGACGGCCGCCGGACCGGCCGGGGCCGCGGAGACGGCGTACCGGACCGAGTGCGTACCGCCGCCGATCTCGGGCCTGCCCGCGATCCAGGGCACCACGAAGGTGGAGGTGACCGCGCCCGCGACGGCGAAGGTCGGCGACGAGGTCGAGGTGGTGTGGCGGACGGTGGAGGCCGCTTCCAAGAATCCCGACATCCTCGACCTGGACAAGGACACCGTGCAGCCCAGCGGCAAGATCAAGGTGGGTGGCGCGCAGAGCGGCGAGCTGAGCGTCCAGGGGCCGCGGCAGAATCCGCCGGTCCCCAAGAACAGCCCGATGAAGCTCTCGGACATGAAGGGCACCCTGAAGCTGGAGAAGCCCGGCGAGGTCACCCTCGCGCCCGGCTTCTACAACATCAACGTCAACAAGCCGATCTCCACCGACACGAAGTGCACTCCCAAGGAGGAGGTGAAGCCGGCCGCCACGATCAAGGTGACGGACGGCGGGGGCAGTACGGGAGGTACGACCAGCGGCGGCACGACCGGCGGCGACTCGGGCGGCAGCGGTACGGGCGGCACCACGGCCGGTGGCACCACCGGCGGCGGTACGACCGGCGGCGGCTCGGGCGGCTCGGACGCCGGCGGCGCGGCCGGCAGCGGTGGCAGCACGGGCACGACGGGCGGCGGTGCGGGCGGTTCCACCGGCGGCGGTGGCGATCCGGACGGCACGGCCTACAAGGGCAAGGTCGTCCAGGTCCCGTACGCCTGCAAGACCCCCATCGGCGACAAGAAAGCCACGTCCCCGGTCCAGATCAACGCCGTCAAGAAGGGCGGCGGCTACGGCCTGACGGTGAAGTTCGCCAAGTCGGTGATGGACAGCCCGGCGGACATTCCCGCGGGCGCCGTCAAGCCGTCCATGGACGTCCGGGTCGGCGGCGCCGACCAGGGCACCGTCACGACCGAGGGCCCGGCGAACAAGGAGCCGATCAAGTCCGGGCAGCCGATCGCGATCCCCGACCTGACGGGCACCTACACCCCGGGCGCCACCGGCAAGGCGACCCTGACGCCGGGCGTGCTGACCGTCAACGCCCTGGGGACGACCACGACCTGCACCCCGGAGAAGGACCCGGGCGTCTCCCTCGCCCTGGACACCACGGCCCAGCAGGGCGGCACCTCCGGCGGCTCGGCCGGCGGCGCGGCGTCCGGGGGCGCGGCGTCCGGCGGCACCGGCGGGGACACGGCGGGCGGCGGCTCGGCGGGCCCGGCGAGCGCGGGCGGCACCTCGGGCGGCCTCGCGGAGACCGGCGCCGGTGACCACGGCAGTCTGCGCGCCCTCGCCCTGGTCGCGGGCACGGTGGTCCTGCTGGGCGGCGCCGTCTTCACCTTCGTGCCCGGCCGCCGACTGCGGCGTCGCTGAGGACCGTACGGCACCGCCGGACAGCGGCGTCCGCACAGCGCAAGAGGGGCCCGGTGCCCTCTGGCACCGAGCCCCTCCGCGGCTGAGGGACGCGCTACGGCAGCGTCAGCGGACGTCGCCCATGGACGCCTCGATCTTCTTGCGGGACATCCAGATCGCGAGACCGGCCAGGACGGCCAGCGTCGCCTCGGACGCCACCACCCCCACACCGCTGAGGTCGGCACCGGCCAGGGAGATCAGGCTGACCACGCAGTCACCGGTGGTGACGGCGAGGAACCACACGCCCATCATCTGGCTGGCGTACTTCTGCGGGGCCATCTTGGTGGTCACCGACAGGCCGACCGGGGAGAGGCACAGCTCACCCATGGTCTGGATCATGTAGACGGTGATCAGCCACATCGGGGTGACCTTGTCGCCGCCGGACGACATCTGCATCGGCACGATGAACACGAAGTACGAGGCGCCGACGAGCAGCATCGACATCGCGAACTTCACGACCGTGGTGGGCTCCTTGGAGCGCCGGGCCAGGGCCGTCCAGATCGCGGCGAAGACCGGCGCGAGCGCCATGACCCAGGCCGAGTTCACCGACTGGAACCAGGTGGACGGGAAGTGCAGGCCGAAGACCGTGTCCGCGGTGTTCTTGTCGGCGAAGACGTTCAGCGTCGAACCGGCCTGGTCGAAGATCATGAAGAAGATCGCGGCGGCGACGAAGAACCAGATGTAGCCGCTGACCTTGGTCTGCTCGGACTGCGTCAGCTCCTTGTCGCGCTTGATGCGCACCAGGACCGAGATCGGGATGATCATGCCGAGCAGGCTGATCGGGATCAGCGCCCAGTTGAGCGTGAAGGACCCGGTGGCCACGACGATGCCGTAGAAGACGGCCGCGACGATGACCCAGATCAGGCCCTTGCGCAGCCAGCTCATCCGCTCCTCGCGGGTGAGCGGGGTCGGTACCTCGCTGCTGCGCGGGTTCAGGTGGCGGGTGCCGAACAGGAAGCCGACCAGACCCAGCGCCATGCCCAGACCGGCGGTGGCGAAGCCCACGTGCCAGTTGACGTTCTGGCCGATGGTGCCGACCACCAGCGGGGCGATGAAGCCACCGAGGTTGATGCCGATGTAGAAGATCGTGAAGCCGGCGTCCCGGCGCGGGTCCTGCGGGCCGTCGTAGAGCTGGCCGACCATCGTGGAGATGTTGGCCTTCAGCAGGCCCGAACCCAGCGCCACCAGCACCAGGCCGACGAAGAACAGGCCCTCGCCGGGCAGCGCCAGCGTGAGGTGGCCGGCGATCACGACGCTCGCGCCGATGGCCACGGTCTTGCGCGGGCCCCAGACCCGGTCGCCGAACCAGCCGCCGGGCATCGCCAGCAGGTAGACCATCGCCATGTAGACCGCGTAGATCGCCGAGGCGGTCGCGGCCGTCATCGCCAGGCCGCCGCCCTGCTCGCCCACCTTGGCGTCGGCGCCGCCCGAGATGAGATACAGGACGAGGAGCGCCCTCATGCCGTAGAAGCTGAACCGCTCCCACATCTCGGTCATGAAGAGGGTGGCCAGTCCGCGGGGGTGGCCGAAGAAGGTTTTGCCGTCGCTGGCAGGGTTCCCCTGCGCGCCGGCGTCCTTCGTCAGGCTGGACGCCATGGTGCTTCCTAGGTGTGCTCGGGACGCGTGGGAGACCGCAGCGCGCCCGGGTCGGCTGACCGGCACCGGCGTCACGTTGCCCGCCCCCACGTCCTCGGGGGCCGACGCCACTGGAAGAGGAATCGGCAGGACAAGTCGTGACACCGGGATCCACGCCCCCGTGCTGCTCGCGCGGTGGACCCGGTCGACAGGTCATTCACTGTGTATCAAGACTGGTGGTTCCAGCCCTGCACACAACAGGGACCGATGACGTCACTTGAGAGTCATGGGTCCCGAGGCTGTGCTACGGACGTTGGGACACCATACGTCCAGCAACCGCACCGATGGGACGAGTGAGACAACGGTCACATGATCAACCGGGAACCGTACGGGGGTGGCGCCCGCGCCGTCCGCCGTAGCCCGCGATCACCCGCCGGCCGCGAGCCCGTCTCCGGCACGCCGTCCGCGGGACGTATTCCGGCTGCCTCCGGGCGTACCGGGTCCCGCCCGAGGAGGTGAGACCTGGGACTACCATCGGCCCATGACCCGTGTACTGCTCGCCGAGGATGACGCGTCCATCTCGGAGCCGCTCGCCCGCGCCCTGCGCCGCGAGGGTTACGAAGTCGAGGTGCGCGAGGACGGCCCCACGGCGCTCGACGCCGGTCTGCAGGGCAACATCGACCTGGTCGTCCTCGACCTGGGCCTGCCCGGCATGGACGGCCTGGAGGTCGCCCGCCGGCTGCGCAACGAAGGCCACTCCTTCCCCATCCTCGTGCTCACCGCCCGCGCCGACGAGGTCGACACCGTCGTCGGCCTGGACGCCGGCGCCGACGACTACGTCACCAAGCCCTTCCGGCTCGCCGAACTGCTCGCCCGCGTCCGTGCCCTGCTGCGCCGCGGTTCGTCCGTCGAGCCGCAGCAGCCGCCCGCGACGCACGGCGTACGGATCGACGTCGAGTCGCACCGCGCCTGGATGGGCGACGACGAACTCCAGCTCACCGCCAAGGAGTTCGACCTGCTGCGGGTGCTGGTGCGGGACGCCGGCCGGGTCGTCACCCGCGACCAGCTGATGCGCGAGGTCTGGGACACCACGTGGTGGTCGTCCACGAAGACGCTGGACATGCACATCTCCTGGCTCCGCAAGAAGCTCGGCGACGACGCGGCCAACCCGCGCTACATCGCCACCGTGCGCGGCGTCGGCTTCCGCTTCGAAAAGAGCTGAGCACCCGCCGCCGGGCGGGAAGAAGTAGAAGAACGAAAGCATCCCGCCCGGAGGACACCGTGCGCCGCCGTCTGATCAATTCCACCCTCGCCGTGGTGCTCGTCGTGATCGCCGTCTTCGGCGTCTCGCTGGTGATCGTCGAGACCCGCACCATCCAGTCGGGGGCGCAGGACAGCGTCGCCTCCGAAGCCGTACGGCTCGTCGGCATCGTGGAGAGCCGGCTGGGCAGCGGCGAGAAACTCACCCCCGAGATCCTCTCGGAGCAGATCACCGCCAAGCGGTACGCCGAGATCACGGTCCCCGGCAGGCCGCGCATCGAGATCGGTTCCCGGCCGACGGGCGACGTGATCGCCTCGACCCAGCACGGCGACCGCGGCGAGACCGTCACCGTCCAGGAGCCGCGCTCCGCGGTCAGCGCCGAGATCGGCCGGACGCTGCTGGTCATCCTGGCCGTGGCGATCCTGGCGATCCTGGCCGCCGTGGTGCTCGCCGTCCAGCAGGCCCGCCGGCTGACCGCGCCGCTGACCGACCTCGCCGAGACCGCCGAACGCCTCGGCTCCGGCGACCCCCGCCCGCGCCACCGCCGCTACGGCGTGCAGGAGCTGGACCGGGTCGCGGACGTGCTGGACGCCAGCGCCGAGCGGATCGCGCGGATGCTCACCGCCGAGCGGCGGCTCGCCGCCGACGCCTCCCACCAGCTGCGGACGCCGCTGACCGCGCTGTCCATGCGGCTGGAGGAGATCACCCTCACCGACGACCCGGACACGGTGAAGGAGGAGGCGACCATCGCGCTCGGGCAGGTCGAGCGGCTGACCGACGTCGTCCAGCGGCTGCTGACCAACTCCCGCGACCCGCGCTCCGGCTCCGCCGTCGCCTTCGACCTCGACGAGATCGTCAAGCAGCAGGTCGAGGAGTGGCGCCCGGCCTACCGCAGCGCGAACCGGGCCATCGTCCGCTCCGGCAAGAAGGGGCTGCGGGCGGTCGGCACGCCGGGGGCGGTGGCCCAGGTGCTCGCCACCCTGATCGAGAACTCGCTGATGCACGGGGACGGGACGGTGGCGCTGCGCACCCGGGTCACCGGCAACCAGGCGGTCGTCGAGGTCACGGACGCGGGCCGGGGCGTACCGCCGGACCTCGGTTCGCGGGTCTTCGAGCGGACGGTCAGTGGCCGGAACTCGACGGGGCTGGGGCTGGCCGTGGCCCGCGACCTGGCGGAGGCGGACGGCGGGCGGCTGGAACTCCTCCAGCAGTACCCGCCGGTGTTCGCGCTCTTCCTCGCCCGCGAGGCGGCCGAGCCGTCGGCGGAGTGAGCCGGGGCGGGCCGGTGCCTGAGCGGCGGGCGCTCGCCTGCCGGCCGCGCGTCCGCCCGGGGTGGGGCGGTTCCTAGGGCGTTTCTGATGGATCTCCGTGGAGGGCACCGAGCGGCGTTCGGTGCGTGCGCTCGGGGTGCGGTGTGAAGGGTCATGTGGCGGAGCCACCTGTCCCTTCGCGCCGTGCGGCGAGAGTGCGTGCCGGGCGTCGCGAGGCCACGGAGATCCATCAGAAGCGCCCTAGTCGCGCGTCCGCTCGGCGGCCGCCGAGCGCGCCGCCTGCTCGGTCTGTGCGCCCTCCGCAAGGAAGGACTCCGCGGTCTCCACGGCCTCGCGCGCGGGCAGCGCGCGGAACACCCAGCTGCGGTAGGACCAGAAGCGGAAGAGCGTGGCCAGGCCGATGCCGAGGAACTTGAAGACGTTGCTCTGCAGTGAGGTGTCCCACCCGAACCCGTACGTCGCCACGTACAGGACACCGTTCTCGATGACCAGACCGACGACGCTGAACAGCAGGAAGAGCGTCAGCTCCTTGGTCCGGCCGTTCTTGTCGCGGTCCCGGTAGGTGAAGTAGCGGTAGCCGAGGTAGTTCGTGCCGGTGGCGACGACGGTCGCGATGATGCTGGCCCGGACGACGGGCAGCTCGGTCAGGTGCCGTACGAGGTTGAAGACGGCGAAGTTGACGAGGACCCCCGCGCCCCCGACGGCGCCGAACTTCATGAGTTCGCGGGCCAGCGCGTCCAGTCGGGCCCGCAGTGCGCTCCGTTCACTCATCGTGATCGTTCAGCTCCTGTGGTGGGCGTTCGTGGGCGTCTGCGCGCGGCCGTCCCCGTGCAACCGCACGCTCATGCTAACCAGGCGGCCTGTGTGCTGCCTGCCATCCGTGACGGCAGGGACGTGCGGGAGATGTCAGTCCACGGTCACGCGGAACCGCCGGGTCCTGCTGTTCTCGTCCTGCTCGTCGGCCTGCGGGGTGCCGCAGCGGAAGCAGTATCTGAGAATCACCTCGGTACGTCCGGCGCCCCGCGCCATGAAATCGACGTAACGGATGCCCCCCGATCCCGGGCGGACCGGCTCGTCGGCGTCGTAGTGGCCGCCGGTCTTCGTCAGTACGGCCGGGTCCGGCTCCGGATCCGCGAGGACCCAGCGGAAGCCGGTGGACGGATTGTCCTTGAGGCGGATCGAGAACCGGGTGTGCGACGAGACCGATATCTCGCGGTCGCCCTCGTCGAAGACGACGGGCCCGGTCAGCTGGGTGACCACCGCGTAGACCGCGGCGGCCAGGGCCGCCACCGCGACGACGATGCCCACGGTCCTGGTGCGCCCGGGTTTCCGGCCGTCGCTCATGCGTTCCTTCCCCTTCGCGCGGGCGGCGAGCCTACCGCCCCTGCTGATCTCCGGAGGCCGGAACGGCGAGAGTGGCGCACTTGTGTTCGTATGTTCCTCCAAGGGGGCGACGGGGCTCCGTGGCGGGGCGGATACCCTGGGGGCGTGACGTTCCCGGTAGTCGGCATGGTCGGCGGCGGTCAGCTCGCCCGTATGACCCACGAGGCGGGCATCCCCCTCGGCATCAAGTTCAAGCTCCTCAGCGACACCCCGCAGGACTCGGCGGCCCAGGTGGTGAGCGAGGTCGTCATCGGCGACCACCGCGACCTGGACACGCTGCGCGCCTTCGCCCGTAGCTGTGATGTGATCACTTTTGATCACGAGCATGTACCCACCGAGCACTTGAGGGCTCTGGAGGCCGACGGCATTCCCGTCCGGCCCGGCCCCGGCGCGCTCGTGCACGCCCAGGACAAGGGGGTGATGCGAGCGAAGCTCGACGCGATCGGGGCCCCCTGCCCCCGGCACCGCATCGTCGCCGACCCGGCGGACGTGGAGCGGTTCGCCGAGGAGACCGGCGGGTTTCCGGTGGTTCTCAAGACGGTCCGCGGCGGCTACGACGGCAAAGGCGTATGGGTCGTACGATCCTCCAAGGAGGCCGCCGAGCCGTTCCGCGCCGGGGTGCCGGTTCTCGCCGAGGAGAAGGTCCCCTTCGTACGGGAACTGGCCGCCAACGTCGTCCGGTCGCCGCACGGCCAGGCCGTCGCGTACCCGGTCGTGGAGTCCGTCCAGGTCGACGGCGTCTGCGACACGGTGATCGCGCCCGCCCCCGGCCTGAGCGACGAGCTGTCCGGGCAGGCCCAGGAGCTGGCGCTGCGCATCGCGCACGAACTCGGCGTGATCGGCCACCTCGCGGTCGAGCTGTTCGAGACCGCCGACGGCCGCGTCCTCGTCAACGAGCTGGCCATGCGCCCGCACAACTCCGGCCACTGGACCCAGGACGGCGCAATCACCTCGCAGTTCGCCAACCACCTGCGGGCCGTCCTCGACCTCCCGCTCGGCGACCCCCGCCCGCGCGCGAAGTGGACCGTGATGGCCAACGTCCTCGGCGGCGACTATCCGGACATGTATTACGCGTACCTCCATTGCATGGCACGGGACCCGCAGCTGAAGATCCATATGTACGGAAAGGACGTGAAGCCCGGCCGCAAGGTCGGACACGTCAACACCTACGGCGACGACCTGGCCGACGTGCGCGAGCGCGCCGCGCACGCCGCCGGTTACTTGCGAGGAACCATCACCGAATGACAGCGAGCACTTCCCCCGTCGTCGGCATCGTCATGGGCTCCGACTCCGACTGGCCCGTCATGGAGGCCGCCGCCAAGGCCCTCGACGAGTTCGAGGTCCCCTACGAGGTCGACGTCGTCTCCGCGCACCGGATGCCGCACGAGATGATCACGTACGGCGAGGAGGCCGCCGGCCGCGGCCTGAAGGCGATCATCGCGGGCGCCGGGGGAGCGGCCCACCTGCCGGGGATGCTCGCCTCGGTCACCCCGCTGCCGGTCATCGGCGTGCCCGTACCCCTGAAGTACCTGGACGGCATGGACTCGCTGCTGTCCATCGTGCAGATGCCGGCCGGCGTGCCCGTCGCCACCGTCTCCGTCGGCGGCGCCCGCAACGCCGGACTGCTCGCCGCCCGGATGCTCGCCGCCCACGACCCCGACCTGCTGGCCCGGATGCGCGAATTCCAGCAGCACCTGAACGAGCAGGCCACCGAGAAGGGCAAGCGGCTGCGCAACAAGGTCGCCTCCCCGGCCGGCTTCGGCTTCGGGAACGGCAAGTGAGCGCGTCCCTGGAGGCGGCCCGCGCGCTGCTCGCCGAGCACCCTGTCGTGGACGGCCACAACGACCTGCCCTGGGCGCTGCGCGAGCAGGTCCGCTACGACCTCGACCGGCGCGACGTCGCCGCCGACCAGACCGGTCACCTGCACACCGACATCCCCCGGCTGCGGGCCGGCGGCGTCGGCGCGCAGTTCTGGTCGGTGTACGTACGGACCGACTACACCGGCGACCAGGCGGTCAGCGCCACCCTCGAACAGATCGACGTGGTGCGCCGGCTCGCCGACCGCTACCCCGGCGACCTGCGCCTGGCGTACACCGCCGACGGCATGGAGGCGGCCCGCGCCGACGGCCGGATCGCCTCCCTGATGGGCGCCGAGGGCGGCCACTCGATCAACAACTCGCTGGCCACCCTGCGCGCGCTGTACGACCTGGGCGTGCGCTACATGACGCTCACCCACAACGACAACACCGCCTGGGCGGACTCGGCCACCGACGAGCCGCGCGCGCACGGCCTCACCGCCTTCGGCCGCGAGGTCGTCCGCGAGATGAACCGCCTCGGCATGCTCGTCGACCTCTCGCACGTCTCCGCCGACACCATGCGCGACGCACTGGACACCAGCGTCGCGCCGGTCGTCTTCTCGCACTCCTCCGCCCGCGCGGTCTGCGACCACCCGCGCAACATCCCGGACGACGTGCTGGAGCGGCTGCCCGCCAACGGCGGCATCGCGATGGCCACCTTCGTACCGAAGTTCATCCTGCCCGAGGCCGTCGACTGGACGCTGCGGGCGGACGAGAACATGCGCGCGCACGGCTTCCACCACCTGGACACCACCGCCGAGGGCATGGCCGTGCACCGCGCCTTCGAGGCGGCGAACCCGCGCCCGCTCGCCACCGCGGCCACCGTCGCCGACCACCTCGACCACATGCGTGAGGCCGCCGGGATCGACCACATCGGCATCGGCGGCGACTTCGACGGCACGGCCTTCACGCCCGCCGACCTCGCCGACGTGTCCGGCTATCCGAACCTGGTCGCCGAACTCCTGGACCGGAAGTGGTCCACGGCCGACCTGGCCAAGCTGACCTGGCACAACGCCGTCCGCGTGCTGCGCTGCGCGGAGGACGTCGCGGGCACGCTGCGCGACGGGCGCGGACCGTCCATCGCGACGATCGAACAGCTCGACGGCTGAGCAGGCGCGACAACCTCATGAGGGGGCCGGGCTCATGGCGAGCCCGGCCCCCTCATGCGTACGCCTCTGTCACGCGTGCGGACGCCCCAGCGCCCGGTACGTCCAGCCCGCCTTGCGCCACAGCTCCGGGTCGAGCGCGTTGCGCCCGTCCAGGATGCGCGGCGTGGCCACCACCTCGGCCAGCGCGGCCGGGTCCAGCTCCCGGAACTCCCGCCACTCGGTCAGGTGCAGCACCACGTCGGCGCCGCGCACCGCCTCCATGGCCGAGTCCGCGTACCCCAGCGTCGGGAAGACGCGCCGCGCGTTCTCCATGCCCTTGGGGTCGTAGACCGTCACCTGGCCGCCCTGGAGGTGGATCTGCCCGGCGACGTTGAGTGCGGGCGAGTCCCGTACGTCGTCCGAGTCCGGCTTGAACGTGGCGCCCAGGACGGCGACCCGGGTGCCGAGGAAGGAACCACCGACCGCCTCCCGGGTCAGCTCGACCATGTGGCCGCGGCGCCGCATGTTGATCGAGTCGACCTCGCGCAGGAACGTCAGCGCCTGGTCGGCGCCCAGTTCACCGGCGCGCGCCATGAACGCCCGGATGTCCTTGGGCAGGCAGCCGCCGCCGAAGCCGATCCCGGCCCGCAGGAACTTCTTGCCGATCCGCTCGTCGTGGCCGATCGCCTCCGCCAGCTTCACCACGTCACCACCGGCCGCCTCGCACACCTCCGCCATGGCGTTGATGAACGAGATCTTCGTGGCCAGGAAGGAATTGGCGGACGTCTTGACCAGCTCGGCGGTGGGGAAGTCGGCCACCACGAACGGCGAGCCCTCGGCCACCGGCGTCGCGTACACCTCCCGCAGCACCTCCTCGGCCCGCCCGCCGTCGACACCGATGACGATCCGGTCCGGGTGCAGGGTGTCCTGCACGGCGAAACCCTCGCGCAGGAACTCCGGGTTCCAGGCCAGCTCCACGTCCTCGCCGGCCGGCGCCAGCTCCACGAGCCGCTTCGCCAGCCGCGCCGCGCTGCCCACCGGGACCGTCGACTTGCCGACCACCAGCGCCGGGCGCCGCAGCAGCGGGGCCAGCGACTCGACGGCCGACTCGACGTAGGACATGTCACAGGCGTACTCGCCGTGCTTCTGCGGCGTGTTGACACACACGAAGTGCACGTCGCCGAAGTCCGCCAGCTCCTCCCAGGAGGTCGTGAAGCGCAGCCGGCCGCTGGCACCCTCGATGCCCGCGACGTGCGCCCGCAGCAGTTCCTCCAGGCCGGGCTCGTACATCGGGGTCACGCCCCGCTCCAGCATCGCGATCTTCGCCGGGTCGATGTCCAGGCCCAGCACCTCGAACCCCAGCTCCGCCATGGCCGCGGCGTGCGTCGCGCCGAGGTAGCCGGTGCCGATCACGGTGATCTTCAGGGCCATGGGTGCTCCAGGTGCATACGGGGAGGAGTGCGCTGCCTGAGCATAGTCCGGCCGCTGTCCGCAGGTCCGGGCCCGGTGGCCGGGACCGTACGGGTGCTGTCGGCAAACTCACGTATCCCCTGTGCCGTACAGCCCCCTAGAATTCGGGTTACTTAACGGTAGTTAGCACTGCAGTCAGCTCTCAGGGGAGTGAGAAACCTTGGCGGGAACCGCTGATTTCGATCTGTACCGGACGTCCGAGGAGCACGACATGCTCCGCGACTCGGTGCGCTCGCTCGCCGAGGCGAAGATCGCCCCGTTCGCCGCCGAGGTGGACGAGCAGGCCCGCTTCCCGCAGGAGGCCCGGGACGCGCTGACCCTCAACGACCTGCACGCCGTCCACGTC
Source organism: Streptomyces sp. NPDC030165 (assembly GCF_055573595.1). NCBI lineage: Bacteria > Bacillati > Actinomycetota > Actinomycetes > Kitasatosporales > Streptomycetaceae > Streptomyces > Streptomyces sp. NPDC030165. The sequence continues at coordinate 47,515 of NZ_JBVIBD010000002.1, read as the reverse complement.
CCCGAGGCGTACGGCGGCGCCGGCGCCGACGCGCTGGCCACCGTCATCGTCATCGAGGAGGTCGCCCGCGTCTGCGCCTCGTCCTCCCTGATCCCCGCCGTCAACAAACTCGGCTCGCTGCCGGTGATCCTCTCCGGCTCCGAGGAGCTGAAGAAGAAGTACCTGGGCCCGCTCGCCAAGGGCGACGCGATGTTCTCGTACTGCCTGAGCGAGCCGGACGCGGGCTCCGACGCGGCCGGCATGAAGACCAAGGCCGTACGCGACGGCGACCACTACGTCCTCGACGGCGTCAAGCGCTGGATCACCAACGCCGGCGTCAGCGAGTACTACACCGTCATGGCCGTCACCGACCCCGAGAAGCGCTCCAAGGGCATCTCCGCCTTCGTCGTCGAGAAGTCCGACCCGGGCGTCTCCTTCGGCGCCCCGGAGAAGAAGCTCGGCATCAAGGGCTCACCGACCCGCGAGGTCTACCTCGACAACGTCCGCATCCCCGCCGACCGCATGATCGGCGCGGAGGGCACCGGCTTCGCCACCGCCATGAAGACCCTGGACCACACCCGCATCACCATCGCGGCCCAGGCCCTCGGCATCGCCCAGGGCGCCCTGGACTACGCCAAGGGCTACGTCCAGGAGCGCAAGCAGTTCGGCAAGCCGATCGGCGACTTCCAGGGCGTGCAGTTCATGCTCGCCGACATGGCCATGAAGCTGGAGGCCGCCCGCCAGCTCACCTACGCCGCGGCCGCCAGGTCCGAACGCATCTCCGCCGGCGGCAAGCCCGAAGACCTCACCTTCTTCGGCGCCGCCGCCAAGTGCTACGCCTCCGACGCCGCCATGGAAATCACCACCGACGCCGTCCAGCTCCTCGGCGGCTACGGCTACACCCGCGACTACCCGCTGGAACGCATGATGCGCGACGCGAAGATCACCCAGATTTACGAAGGTACGAATCAGGTGCAGCGAATCGTGATGGCGAGGAACCTGCCGTAACGCGCAATACACGGGAAAGCCCCCGCTTCGGCGGGGGCTTTCCCATGCGGCGGACCTACTCGTTCCCGCTGACCGTGACCGGCTCGTCGTTCTTCAGCTGTTCGACGAGTTTGGCGACCTTGGCCTTGTCCCAGCGGAGGTTGCCGCCGACGCTGCCGGCGATGGGCATGTTCATCGACTTGCCGTCGCCGCCTGTGACGCCCTTCATCGCGAAGAACATCGAGCCGAGGTCGAACAGGCCCATGTCCTTGTCGACGAGCAGGGTGTCCAGGCCCGCGCCCATCGTCGGGTAGAGCTTGAACGGGTTGAGGATGGTGCCCGGGGTGGCCGTCTGGTTGGCGAGGGCGGCGAGGAATTTCTGCTGGTTCTTCGTGCGGTCCAGGTCGCTGCCCGCGAAGGCGTAGCGGGTACGGACGAAGGCCAGGGCCTGTTCGCCGTTGAGGGTCTGCTTGCCGGCCTGGAAGTCGGCGCCGGACTTCTTGTCCTTGAAGGCCTTCGGGATGTCCATCTCGACGCCGCCGATCGCGTCCACGATGTTGGCGAAGCCCGCGAAGCCGATCTCGACGTAGTGGTCGATGCGCAGCCCGGTGTTGTGCTCGACAGTGCGTACCAGCAGCTCGGGGCCGTCCTCGGCGTATGCCGCGTTGAGCTTGGTGTGGCGGCCCTTGGCCGGGTACTTCTTGCCGGACTTGGAGCCGACGAACGAGGGGATCTCCACGTCCGAGTCGCGCGGCAGGGAGATCAGCGTCGGGCCGCTGCTGCCGTCGTGCAGGATCATCATGGAGTCCGTGCGCTTGCCCTCGGCGGAGCCGGTGTGCAGCTTCTTCTTGTCCTCGTCGGACATGCCCTCGCGGCTGTCGGAGCCGACGATCAGGTAGTTGGTGCCGTCGCCCTCCTCCGGCCGGTCGATGACCTTGCTCAGGTCGACCTCGCGGCGCAGCTTGCCGTCGGCCCAGAAGTACGTGGCGACCGAGGTGACGAGGAGCACGGCGACCAGCGTCAGGACGGTCCACTTGATGCGGCGGCCCCAGTTGGGGGCGGGCCGCGGGGCGCGGCCGCCGCCGCCCTGTCCGCCGCCGCGGCCGCCGCCGTAGACCTGGCCGGTGTTGTAGCCGTCGTCGTGCCCGCCGTCGTAGCTGTTGCCGTACGGGTCGTGGCCCTGGCCCTGGTGGGGGACGGGGGGGCGGCGCGGTGAGAGGTGCGGCGGCAGCGGCGGCTCGGGCGGCTGCTGCCCCGGCCCGGGGACGGGGCCGTTGCGGCCGTTGGGCCCGCCGCGCCGTACGTGCGGCATGGCGCGCGCGCCCTCCGGCTCGGCGCCGCTGCCACGTCCGTACCGGTCTCTGTTGTCGGACCCAGGCCACTCGTTCATGGGGGAAGTCTGCCTGTCCTACGGCTCCCCCATACAGGGCAGGTACGAGATCGGGCCGCCGCTGTTGCAGAGCTGATGCAAAGTGACGCGGGGCGTCGCTTGCGCAATGCGGACGGAGGTGATGATTCCGGCGCGGTACTTCCTGGTCAGGGGGAGAGGAAGCGCGGCTGTGGCGGGTGGTGTCCGTAGCGTGAGCGGAGTGGGGGTGGTGCGGGACGGGCGCGGGGGAGGGGATGTGCGCCCCCGCGCATACAGTGGGCGCATGACCGATCTCGTCACCACCGGCCCGGAGGACGACCTTCCGGGCAAGCCCACCTCCGTCTCCCGGACGACGCTGTCGCACATCATGACGGCAGGCGACACCAACCTGCTCGGCACGGTGCACGGTGGCGTGATCATGAAACTTGTCGACGACGCGGCCGGCGCGGTCGCGGGCCGGCACTCCGGCGGGCCCGCGGTCACCGCCTCCATGGACGAGATGGCGTTCCTGGAGCCGGTCCGCGTGGGCGATCTGGTGCATGTGAAGGCCCAGGTCAACTGGACCGGGCGGTCCTCGATGGAGATCGGGGTGCGGGTGCTGGCCGAGCGCTGGAACGAGTCCACGCCCGCCACGCAGGTCGGCTCGGCGTACCTGGTGTTCGCGGCGGTGGACGAGGACGGCAAGCCCCGCCCCGTACCGCCGGTCGTGCCGGAGACCGAGCGGGACAAGCGCCGCTACCAGGAGGCCCAGATCCGCCGTACCCACCGGCTGGCCCGCCGGCGCGCGATCAAGGAGCTGCGGGCCCAGCATGCGGGGGACGGGACCGAGGAGTAGGGCGGGCCGGCCCGGACGGCTCCGTACGGACCGCGCTCACGGGCCTTCCGGCCGGGTCAGGTCGAGGGCCGCTTCGGCGTCGGCCGTGCGCGGGCCCTCCCAGAGCAGGACGCGGTCCGCGCCGGTCTGCGCGAGGAGCTTCTCGGCGAGCCGTACATCGCTGCCGAGGGCGCGTTCCACGACGTCCTGACCGCTGCCGTGTACGGTCCACGCGCCGCCGTCGCGTACGTCGAGGCGCCAGCTGTAGCGGACGCGTTCGCGCAGGATGCGGTACACGTACGACGGCGTGACGGCGAGGTCGCGGGCGATGGCGGGCGCTTCGAGACCGTCCGCCGCGGCCTCCAGGACCAGGCGCGGCAGGGCGGCCTCGGTGACCTTGTAGGCGCGCCGGATGCGGCCCGCTTCGGTGAGGGTGAGGTCCTCGGCGCTGACGTCCGGTTCCGGGACGGTGGCCGGCCGCGGCACGGGGGCGGAGTCCCGGGGTGCGCGGTTGAGGCGCTCGATGTCGGCCTGGAGGGCGGCTTCCTCCTGTTCCAGCCGGGCCCGCTGCGCGGACAGGCGCGCGGCGCGGGCGGTCAGGTCCTCGTGCCCGGAGCGCCGCGGCGCGGGCGGCGCGTCCGGTACCCGGCTGTCCGGCTGCGAGCGCAGGAACTGCTGTGCGACGGCGGTGATCTGGTCGATGAACCACCGGTCGCTGAGTGGTGATCGGTTTCCGCTCATGGACGGGGACTGTACTGAGTACACAGGCGGGTGGGCAACCGGGTTCACCAACCGTCTTACGGTCAGGGGCACGCCGCCTCGTCGCCGGTCAGCGTCCCGAAGTCGTCGGCGCCCGTCGGCTGGGCCGGGTCGTCGGAGCGCACCCGGTGGACCCCCTTGAAGTCCTTGCCGACCGTGACGCGCAGCACCGCGCCCTGGCCGGGGGCCTGGCGCAGGGCCGCCCCGGGCAGGGCGGCGGCGAGGGAGCGGACCGAGCGGTTCCAGCGCGGGTCGTAGGCGATCACGGTCCGCCGCACGCGGGTGGCGGCGTTGCCCGGGGTGCCGGTGGTGTCGAAGCCGGTGGCGCGCAGGGACCTGTCGACCGCTCGGCCCAGTCCGGTCCGGCCCGCGCCGTTGTCGACCTGTACCTGGATCGTGGCGGGCGGTACGTCCACGACGGTCGCGCGCTGCCGGCCGGATCTGCGCACGGCCAGCGGCCGGTCCTCGCGCAGGGCCTGGAAGAGCTGCTTCGCCTTCTCCTCGTTCCACATCACGGTGGAGCCGACGTTGGGCACCTGGAAGTCGATGTCACCCAGCGGGACGGAGGCGAACTCCGAGGACGACGGGTTGAAGCCGCGCAGGGCCTGGCCGAGGTCGACCATCTCGTCCGCGCCGAAGCCCTCGTCGGCCCGTACGGACTCCAGCAGCGCGTCGGTGATCTCCTTGAACTGACCCGGGTGGAGCAGCGCGCCGGAGCTGGTGATCTTGTGCATGAGCGCGGCGAGGAAGCGCTGCTGGCGCTGCATCCGCCCGAGGTCGGAGGCGCTGTCCAGGTGCCGGGCGCGGACGTACTGCAGGGCCTGGCCGCCGTTGAGCCGGGAGCGCCCGGCGGGCAGGTCCAGGCCGCTGTAGCTGTCCTTCAGGGGGCGGGTGGTGCAGACGTTCACGCCGCCGACCGCGTCCACCGTCTTCATGAAGCTGGTGAAATCGACCTCCAGGTAGTGGTCGATGTGCACCCCCGTCATCCGCTCGACGGTCCGGATGGTCAGGTTGGGCCCGCCCTCGGCGTACGCCGCGTTCAGCTTCACGGGGTGGCCGTGGTGGCGCTTGCCGGTGGTCGCGTCGGTGTGCGGGGGCGTCTGCACGTACGAGTCGCGCGGCAGGCTGACCACGCTGGCGCGGTTCCGGTCGGCGGACAGGTGCACCATCATGATCGTGTCGGTGCAGTGGCACGGCTCGCCGCCCAGGTGGTACCTGCGCTTCTCCTCCGGAGTGAGCTTGTTGCGGCCGTCCGTGCCGACGACCAGGAAGTTCATGCCGTCCCCGCCGCTGTTGTCCGGCCGGTTGCCCATGTTCTTGAAGGCGTCCACGCGGGCGATGCCGTCCTCGACGCCGGTGACCATGGCGTGCCCGATACCGCCCGCGGCCAGCAGCAGCAGCGAGACGCCCGCGGTGATGCGCAGGCCCCAGCGGGGCCGCCCGCCCGGTCTGCGGTGACGGGCGGGCGGGCGGGGCGAGCGGTGCGGTGCGGTCATGCGGACACCTCCGCGGCGGGGTCGGGGCGGACGGAGTGCGGGGACGGGCGGACGCGTACGGAGTGCGGGCACGGGACGGCGGGCGGGGGACGGACCGGCCGGAGACCGGAAGGGACCGGCCGGTGACCGGGAGGGGCCGTCTCCGGATCCGGACGAATCGGCTGCGAACGGGAACGAGCGGGCCGGGTCACCGTAGGCCCATATGATCGGCTGTAAAGCACCACACGCCGGGCGCCGCCCCCAGGGCCACCCGGCTGCCGTCGGCCCCCGTCCCCCATACGCGGTAACGTGACCGCGATGAACGCCACGCCACCGCAGCAGCTCCCGGCCGTCTCCGTGATCATGCCGGTGCTCAACGAGGAACGTCATCTGCGCAGCTCGGTCCAGCACATCCTGGAACAGGAGTACGCCGGTGAGATGGAGGTGGTGATCGCGCTCGGCCCCTCGACGGACCGTACCGACGAGATCGCCGCCGAGCTGGTCGCCGAGAACGCCGCGAACGAGCGGGCCCGGGTGCTGACCGTGCCCAACCCCACCGGCCGCACCCCGGCCGCCCTGAACGCGGCGATCAAGGCGTCCCGCCACCCGGTGGTGGTACGCGTCGACGGCCACGGCATGCTCTCGCCGGACTACATCGCGACCGCCGTGCGCCTCCTGGAGGAGACCGGCGCGCAGAACGTCGGCGGCATCATGCACGCCGAGGGCGAGAACGCCTGGGAGGACGCGGTCGCCGCCGCGATGACCTCCAGGATCGGCGTGGGCAACGCGGCCTTCCACACCGGCGGCGAGGCGGGCCCGGCCGACACGGTCTACCTGGGCGTCTTCCGGCGCGAGGCGCTGGAGCAGCAGGGCGGTTACAACGAGGAGTTCATCCGCGCCCAGGACTGGGAGCTGAACTTCCGCATCCGTGAGGCGGGCGGGAAGATCTGGTTCTCGCCCGAGCTGAAGGTCCGGTACCGGCCGCGGCCCAGCGTCCGCGCGCTCGCCAAGCAGTACAAGGACTACGGGCGCTGGCGCCATGTCGTGGCCCGCTACCACGCCGGTTCGATCAACCTGCGGTACCTGGCGCCGCCGACCGCCGTGTGCGCCATCGCGGCGGGCACCGTCGTCGGCGCCCTCGTCACGCCGTGGGGCTTCGCCGTCCCGGCCGGTTACCTGGCCGCCATCACGGCCGGCTCGGTCCCGGCGGGCAAGGGCCTGCCGCTGAAGGCCCGCGCCCGGATCCCGGTCGCGCTGGCGACCATGCACATGTCGTGGGGCTGGGGCTTTTTGACCAGCCCGCGGTCGCTGGCCGAGAAGGTCATCGCCAGCCGCCGCCCCGCGGTGACGGCGCCGCGGCAGGCTGCCGCGGCCGAGTGACCGTACGGGCGGTCGGCCCGGCCGGCCGGTGACCGTACGGACGGCCCGCACGCCCGGCCGGTGACCGCGCGGGCCCGCGCACCCGGCTGGCGCGGACGGCGCTCGTACCCGGAGATCCCGGATCCCCGGGTGCGGGCGCCGGCGCGTACCGGCTCCCTCCCGCACCACTGCACCTCCCGCATCACCCGCCCCTCCCGTCACAGCAGACCACGCGGGCTGGGCACAGACGCACCGTCATGGTTACGATACGTGCCTCGGTCATCACTGACCGTGCTCGGCGACCGGCTGGAGGTGCCTCCCGTGCGTCCCTGGGCGGCGCTGGTTGTCCTGCTGTGCGGCACGTTCCTCGCCAACCTCGATGTCTTCATCGTGGTCGTGGCGATGCCCGCGCTGGAGCGGGACCTGGGCGCGGGCGGCGGGCAGCAGCAGCTCGTCCTCGCGGGCTACCAGTTGGTGTACGCCCTCGGACTGGCCGCCGGCGGCCGGCTGGGCGACGCGCTGGGCTCCCTGCGCGTCTTCGGCCTCGGCATGGCCGTCTTCACCGGCGCCTCGGTCGCCTGCGGGACGGCGCCCACCACGGCCGTCCTGGTCGCGGCCCGGCTGCTCCAGGGCGCCGGCACGGCACTGATGGTGCCGCAGGTCTACCGCGCGGCACACACCCTGTTCACCGGCGCGGCCCAGCGCCGGGCGTACGCCGCGATCGGCGCGGTGATGGGGCTCGGCGCGATCGGCGGGCAACTGCTCGGCGGCTGGCTGCTGTCGGCGGACGTCCTCGGCCTCGGCTGGCGCGCCGTCTTCCTCATCAACGTACCGGTGGGCGTCCTGGCGCTCACGCTCCTGCCGTGGGCGGCGGGCGGACACCCGCCCGTGCACCGCGGGCCGGTGCGCGCCGACCTGCCCGGTGTGGGCCTCGCGGCCGCCGCCCTCGGGCTGTTCACCGTCCCGCTGGTGGCGGGCGGCGCGGGCGGCATGGTGTGGTGGGGCCCGGCCTGCCTGGCCGCCTCCGTACCCGTGGCGGTCTGCTTCCTGCGCCACGAACGCGCGCTGGACGCCCGGGGCGGCGACCCGCTCGTACCGCCGAGGCTGCTGCGACTGGCCGGCTTCCGCCGCGGCATCGTGCTGATCGTCCTGATCAACTGCGGGCTCGCCGCGTTCGTCCTGATGCTCGGCCTGCTGCTGCAGAAAGGACTGCGCTGGAGCCCGCTGGCCACCGGCGCGGGCATGGTGCCGGCCGCGGTCGCGTTCGCCTGCGGGTCGCTGCTCGCGCCGCGGCTCGCCCGCGGCGCCGAGGCCCGGCTGCTGGTCCTGGCCTCCCTCGCCGCCACCGCCGGGTACGCGGGCTGCGCCGTCAGCGCCCTCGGCGACGACCCCCGGCAGCTGCTCGGCGCGGTGTGCGCCGTCGGCGGCGCGCTGGGCCTGTGCGTCACCCCGGCCCTGTCCGTGACCCTGCGCACCGTGCCGGGGCCGGTCGCTGGCGCGGCGTCCGGCGTGGTCTCCACGGCCCAGCAGCTCGGCGCCGCGCTCGGCGTGTGCGCCTTCGGCTTCCTCTTCTTCGCCCAGGTGCGTGCCACGGCCGACGTGGTCGCCGCCTTCGCGGTCACCACCATCGCACTGACCACGACGTCGGCAGCCGCCGCCGTCCTCGCCCGCGGCCTGCCTCCGGCGGCCGCGCCCGCCGTCCTCCCGGAGGACGCCGCCGGTGCCCCGGCACCGCGGGACCTCCCGATGTGACACCGGACCGACCCCCTGACCGTACGGAGACACGCTTGTCCCCTCATCCCCGGTCCGCCGCCGCGCGGCCGAGCCCCGAAGCCCGGCTCGCCGAGGTCTTCCCGCAGGTAAGGCAGTACCTGGCCGGGCTCCTCGACGCCTACCGGCCCCGGTACGCGTACCTGCGGCCCGCGCTCGAACGGCTCATCGCCCACGGCAGGCGGACCCCCCTCGAATGCGCGCTGCCGCTCCTGGTGCACGGCGCCGTCGAGGGCACCCTCGAACCGGCCGTCCCGGTGGCCGGGGTGCACGCCCTGTGGTGGCGGGCCGCCAACACCTTCGACGACGTGTCGGACGGCGACACCGGGCCCCGGCTGTACGGCGGCGACCCGGCCGCCCTCATGACGGCCGCCCTGGAATGCGGCTACGCCCTGCCGCTGCGCGCCCTGGCCGCGCTGCCGGTGCCCGGGCCCCTGCGCGAGCGTCTGGCCGCGGACTACCTCGACGGCTGGACCGCCGCCTGTGACGGACAGGTCGGTGACATTCTCGGTACGCCGACCGGGACCAGCCCCGAGGAGGTCCTGACGGTCTACCGGCACAAGAGCGGCTCGGTCTACGCCATGGCCGCCACGATGGCGGCCCGCCTCGCGCTCGGCGCGGACGGCGCCGACGACCCGCGGGCCGCCGCCTGGGGCGAGTTCGGGCAGGCCGTCGGGGTGCTCGCGCAGTTCCGCAACGACGAGGACGACCTGCGCTCCGGCCACAGCGAGGACCTCGGCAACCGCACCGCCACCTACCTCCTGGTCCAGCTGCTGCACTCGGCGACCGGCGCGGCCAGGGAAGAGGCGGTGGAACTTCTCGGCCGGGCCGCCGACTCGGCCGCCGACCGCCGCCGGCTGGCCGCCATGATGTACGACCCGGACGTCCTCGTCCCGTACCAGCGCTTCCTCGCGGACGTCCACCAGCGCGCCCACGCCCTGCTGGACACCCTCGCCCCCGCCTCGCCCTTCACCGCGTCCCTGCACCGGCGCGTCGACGACGAGGTGCGCACCACCGCGTACGCCGTCGCGCCGGCGGGCCCGCCCGGCGCGCACTGCACCCTGCCCCCGGGCCCGGTGGTGCCGCCCGGCCGTGCCCAGGGGCGGTCCGGTCAGAAGGTGTAGGCCGGGTTCACCTTCATGCAGGCCTTCTTGTCCTCGCCGTTGAGGGCGTCGGCACTGTCCGGCGCCTTGTCGGCCTCCTTCTCGCCGGCCGGCGGCTTCGGGAGCGACGTCCCCTTGCGCCAGTCGTTGCCGATCACCAGCCGCAGCTGTGTGGCCGAACGCGACTCCTTGACCGCGTCCTTGGACAGGCCGAGGGCCTTCGCGAGGGCGAGGGCGTCGCCGCGCCCCTCCTCGGCCGGGTAGGTGATGGTGGTGTCGGCCTGGGTGGTCAGGCGGGAGTCCATGGCGGCGCCCGTGTAGCCGAGGGACACCAGGTGGTTGTAGATCACGTTCGCGCGGCCGGAGACCGGGCCCTGGACCGTGCTGTTGGTGCCGTTCTGGACGATGACGTCCAGCTTGCCCTTGGCGGTCGTCGGCTGCGGATCGGGCGCGGGCTTCTTCTTCTTGTCCTTGCCGTCCAGCGCCGTGTCGTTGCGGACGAGGGAGAAGGTCTGCTCGGCGTCGCCCGGCTTGGGTACGACGTATTCGCCGCCCGCCGCGTACTGCCACGGCATGGTGACCATCGTGATCCGCTCGGTCGGCACCCGCTGGAGGTCGCCGCCCAGGTCGTACAGCTTCTTGACGCTGCCCAGGCCCTCGTCCACCGTCAGCGCCTTGGTGGCGGCCTCGGCCAGGTCGCGCAGCTTCATCGGGTCGGTGAGCTTGGTGCCCGCCTTCAGCTCGCGGACCATCGAGTTCATGTACATGTGCTGGGCCTTGGCGCGGCCGATGTCGGTGTTGTCCTCGAAGCCGTAGCGGGTGCGCAGCCACTGGAGTGCCTGTACGCCCTTGACCGAGTGGGTGCCCGCGGTGAGCTTCAGGCCGCTGCCGTGGCCTTTCTTGTCGTGCGAGTAGATGTTCTTGTCCACACACACGGGGACCCCGCCGACCGCGTCCGCCATGTCCACCACGCCGGCGAAGTCGACCATCATGAAGTGGTCGATGTAGATGCCGGTCAGTTCTTTCCAGGTGGCGACGGTGCAGCCGGGGCCGCCGTGCTGGAGCGAGGTGTTGATGGCTGCGGTGGTCTGCGGGTAGACCTTGCCGTCGTCCGGGTCCTTGCACTCGGGGATCGGCACGCGGGTGTCGCGCGGGATCGAGATGACCGACATGTTGCTGCGGTCGGCGGAGACGTGCAGCAGCATCTGCACGTCGGCCAGCGGCTTGCGGTCCGCGTCCTGGCGGGCGCCGCCCAGTTCGATGTTCTTCTCGCTGTTCCGGCCGTCCGAGCCGAGCAGCAGGATGTTCAGCGGAGTCTGCCCGAAGGCGTTCGGCTCGGGCTTCTCCAGACCACCGGAGCCCAGGTCCAGGGCGTCCTTGCGGAGGTTGCTGTTGAGGTGCTCGTAGTACCAGTAACCGGCGCCGGCCGTGCCCGCTATCAGCACGGCCAGGGTTATCGCACTCCAGCGCAGCACGCGCCGGGCCTTGCCGCGCGGTCTACCGGCGCGGCGGGTTCCCTTGGCGGCGGGCTCGGTGTCCGCGGCGGGGGTGCCGGATGAGTCGGAGGCGTCGGCGGGCGAGGCGGTGGGTTCGGCCGGGTCCTTGACGGCGGTGGCGGTGGCCGTACCGCCGGTGGTGGCCGTACGGGCCGTACCGGCAGTGGCTGCACCGGTGGTGGGCGCCACGGACGTGCCCGTGCCGGATCTGCCTCTGCCGGCCGTGCCCGTGACCGCCGTACCCGTGACGGCCGGCGGAGGAGCCTGACCGGCGCTGCCGCCGCCGTTCGCGGGCGGGCCCGCGACGCCGCCGGTGATCACGGGCGGCCCTGACACACCGCCCGTGATCACCGGCGGGACGGCCGCGCCGCCGCCCGCCGGGGGCGTGCCGGTGCCGCCGGAAGCGGTGGGGGCTCCGGGCGGGCCGGGGACGTCCGGGGCGTCCGGGGGAGTGGCACCGCCCCGGTCCGCCGCCTGCTCACCTGCGGGGCCCGACGCCCCGGTCCGCCCGTCGCTGCGCCCGTTCTCGTACAGGCTGTCGTCCCAGCCCAGGTCCTTGGCGTCGGGTCGGCGCCGGTGTGGCCCGTCGCCGCGCGCACTGCTGTGCCGCATTGGGTTTCTCCCCCGTCAGTCGGCGCCGGTCACGGCGGCCGGGGCTCGCTTGGTCTTTCCGGCTGCCCCGTGCAGCCGCGGACCGGCCGGGGAGCCCGGCCGGTGTCCGGCTACTTGGCGCAGATGTTCTTGTCGTCGGCGTTGACGTTCTGCACGCCGTCCGGCGTTTTCGTCGGCGCCTCGATCGACTTGCCCGGTTCCTCGAAGTCCTTGCCCAGGATCAGCTTCATCGGGACCTTGGGCCCCGCGTCCGCGGTGGTCTTCTTCAGCGCGCTCTTGGGCAGCCCCATCCAGTCGGCCAGGGTGGCTGCCTGGTCGGCCTGGTTCGGTGCGTACTCCAGCCGGGTCGCGGCCAGCTTCGTCGGGGCGTTGCCGGCGTTCGTCGACAGCTTCGCGGCCTTGCTGTTCTGCAGCCAGTCCACCGTCTCCTGGGCGGCACCGATCGGTCCGCCGCCGTTGCTGACATCGACCCGGACCTTGTCGGCCGGCGCCTTGGGAACCTTCTTCTCGTCCGACGTGCCCTTGCCCTTCTTCGTCTTGGTCCCGGACAGCGAGTGGTCGGCGCGGATCATCTGGAACAGCGGTCCGGCCTTCGCCTCGTCCAGTACGACGGTTGCGGGGTCCTTCGGGTTGTCCAGGACGGGAACTGTGGCGAAAGTGATGTTCTTGATGTCGACCCGGCTGAGGTCCTTGGCGAGGTCCACCAGCTTGCCCGCGCTGCCGATCCCGGTGTCCACGGTCAGCGCCTTGGTGGCGGCCTGGGCCAGGTCGTAGAGCTTGGGAACGCTGGTGAGGGTGTCGCCGGACTTCATCTTGCGGATCATCGAGCCGAGGAACTGCTGCTGGAGCTGGATGCGGCTCAGGTCGCTGCCGGTGCCGACGGAGTGCCGGGTTCGGACGAAGGCCAGCGCCTGCTCACCCTTGACGATGCTCTTGCCCGCCGGGAGCTTCAGGTGGGACTTGGGGTCGTTGATGGGCTTGGCGGCACACACCTCGACGCCGTCGACCGCCTCCGACAGCTCCTTGACCGCGTTGAAGTCGGCCATCATGAAGTGGTCTATGGACAGGCCGGTCATCTTCTCGACGGTGCGCCAGGTGCAGCCGGGGTCGCGGTCCTCCTGGCCCAGACTGGTGTTGAAGCGGACGTTGCGCTCGCCCGGGACCGTCCTGGTCGCCCCGTCCTTCTTGGTGGGGCAGTCCGGGATGTCGGTGATCATGTCGCGGGGGATGCTCAGGGCCGTCGCGTTGGTGCGGTCCTTGGAGACGTGCATCAGCAGCGTGGTGTCGGCGTGGCCCACGCTGCCCGCGTCGCCGTAGCCCTGGTTGCCCTTGCCGGAGCGGGCGTCCGTCCCGATGACCAGGATGTTGACCGGGCCGTCCTTGACCGCCGGGTTCTCCTTGCCGACGTCGACCTTGGAGATGTTCCCGTTCAGCTGCTGGTACAGGTAGAACGCGCCGCCGCAGCCCGCGACGAGGACGAAGCCGAGCGCGCCGGACGTCCAGTAGAGGGCCTTCTTCTTCGTGGACTTCTTCGGCTTGGGCTTACGGCGGCTGGGCGCGCCGCCGCCGGGCGGTGCGGAACGGTTCCCCGCGCGCCGGTCGCGCTGGGCCGGCAGCTCACGGGTGTCGGAGTCCCTGCCGGGCCCGCCGCCGCTTCCAGAACCGTTTTGCCCCGTACGGATGCCGGGTGCGGGAGTACCCCGGCCGCCCTCCGGCCGTGGCGTGCCACTGCCGCGCCGGGGCCCGGGAGCCCTGCGGCCGGCAGGCTGTGCCGCCGGGGCGTCGCCGGGATCCAGCCGCAACTCGTAGGTGCCGGTGTTCGGGTCGAACACCCACTGGTCTGCGGGATCGATGTCGTCCCCTCGCCCACGGCCTTGCGCGTCCACGGTGCCTTGTGTCCTCCGTCGGTGCCACGCGGCGCCTCCCCCTCAAGGCGCTCGGTCGGTCGGTTGTGCAATGCGCGGTCAGCCTGGTCGTGCGGACCGGATCGCTCACACTATCCGCCCAGTTCAGCGTCGAGCGACGCCCGTGACACATTCCACTCCCCTACAACTGGGCAATTCACCCCATCTTTTCGAAAGATTTCAAGCGGCCGAGCGTACCTTTGCGGAGCTCTTAGCGGCAGATCCCGCGTTCCGCGGTGGTTCCCCGGAACGTGGGTGTCGCGGTCGGAACGGCGGAACCGGTCGACGCGTCGTTCACGGAATCCTTACGCGGTCCGGAAGCCGGGCCGGGGGAATGCGGCGGTCCCGCCGCGCCCCGTGCCCGGCCCGGCGCGGCGGACGCCCCGGGGGCCGGCGCGGAGGGTGCGGAGACGGGCCGCACGGTCACCGGGCGGTCCTTGCCCAGCTGCCGGAAGAGCTGCTCGGCGTCCGGCTGGACGAGTTCGTCGCGGTCGGTGTCGTAGCGGTACTCCTGGCGGGGAACGGTCAGAAACTGCACCTTGTCGGTCGGGATGCTGCGCATACCGCGAACCCATTCGTACAGGCCCCGCAGCGACGCCAGGTCCTCGTCGGTGGTCAGGGAACCCGTCGCGGCGTCCAGCAGCGGATAGAGCCGTCCGGGGTGCAGCAGTACGCCGTTGCTCTGGACCTTGTTGACCAGCGCCGCCAGGAACTGCTGCTGACGCTCCATGCGCTGGGTGTCGCTGCCGTCCCCGAGGCTCTTGCGCGCCCGGACGTAACCGAGCGCGTCCTCCCCGCGCAGCGTCTGCCACCCGGCCGGCAGCCGCAGACGCGCCTCGTCGTCCTTGACGGGCCGTTCCAGACACACGTCCACACCGTCCACCGCGTCCACCATTTTCTTGAACCCGGCGAAATCCACGATCATGTGGTGGTCGATCCGAATACCGGTCATCTTCTCCACCGTCCGGATCGTGCAGGCCGCGCCCGCGAACTCGAACGCCCAGTTGAACTGGATGAATTGCGGCGCCGACGGCTTTCCGTCGGAACGCTTGCAACCGGGAATGTGCACCATCAGATCGCGCGGGATGCTGACCGCCGTGGCGCTCCTGCGGTCCGCCGCCGCGTGCAGCAGAATCGTGGTGTCCGAGCGCTGGGTGCCGTTGTCCGACCCGTACTTGCCGTTGTTCTCCCCGGAGCGCCGGTCGGAGCCGATCAGCAGCACGTTCTCCGCGCCGCCGGGCTCCGACTTGGGCCGCTCGGCCTCGTACTTCTCCAGCTCGTTGCGGGTGTCGTGATCGGTGCGGATGTTGCCGTCCAGCTTGTTGTAGAGCAGCCAGCCGGTACCGGCCGCGGCCAGCATCAGCCCGGAGAGCCCGAGGGCGGTCCAGCGCATCCACCGCCGCCTGGGCCGCGGCCCGGCGGCCGTCGCGCCGCTCTCCGCCGCGAGATTCAGCGGCGGGGCCGCGAGCGGGGGCGTGCGCGCGCCCGGCTCGCCGGCGGGGCCCTGCGGGCCGCGCGGCCCCGGGCCGCCGGAAGGGTTCTCCGGGCTGTCGCTCACGTGTGCGTCCCCATCCCTCCGGAGTCGGCGTCCCGCCCGCGCGGGTGCCACCGTCCGGCGGGCGGACGTGCGGGCCCGCAAGGGCGTCCGTACCCCAAGATCATGGCCCGCCCGGCGCGTACCGGCCCCTCACGGCGGGCCGGGCGTCCGCCGGACGGAGGACAGCACGGCGCAGCCGGTGCCCGGACCCGGCCGGAATCCGGAGCCGCGGCCTCAGGGGGAGCCCGATGGGCCGGGGGAGGACGCCCCTAGGGCGTTTCTGATGGATCTCCGTGGGGGGCACCGAGCGGCGTTCGGTGCGTGCGCTTGGGGGTCCCCCTGCTCGAAGAGCTTGGGGGAGTGCGGTGTGAAGGGTCATGTGGCGGAGCCACCTGTCCCTTCGCGCCGTGCGGCGAGAGTGCGTGCCGGGCGTCGCGAGGCCACGGAGATCCATCAGAAGCGCCCTAGACCGCGCGGTGCGTGACCCGCTCGCTCTCCTCGCGCTTGGCCAGGCCGTCCGCGTCCAGCCGGTCGACGTTGCGGCACAGGACGACCGAGCCGCCCGCGGCCAGCGGGGCGAGCAGCCCGGCGGACAGGCCCGCCCAGCCGTCGTACGGCAGGCCGGACAGCAGCCGGGAACCCGCGGACAGCCCGCGCTCCGCGGCGTCGGCCAGCGCCGCCGCCGCCACCTCGGCGCCGGTCAGCTCCCGGCCGTCCACGGCGAGCGCGGGGTCCTGTGGCGAGACCGGTGCGTACGGCGCGAACCGGTCGCCCTGGCTCGGCACCTCGACCGCGTAGTCCGCGAAGCCCTCCGGCGGCTGCGGGAAGCGGCCGCCCAGCGGGCGCAGCGCCAGCGCCACCCGTTCTCCCGTGCAGGCGCGGGCCTCCTCCAGGGTGTCCGGGCCGCTCACCACCAGGTCGGCCGCCGCCGGGTCGCCGCCGACGTCCGCGACGACGCCGACCGAGGAGCAGGCCAGCAGCCAGACCGCGGTCTGCCAGTGCGCGGGCAGGAGCAGCGCCAGGCGGTCACCGGGCTCGGCGGCGAGGTCGCCCTGGAGGTAGTTGGCGGTCTTCGCCACCCAATTGGCGAAGGTGGCGACGGACAGTTCCACGCGCTCGCCGGTGGCGTCGTCGTAGAAGGTCACCAGCGGGCGGGCCGGGTCCGCGGCGAGCGCGGAACGCAGCAGGTCGGCGGGGGTGCGATCGGTGGTGTTCATCGGCGTCAGGGTACGCGCGGCAGTGGCCGGCGGTCAGCCGGACGGCGGGCGGCCACGGGGCGGCCGGGCCGACGCGCCGTCAGTTTCATGAATGGCATGTTATGTCCCAGTCGTTCACGCTTTCTCCATGCGTGCCATTCTTGCTACCTCGATCGCCGTGACGTGCACCGCCGCCCTCGCCCTCCCGCTCGCCCTGCCCGCCGGGGCGACCTCCGCCGGCCCGGCCGGCACCTCCGCCACCGGTACGTCCGCACGGGCCGTACCCGCCGGCATCCCCGGCAGCACCCGCTCCCTGCCCCTGCGCCCCCTTGACACCTCGGACCGGAGCGCGGCACCCGGCGCCCAGGGCCGGTCCGCCCGGGGCGTCTCCCCGTTCTCGATGGTCGGCGTCGTCTGGGACGACCCGTCGGCCGACCTGCACGGCCACGTCCAGGTCCGTACCCGGCCCGTCGGCAGCTCCGGCTGGTCCGGCTGGCAGGACATCCAGGCGCACGACGACGACGCGCCCGACCCGCGCTCCGCCGGGTACCGGGGCGGCTCCGTACGGGGCAGCACCGCACCCCTGTGGGTCGGCGCCTCCGACGCCGTCGACCTGCGCGTCGTCCCGGAGCGCGACGGCAGCGGCCGGACGGCCGCGCGCCGGACGCTGCCCGCCGGGATGCACCTGGAACTCGTCGACCCCGGCAAGGACTCGCCCCAGGTGCGCGCGGCGCGGACCGGCGGCCGGTCCTCCGACGAGGACCGGCCGAATCCGCCCCGCAACGGCGGGACCGTCGGCTCCGCCCTCGACGCCCTGCTCGGCGTCTTCCGCATCCCGGCCATGGGCAGGCCCGCCGCCCCCGGCGACGAGTACGACGACGACCCCACCCCGAGCCCCACCGCCACCTCCCGCCCCACCACCCCCCGCTCCCACATCGGCCCGCGTCCGGCCATCGTCACCCGGGCCGGCTGGGGCGCCGACGAGAAGCTGCGCGAGCGGAAGTTCGCGTACACCAGGAGCGTCCGGGCGGCCTTCGTCCACCACAGCGCCACCGGCAACAACTACAGCTGCAGGCAGGCCCCTTCGGTGCTGCGCGGCATCTACCGCTTCCACGTCAAGAGCAGCGGCTGGCGCGACATGGGCTACAACTTCCTCATCGACAAGTGCGGCACCGTCTACGAGGGCCGCGCGGGCGGCGTGGCCAAACCGGTGATGGGCGCGCACACCCGCGGTTTCAACCAGAACAGCATGGGCATTGCTGTCCTCGGGTCGTTCGAGAATGCAAATCCGTCGGCCGCGGCCGTATCCGCGGTGGCAAAGCTGACGGCATGGAAGCTCGGCCTGTACGGAGTGGACCCGCGCGCCACCACGACCCTGGTGTCCGCCGGGGGAAACCGGTTCAAGAAGGGCACCCGGGCCAGGCTGTCCACCGTCTCGGGCCACCGGGACGGCGTCAGCACCGAGTGCCCCGGCGACCGCCTGTACGGGAAGCTCGGCACCGCGCGCAGTTACGCGGCTCGCCTCCAGGGCCGCTGAAAGTCCGTTCGAAAGTATCTGCCTACACTGGTCCGCCGACCGGCCGACCCCAGCAGGAAGCAGAGAAGACAAGGTGACTGAAGCGATCCTCCTGGTCGGCGGCAAGGGCACCCGGCTGCGCCCGCTGACGGTGCACACGCCCAAGCCCATGGTCCCGGCCGCGGGCGTCCCGTTCCTCACCCACCAGCTGGCGCGGGCCCGCGCCGCGGGTGTGGAGCACATCGTGCTGGCCACGTCCTACCTCGCCGAGGTCTTCGAGCCGTACTTCGGCGACGGGTCCGCGTTCGGCCTGCACCTGGAGTACGTCACCGAGGAGGAGCCGCTGGGCACCGGCGGCGCCATCCGCAACGTCGCCTCCCGCCTGCACTCGGCCCCCGGCGACCCGGTCCTGATCTTCAACGGCGACATCCTCACCGGCCTGGACATCGAGGCTCTGGTGGACACCCACCGCACCACCGGCGCCGACGTCTCCCTGCACCTGACCAAGGTCGCCGACCCGCGCGCTTTCGGCCTGGTGCCCACCGACGCCACCGGCCGGGTCACCGCCTTCCTGGAGAAGCCGCAGACACCCGAGGAGATCGTCACCGACCAGATCAACGCGGGCGCCTACGTCTTCGACCGCTCGGTCATCGACACCATCCCGGCCGGCCGCCCGGTCTCCGTCGAACGCGAGACCTTCCCCGGCCTGCTGGACAGCGGCGCCCACCTCCAGGGCATGGTCGACTCCACCTACTGGCTGGACCTCGGCACCCCGCAGGCGTTCGTCCGCGGCTCCGCGGACCTGGTGCTGGGCCGCGCACCGTCCCCGGCCGTCCCCGGCCGCTGCGGCGACCGCCTGGTCATGGACACCGCCGACGTCGCCCCGGACGCCAAGATCACCGGTGGCTCGGCCATCGGCCCCCGCACCCGGATCGGCGCGGGCGCGCGCATCGACGGCAGCACCGTCCTGGAAGGCGCCGTCGTCGAGCCGGGCGCCCGCGTCCGCGACTCGCTGGTCGGCGCCGGGGCGCGCATCGGGCCGCGGACGGTCCTGGAAGGCGCGGTCATCGGTGACGGTGCCCACATCGGCGCCGACAACGAGCTGCGCGACGGCATACGGGTGTGGTGCGGCGCCGAGATACCCGAGGCCTCGGTGCGTTTCTCCTCGGACCAGTAGCCACCGGCAGCCCGCCGCGGCGCCCCGCCCAGGCGCCGGTGTCCCGCCCGCCTCGCCGACGCCACACCGGCGCACCACGGATATCACTTACCCTGGCCGGATGCCCGCCCCCCTCCGCCGCACCTGGGCCCCGCCCGGCCCGTACGACCTGCACCGCACCCTCGGTGTGCTCGGGCGCGGCCCCGGTGACCCGGCCTTCCGGGTGGTGGACGGCGCGGTCTGGCGGGCCAGCCGTACGCCGCTGGGGCCGGTCACCCTGTGCGTACGGGCGCGGCCCGGCGCCGGGGAGGTCGAGGCCGAGGCGTGGGGGCCCGGCGCCGAATGGATGCTGGACGGGCTGCCCGCCCTGCTGGGGGAGGGCGACGACCCGGCGGCTTTCACCCCGCGGCACCGCCTCGTCCACGAGGCGCACCGCCGCCACCCCGGTGTGCGGCTCGCCCGTACCGGGCTGGTCCTGGAGTCGCTGATCCCCTCGGTCCTGGAGCAGAAGGTCACCTCCGACGAGGCGTACCGCGCCTGGCGCCTGCTGCTCCAGCGGCACGGCGAGCCCGCGCCCGGCCCGTTCGAGCGGCTGCGCGTGATGCCCGATCCGGGCGGCTGGGCGCTGATCCCGTCCTGGGAGTGGCACCGCGCGGGCGTCGACCACAAGCGCTCGTCGGCGATCCTGCGCGCCGTACGCGTCGCCCGCCGTCTGGAGGAGGCCGCGGCCATGGACCTGCCGGACGCCCTGCACCGGCTCCAGCTGGTGCAGGGCATCGGCCCGTGGACGGCCGCCGAGGCGTTGCAGCGCTCCAACGGCGCGCCCGACGCCATCACCGTCGGCGACCTGCACCTGCCGCGCATCGTCGGCTACGCGCTGACCGGGCAGCGCGACGGCACCGACGAGCAGATGCTCGACCTGCTCGCCCCCTACGAAGGGCAGCGCCACCGCGCCACCCGCTTCATCCTGCTGTCGGGCCGGACCCTGCCGCGCCGCGCACCGCGCTTCCCCGTCGGGGACATCGCCCGGCTGTAGCGACGGCCGGGCGGCGCCCCGACGGGTACGGCGCCGGGCTCAGCGCACCACCACGAAGTCGTCCCCGGCGCGCGCCGGCCGTGGCCGGGGCGGTGCCGCAGGACGGCCGACGGCCACCGCGCCCATCGGGTCCCAGTCCGCCGGGAGGTCCAGCACCTCCCGTACGACGTCGCGGCAGAACATCGTCGAGGACACCCAGGCCGACCCCAGCCGCTCGCCGGCCAGCGCGACCAGGAAGTTCTGGATGCCCGCGCCGCCCGCGACGACGAACATCTCCCGCTCGGCGGCGTTGCGCCGCGCGTCCGGATACGTGTGCGAGCCGTCCATCACCAGGCACGGCACGACCAGGTACGGCGCGTTGCGCAGCACGTCGCCCCGGCGCACCCGCTTGGCGATCGACTCCTCGCTGAAGCCGTCCCCGCGCAGGTCGGCGACCCACGCGTCCCGCATCGCGTCCAGCAGTCCGGTGCGGGAGCTCTCGGACTCCAGCAGGACGAAGCGCCAAGGGGTGGTGTGGTGCGGCGCGGGCGCGGTGACCGCCGCGGCGACCGCGCGCCGTACCGCGCCGGGGTCCACCGGGTCGTCGGTGAACTCGCGGACCGTACGCCGCAGGGTCACCGCTTCCCGTACGGCCTCGGAGGTGCCCAGCCGGAACATGTCGTTCTCGGCCGTGCGCACCAGGTCCCGGGCGCCCGCGTCGGCGCCCGCGTCGCCGTCCGCGCCGTCGCCGCGCACCACGTGCGGCAGCCCGCGGACCACCGCCACCGGCAGCCCGGCCGCCTTGCCCTTCACCAGGTCGCCCGCCGCGGCCAGTTCGTCGGCGGTGGCGACCACCGTCGCGCTCAGCGGATTGCCGTACGCGTCCACACCGCCGCGCAGGTCGTCCAGGACCCGGACCCCGGCCGCGCCGATCGCGACATCGGTCAGCCCGCTGCGCCACGGCCGCCCGGAGGTGTCGCTGACGACGACGCCGACCCGTACGCCCAGTGCCTCCCGCAGCCCGTCGCGGATGGCGCGCGCCGAGGCGTCCGGGTCCTCGGGCAGCAGCAGCACGGTGCCGGCCGGGGTGTTGGACGCGTCGACGCCCGCCGCCGCCATGACCAGGCCCTGCCGGTTCTCGACGATGCGCAGCGTGCCGCGGCGCGCCACGACCCGTACGGTCTCCTGGTCGATGGCCGCCTCGCGGTCGGTGGCTTCCACGATCCGGCCCTCGGCCTTGCTGACGATCTTCGAGGTGACCAGCAGCACGTCGCCGTCGGCGAGGCCGGGCAGCCCGTCGGCGGTCGCCGCGGCCGCGATGATCTTGGCGAGGTCGTCGCCGTCCCGCACCTCGGGGATGCCGGGCAGCGCCCACACCCGGTACGCGGCCGGGGCCGGTCCGGAAGTGCTCATGCGCGGACCTCCTCGGCCAGCGCCAGCGCCTCGCGGGCCATCGCGGCGGTCGCCTCCAGGTCCGTCATCATCAGCGGTACGGCCTTGCAGCGGATGCCCGCCTCCTCGACCCCGGCCACCGCGCCCGCGTCGACCGTGTCGACGAGCCAGCCGTCCAGCAGCCCGGAGCCGTAGTGCTGGGCCACCGCCGTGGCCGTCGACTCGACGCCGACCGCCGCCAGCACCTTGTCCGCCATGCCGCGCACCGGCGCGTCCCCGACGATCGGCGACAGCCCGACCACCGGCACCCCGGCGTCCGCGATCGCCTCGCGGATGCCCGGCACCGCCAGGATCGTGCCGACGCTCACCACCGGGTTGGACGGCGGGAAGAGCACCACGTCGGCCTGGGCGATGGCGTCCAGCACGCCGGGCGCGGGCTTGGCCTGCTCGGCGCCGACCGGTACCACCGCGTGCGCGTCC
Source organism: Streptomyces sp. NPDC030165 (assembly GCF_055573595.1). Lineage (NCBI taxonomy): Bacteria > Bacillati > Actinomycetota > Actinomycetes > Kitasatosporales > Streptomycetaceae > Streptomyces > Streptomyces sp. NPDC030165. The sequence goes on along the minus strand of NZ_JBVIBD010000002.1, from coordinate 25,596 downwards.
ACCGAGGCACGCAGCCGTACCCAGTACTCCTGGAAGTGGATGGCCTTGCGCTCCCCGTCGACGTCCACGGCGACATGGGTCTCGATCCGGTCGTCGGACATCGGCAGCAGCCGTACGCCCGGCTTCCACCGCGCGCACAGCGCCTCGGTGACCGCGCTGAGCGGGTAGCCGGCGCCGAGCATCTGCGTACGGACGATGTGGGTGGCGAAGTCGCGGTCGCCGAGCCCGAACCACTCGGGGCCGACCCCGTAGGCCGCCAACTCCTCCTTCACCCGGAAGGTTTCGTCGGTACGGCCCCAGCCCTGCTCCTCGTTGATGCCGCCGCCGAGCGTGTACATCACGGTGTCGAGGTCCGGGCAGACCTTCAGCCCGAACAGGTGGATGTCGTCACCGGTGTTGCCGATGACCGTGATGTCGGCGTCCGGCGCCGCTGCTTTCAGACCCCGCAGGAAGCGGGCGCCGCCGATGCCGCCGGCGAGAACCACAATGCGCATGGGACCAGCATGTCAGGGGGCGGCCGCCTCGTGGGAGGCGGTCAGGGTGCGACGGCCTCGTGGGAGGTGCCCGCCGCGCAGCGGGCGCTGTGCATCGGCATGTCGGTCAGGCCGGGGAAGTACACGTGCAGGCTGACGGCGGGTACGAGCGCGTCGTTGACGACCTCGTGGACGTACCCGGGCGCGAAGACGCGCTGCGCGCCGGCCGCCAGGGCCCGGTGCCCGCCCGCCGTACGCTCGCTCAACTCACCCTCCAGCACGGTCAGTACGCCGGAGGAGGGGCCGTGGTCGTGCCGTCCGCTGCCCTGCCCGGGCAGCCAGCTCAGCAGCCAGACCTCGTAGCCGACCGGGGCCTCCCCTGTGCGGGCGGAGCCGAGGGCTCGGGGAACGGCGCGCAGCCGGTGGTACCAGCGAGTGGTGGCGTCGTAGCGCACCAGCGGGGCCCAGGCCGCGCGGTCGGCGGCGATCTCACGGGCGAGGCCGGCGAAGCCCGCGACGGTGGCGGGGTGGGCGGGGACGGGCGGGAGCAGATGCGGGATCGCGAGCGGGTCGCCGGCGATCTGGACGTCGCTGTTCATGTGCGGGATTTCCTCGGCAGGGTGCTCAGGTGGCGCGGAGGGGTGCGCCGCCGCGCGCGGGATGCGCGGAGCGGGCACGGGAGCCGTGCGGCGGGGTGCTGCGGGAGACAGAAAAAGCTGGAGCTCGGTGGCGTCAACAGCTGGAACAGCGACAGCGGGCCTGGGCAGCGCAGCGGGACCCGTAGGCACGGGTCAGGCGGAGCGCAGGAATCGCTGGCATGTCTGTAAGGAGACCGGGTACTCGGCGCCGTGTCAACCGGGTGTCTGGTTTGGGGGAAATGTTTCACCTCATCCGGTTACTGCGAGCGGCGAAAGGTTTGTGCATGCGGGGTGCGGAGAAGACGGGCGACATCCGCGTGCCCCCGGGCACCGTTGCGGTCTCGTGATCTGAATGTGACCTGGCCCGCTTCGGTGAGCGTGGTGCAACGGCCGTGCCGCCCGTCGCGTCCTTGGGTGTGAGAGGGGAGTTACGGGTGATGCGGCTGAGGAAGTGTCCTGTTTTTTGCCGATTTGAACACTTTCTGCATAGGCTTGGTTCCGCAGAGTGAATAAGGGGCCCAATAGCAGATCTCGGCTTGACTGGCCCGGATCGGCACACTTGTAATTTCACTCGTGTCGTTCAGCCGTCATCGGTAACGGCTGCATCACGGGGACGCAAAGACAGACGAGGGGCGCACATGACCGAGCTGTTCCAGGAATTGCTGGTCGAAGAGGCGGACGAGGAGCTCGGCTGGCAGGAGCGCGCGCTGTGCGCCCAGACCGACCCCGAATCCTTCTTCCCGGAGAAGGGTGGCTCCACCCGCGAGGCCAAGAAGGTCTGCCTCGCCTGCGAGGTCCGCTCCGAATGCCTTGAATATGCCCTCGCCAACGACGAACGCTTCGGCATCTGGGGCGGACTGTCCGAGCGCGAGCGGCGCCGGCTCAAGAAGGCGGCGGTCTGACGTCCAGTGCGACGGCCCGGCTGCCGGGCCACCGATTCTCCCTATATCCCCCTATAGACAACGGTCCGCCTCCGTAGCCCACGCGCCGGAGGCGGATCGCTGTGTACGCGGCAGACGGGCCTGTCCGCCGAAGCATTAGTGTGGGGCCGCGTCCGAGGCGCACCGACGCCCTGACGGGCACCCGGCCACGACACGTGCCGTCGGCCGCACCGCGTCGCCGTCCGTCGCAGTCCACAGCGCAGCGCTATGCCGGGGGAGGACCCCGAGACCCCCGGGGAGGGCCCCTACCTCGATGTCCGTGCACAGTCAGCCGGCCGCCCAGGCCGCGCAAGCCGCCGCCCAATACCACGACGGCACCCCAGAGTTCCCCCGGCACGTCGTCACCGCAGTGATCGTCTCCCACGACGGCGAACGCTGGCTGCCCGACGCGCTCGCCGGACTCCTCGGCCAGGAACGCCCGCCGCAGCAGATCCTCGGCGCCGACACCGGCAGCGCGGACAGCTCCGCCCGGCTGCTCGGCGAAGCCCTCGGTGACGACCGGGTGCTCCACCTCGCCCGCCGCTCCGGCTTCGGCACCGCCGTCGACGAGGCCGTCCGCACCGCCCCCGTCCTCGGCCCCGACGACCTGCCGTACCTGCGCCGCCCCAGCGGCTGGGACCCGGTCGGCCGCACCTGGCGCGACGACGCCTACAACCTGCCGGAACTCCCGCACGGCGACCCCGTCCAGTGGCTGTGGCTGCTGCACGACGACTGCGCCCCCGAACCCGACGCGCTCGCCGAACTGCTGCGGGTCGCCGACTCCAGCCCCGCCACCGCCGTCGTCGGCCCCAAGCTCCGCAGCTGGTACGACCGCCGCCAGCTCCTCGAAGCAGGCGTCAGCATCGCCCGCAGCGGCCGCCGTTGGACCGGCCTGGACCGCCGCGAACAGGACCAGGGCCAGCACGACCAGGTACGCCCGGTGCTCTCCGTCTCCAGCGCGGGCATGCTCGTCCGCCGCGACGTGTACGAGCAGTTGGGCGGCTTCGACCGCCGGCTGCCCCTGATGCGCGACGACGTCGACCTGTGCTGGCGCGCCCAGGCCGCCGGCCACCAGGTCCTCGTCGCCCCCGACGCCGTCCTGCGGCACGCCGAGGCCGCCGCCCGCGAACGCCGCCCCATCGACTGCGTCGGCCGCTCCACCGCCAGCCCCCACCGCGTCGACAAGGCCGGCGCCGTCTACACCCTCCTGGCCAACACCCGCGGCGCCCTGCTCCCGTACGTCGCCCTGCGCATCGTCCTCGGCACCCTCCTGCGCGTCCTCGCCTACCTCGTCGGCAAGGTCCCGGGACAGGCCCTCGACGAACTCGCCGGACTCTTCGGCACCCTGCTGCGCCCCGGCACGATCCTCACCGCCCGGAAGAAACGCGGCCGCCCCGCCACGGAAGCGAGCGAACTGCGGCCCCTGTTCCCGCCCCCCGGAGCGACCGTACGGGCCACCGTCGAACAGGTCGCCGGCAACCTCGCCGGCCGCTCAGCGCCCGAAGCCGCCTCCGCCGGACGGCACGGCGCCGTCGAGTCCGGACCCGGCGGCGACGACGCCGACTACCTGGAGATCGAGCAGTTCGCCCGGCTCAAGCGGATCGCCCGCCGGCCCGCCCCGGTGCTCTTCCTCCTCCTGCTCGTCGTCTCCCTCATCGCCTGCCGCTCCCTGCTCGGCTCCGGCGCGCTCACCGGCGGCGCCCTGCTGCCCGCCCCCGGCCGCCTCGGCGACCTCTGGTCGAGCTACCTCGACGGCTGGCACGCCACCGGCACCGGCAGCACCGCCGCCGCGCCCCCCTACCTCGCCGTCCTCGCCCTGGCCGCCACCTTCTTCCTCGGCAGCACCGGCCTGGCCGTCACCGTCCTGCTCGTGTGCTCCGTACCGCTCGCCGGTCTGAGCGCCTACTTCGCCTCCCGGCCCCTGGTCACCTCCCGCCTGCTGCGCGCCTGGGGCAGCGTCGCCTACGCCTTCCTGCCCGCCGCCACCGGCGCCCTCGCCGGCGGCCGCATCGGCACCGCCGTCCTCGCGATCCTGCTGCCGCTCATGGCCCGGGCCGCCATCGCCGCCGGCGGCCTGCGACTGCACCCCGGCACCCGCCCGAGCTGGCGCGCCGCCTGGGCGTACGCACTGCTGCTCACCTTCACCACCGCCTTCACCCCGGTCGTCTGGCCCGTCGCCGTCCTGCTCGGCATCGCCCTGCTGGTACTGCGCGCCTTCGACGGCAACCGCGGCCTGCTCCTGCCCTACGCGCTGCGCTTCCTCGCCGTCGCGGTCACCCCGCTCGTCGTCCTGGCGCCCTGGTCGCTGTCCCTGTTCACCCACCCCTCCCGCTTCTTCCGGGAAGCCGGCCTGGACCTCGGCGCGGGCTCCGCCTCCGTCCTGGACCTCGTCGGCATCAGCCCCGGCGGCCCGAAGGCCGTCGGGGGGGTGCTGCTCCTCGGCATCGTCCTGGCCGCGCTGGGTGCCACGCTGCGCGCCGACCGGCAGCTCGCGATCCGTACGTCCTGGGCCGTGGCCGTGACCGGCCTGCTGTTCGCCGTGCCGGCCAACCGCTCCGCCTGGGCCGGACCCGCCGTCCTCGTCTACGGGCTCGCGCTGCTGTGTGCCGCCGCCGTCGGCGCCGAAGGCATCCGCTCCCGCATGGAGACCCTCGGCTTCGGCTGGAAACAGCCGGTCGCCGTCCTGATCGCGCTGTCCGCCCTGCTCGCCCCGCTGTACGCGGCGGTCAGCTGGATGATCACCGGCGCGGCCGGGCCGCTGGAGCGCCGCGACCCCGTACAGGTCCCCGCGTTCGTCGCCGAGGACACCGGCTCCGTCGACCAGGCCCGCACCCTCGTCCTGGACGGCGACGCCGGCCACGTCGCGTACACCCTGGTACGCGGCTCCGGCGCCCGCCTCGGCGACGCCGACATCGCCGCGGAGACCGGCGAGGACAAGCGGCTCGGCGGCATCGTCGCCAACCTCGTCGCCGGCTCCGGCGCCGACCAGACCAACCAGCTCGGCGGCTACGCGATCCGCTACCTCCTGGTCCGTGACGGCGCGCCCCGCGACATGGGCCGCGTCCTGGACGCCACCCCCGGCCTGACCCGGCTCAGCCAGGACGACGGCAGCGCCCTGTGGCGCGTCGACCGGCGCGTCTCACGGGTCTCGATCGTGCCGGGGGAGACCAGGGACGGGACGCGCGCCGGCCACGCCACCGCACCGGTCCCGGTCCCGGCCGGACCCGTCGCCGCCCACACCGACCTGCCCAGCGGCGCCGACGGCCGGGTGCTGCGCGTCGCCGACACCGCCGACGCGGGCTGGCAGGCCACCCTGGACGGCAAGGCGCTGAAGCCGGTCACGGTCGACGGCTGGGCGCAGGGCTTCGAACTGCCCGCGTCCGGCGGCCGCCTGGACCTCACCTACGACGACCCGATGGGCCACACCGCGTGGCTGTGGGCCCAGGGCCTGCTCGCCGTCGTCCTGGTGGTGCTCGCCCTGCCGGGCCGCCGCCGCGAGATCGACGACGACCTGCCCGAGGAGAACACGGCCGCCCTGGCCGCACCCGCCACCGCGGGCGAAGGCCGCCGGGCCCGGCGCCTGCGGGCCGCGCAGGCCGCCGACGCCCCCGAAGGCGGCGCGGAGCCGGCCATTCCGGGCCCGCGTCCCGGCGAGGACCCGGCACCCGACCCGATGGCGGCGCCGCAGAGCGCCGACCCGATGGCCGCCCGGACCGCCGACCCGTACGCGGCCGTGCCGCAGCAGGGGTACGGGCAGACGCCGGACTACGGGCAGCAGGGGTACGGGCAGCAGATGTACGAGCAGTGGCAGACGCCTGCACAGCCTCACGGGGACGGCACGGGCGCGCAGCCGCCGTACGAGCAGGGCCAGAGCGCGCAGCCGTACGGACAGGAAGCGGGCGCGCAGCCGTACGGACAGGCCCCGTACGGGCAGCCGTACGCGGGCGGCGCCGACGCCTTCCCGGCGGACCCGGACCCGGACCAGGCCGCCGGCCCGTACCGGCCCGGCGCCTACGACCCGTACCACTACGGGCAGCAGCCACCCCCACAGCCGCCGCACCAGCAGCCCTACGACGACGGCACGACGTACCCCGGCTCCTACCGCGAGCCCCGCCGTGACGGGAGCGACCAGCAGTGAAGCGCACCATCATGTCCCTGATCGGCGCGGCCGTGGCGCTCGGCGCGGTCACCGGCGTCGCCGCGGTGGCCGCCCCGGACGGGCAGCGCGCCACCACGGCCGAGGGCGCCTCCAGGCGGCCCGTCGAGCGGTCCGCGCTGCTGTGCCCGCCGCCCACCTCCTCGGAGGTCGGCGACACCACGTACACCGCCTTCACCCCCAAGGGAACGGACGGCAAGGCCGGCTCCCGGGGCACCGCGGGGCTGCTGCCCGCCCAGTCCGGCAAGCAGCAGGACGGCAAGGGCGGACAGGACGGCAAGGGCAAGGCGGGCAGCGGCAAGGGGCAGCAGGGCACTCAGGCGAACGCCGATCCCGTCGCGCCCCTGAAGGAAGCCGGCACCCCCGTCACCGCGACCACGGACCGCGCGGACGCGCCCGCCCTCACCGGGACCGCCGACGGCGCCCTCGCGCCCGGCTGGACCGTCCAGCAGACCACCGCCGTCGCAGCCGGCGTCGGGCGCGGACTGCTCGGCCTGTCCTGCGTGGCACCCGACACCGACTTCTGGTTCCCCGGCGTGAGCACCGCCAAGGACCGCCAGGACTACGTCCACCTCACCAACCCCGACGACACCCCGGCCGTCGTCGACCTCGACCTGCGCGGCAAGGACGGCCCGCTGAAGTCCGCCTCCGGCGAGAACATCACCGTGCCGCCCCACTCCAGCCTGCCGGTCCTGCTCTCCACCCTGTCCGGCACGCCCGCCCAGGACGCCGCCCTGCACGTGGCCGCCCGCGAGGGCCGGGTCGGCGCCTCCGTACAGGCCGCCGACGCGAACCTGGGCGGCGACTGGCTGCCCGCGGCGGCCGGCCCCGCGCCCGGCGCCGTCCTGCCGGGCATCCCCGCCGACGCCACCTCCGTCCACCTCGTCGCCGTCGCACCCGGCCGGGAGGACGCCGACCTGAAGGTGCAGCTCGCCACCCCCAGCGGCCTGATCACCCCGGCCGGACTGGAGAGTCTGCACGTCAAGGGCGGCATGACGGCCTCCGCCGACCTCAAGGACCTCACCAAGGGCGAGGCGGGCTCGCTGGTGCTGACCCCGGCGGGCGGCTCCAAGGCACCGGTCGCGGCAGCCCTGCGGGTCACCCGCGGCAAGGGCGACAAGCAGGAGATGGCCTTCATCCCGGCGACCGGCCCGGTCGGGCAGCGGGCCACCGCCGCGGACAACCGGGACAAGGGCAGCACGCTCTCCCTGGTCGCACCCGAGAAGGGCAAGGACGCCAAAGTCGCGGTCACCGCGTCGGCGGGCAGCGGCGGCGGTACGCCGGTCTCGAAGACGTACACGGTCAAGGGCGGCAGCACCCTCGCCGTCGAACCGCCGCGCCCCCAGGGCCTCAAGGGCTCCTACGCGCTGACCGTCACCCCGGAGCCGGGCAGCGGCCCGGTCCACGCGGCACGGACCCTGGCCCTGCCCCAGGGCGGCCTGCCCGCCTTCACCGTGCAGACCCTCCCGGACGACCGGGGGACGGTGGTGGTGCCGACGGCGGGGGAGGACATCTCGCTGTTGCTGAAGTGAGGGCCGAGGTCTGTGGGGCCGGGGGACCGGCGGGGCCCGGGTCTCAGTCCTGCCCGTACCGCGGGTCCACCGACTCCGGTGCCAGGCCGAGCAGCTCGGCGACCTGCTCCACGACGACCTCGTGGACCAGCAGCGCCCGCTCGTCGCGGTTCTTCGTACGGATCTCGACCGGGCGGCGGTAGACGACCACCCGTTCCCGCTGGTCACCGGTGGCGGGCAGCAGGCGGCCCAGCGGCACGGTCTCCTCGTCGTCGGCCGGCCCGATGTCCCCGTCGGGACCGAACCCGGGCACCTCGACGACCAGGAAGTCGACGTCCGCCAGTTGCGGCCAGCGCCGTTCCAGCCGGTCCCGTGAGTCGTGGACCAGGTCGACGAAGGAGTCCGCGCGGCTCACCGAGAGCGGGACCTGGGGCGGGGCGACCGGGCCGCGCATGCCGCGGCCGTGCCGGTCGCGCCGGCGCGGGCGGGGCCCTGCCGGGGCGGCGGAACGCTCGGCGCCGCCGGGCGCGGCGGGAGTGCCGCCCGTGCCGGCCGGTGCGGGGGTCCCTCCGGCGTCGGCCGGAGGAGGTACGGGGCTGTCCATCAGAACCGAGCGTAACCGTCCGGGGGCGGGCGGCGCGGGAGAGCGGCGGATCCGGTGCCATGTCGTCGACTGACCGGTCGTAGGCTCGTCGAGTCCGTTTGCGGCCATGCATCGGACCGGGAAGGGCATGGGGAATGACATGAAATGTACAGAGTCGTGACGGGTTTCGACGCACTGCGCCGTCCGGCGCAGTGCTCACCGCACAGTCCGGCCCGAGCGCCCGCAGGTCAGGCGCACCGGACGAACCGGGACGACACGGTTGGGTGAGGTCGTGGAGAGTCATCGCGGCCCGCTCAAGAGTGCGGTACCGTCCAACGTCGTGAGCCCTGTACGTCGCTGTTCGCGCACTGCGTGCGGCCGCCCCGCCGTCGCAACGCTGACGTACGTCTACGCGGATTCGACCGCCGTGCTCGGACCGCTCGCCACCTACGCCGAGCCCCACTGCTACGACCTGTGCGCCGAGCACTCCGAGCGGCTGACCGCGCCGCGCGGCTGGGAAGTCGTACGCCTGGCCACCGACACCGGCCCGGCCCGGCCCAGCGGCGACGACCTCGAAGCGCTCGCCAACGCGGTGCGCGAGGCCGCCCGCCCCCAGGAGCGCGCGGCGGGCGGCGGCAACGGCCCACAGGTCAGCGGACCCAACGGGCGCGACGCGCACCCGATGGAGGTGGCCCGCCGGGGGCACCTGCGGGTGCTGCGGTCGCCGGACAACTGACGGTCGGTACCTGATGGTCGGTCGGTATCTGACGGTTGGTCGGTATCTGACGGTGGGTACCTGACGGTCGGCAACCGACGACCGTCAGGTACCGACCGCGCCTGCTGGTGGGGGCAGGGCCGTTCCGCCTCGTTCCGCCTGGTTTCCGCCCAGCGGCTGTCCCACTTCCGCCTCGCTCCCGCCCGGCTCCTGTCCCGCTCCCGATCACTTTCGCCCGCGCCATTGACGCCGCCTCGGCGCGGACACCACCATGCCTCCACTCCCGAAAGATCCGCTTCCGTATGGCGGAAGTGACGGGGGAGCTGCCCACCGGGAGGCCGTGTGTCCGTACAGCAGCGGGAGTTCGTCCAGCAGCTGGAGCCCGTAGCCGATTCGCTCGCCCTGTCCGCGTTCGTCGCCGCCCTCCCGCTGGTCACCGTCCTGGTCCTGCTCGGCGCCGTACGGATGCGGGCCCATCTCGCCGGACTCACCGGCCTCGCCGTCGCCCTCGCCACCGCCTGCCTCGGTTACGGCATGCCCGCCGGACAGGCCCTGTCCGCCGCCGCGCAGGGCGCGCTCTTCGGCCTGTTCCCCATCCTGTGGATCGTCGTCAACGCCCTGTGGATCTACCGGATGACGGTCCGCACCCGCCATTTCGACGTCCTGCGCCGCTCCTTCTCCGGGCTCTCCGCCGACCCCCGCGTGCAGGCCCTGGTCATCGCCTTCTGTTTCGGGGCGCTGCTCGAAGCGCTCGCCGGCTTCGGGGCGCCGGTCGCGATCAGCGCGGTGATGCTGGTCGCGCTCGGCTTCGCCCCGGTACGGGCCGCCGTCGTCGCGCTCGTCGCCAACACCGCGCCCGTCGCCTTCGGCGCCATGGGCACCCCCGTGGTCACGCTCGCCCAGGTCACCGGCCTGCCGCTGGACACCGTCGCCCCGGTCGTCGGCCGCCAGACGCCGCTGCTCGCCCTCGTCGTACCGCTGCTGCTGGTGTTCCTGGTCGACGGGCGGCGCGGCCTGCGCGAGACCTGGGCGCCCGCGCTTGCCTGCGGACTGGCCTTCGCCGCCGTGCAGTTCGCGGCCGCCAACTACGTGTCCGCGCAGCTCGCCGACATCGGCGCGGCCCTCGCGGGAGCCGCCGCGCTCGTCGCCGTACCCAGCGCCCGCAGACCCGCCTCCGAACCGGTACGGGCCGCCGTGCTGACCGGCGCCCGCAGCGAGGACCTGGACGTCCGCGACTCCCGCGCCGACGTCGTCCGCGCCTACGCGCCGTACGCCCTCATCGTCGTCGTCTTCTCCCTCGCCCAGGTCCCGCCCGTCAAGGACCTCCTCGCACGCGCCACCCGCACCTTCGACTGGCCGTTCCTGGACGTGGCGGGCCCGGACGGCGCACCGGTCGGCGGCAACGTCTTCTCGCTCCCGCTGCTCGCCACCGGCGGGACGCTGGTGCTGCTGGCCGGCCTGCTGACCGCCGCCGTACTGCGCGTACGGACCGCCACCGCCGTACGGGAATGGGCCGCTACCGTGAGCGAACTGCGCCTGGCCGTCCTGACCGTCACCGCCGTCCTGGCCCTCGCCTACGTCATGAACCTGTCCGGACAGGCCGCCACCATCGGTCACTTCGTCGCCGCCGCGGGCGCCGGGCTGGCGTTCCTCTCACCCGTGCTCGGCTGGTTCGGTGTCGCCGTCACCGGCTCCGACACCTCCGCCAACGCCCTCTTCGGCGCCCTCCAGGTGACCGCCGCCCGGCAGTCCGGCCTCTCGCCCGTCCTGCTCGCCGCGGCCAACAGTTCCGGCGGCGTCCTCGGCAAGATGATCTCCCCGCAGAACCTGGCGATCGCCTGCGCCGCGGTCGGGCTGGCCGGACGCGAGGGCGACCTGCTGCGCAAGGTGCTGCCGTGGAGCCTGGGGCTGCTGCTGGTGATGTGCCTGATCGTGGTGGGGCAGAGCACGGCCGTGCTGGGGTGGATGCTGCCGTAGGCACGGGACGGTGGACGGTCCTCCGCAGGGCGGTCTCCCACGGGGCGGTCTCCCGGGGGTCTCCCACGGGACGGCCCGCTCCCACGGAACGGTCGCCCACAGGACGGGCGAATGACCACCGGTTCCACGGGACACAAGAGGTCCCGGGCCGCCGGACCCCACCCCGAACCAGCCTCCCGCCGGCCTCGTACGGGTAGGTTTGGGACCCCGTCATGACATCAGGAGGGCTGGCTGTGACTGATCTGTCGCAGATCGTGAAGGCGTACGACGTGCGCGGTGTGGTCCCCGATCAGTGGGACGAGTCGCTGGCCGAGCTGTTCGGCGCGGCCTTCGCCCAGGTGACCGGAGCGGACGCGATCGTCACCGGGCACGACATGCGGCCCTCCTCGCCCGGTCTGTCCCGGGCCTTCGCCCGCGGCGCCGCGGCGCGCGGGGCGGACGTCACCGAGATCGGCCTGTGCTCGACCGACCAGCTCTACTACGCCAGCGGCGCACTGGACCTGCCCGGCGCGATGTTCACCGCCTCGCACAACCCCGCGCAGTACAACGGCATCAAGATGTGCCGGGCGGGTGCCGCCCCGGTCGGCCAGGACACCGGCCTCGCCGAGATCCGCGCCCTCGTCGAGCAGTGGCGCGACGGCGGCGGCCCCGAGCCCGCGGCGGTCCCCGGAACCATCACGCAGCGCGACGTCCTCGGCGACTACGCGGCTCACCTGCGCAGCCTCGTCGACCTCTCCGGCATCCGCCGCCTGAAGGTCGTGGTGGACGCCGGCAACGGCATGGGCGGCCACACCGTCCCCACCGTCTTCGAAGGCCTGCCCATCGACCTGGACGCCCTGTACTTCGAACTCGACGGCACCTTCCCCCATCACGAGGCCAACCCCCTGGACCCGGCGAACATCGTCGACCTCCAGGCCCGGGTCCGCGAGGTCGGCGCCGACATCGGCCTGGCCTTCGACGGCGACGCGGACCGCTGCTTCGTCGTCGACGGGAACGGCGACCCGGTCTCCCCGTCCGCGATCACCGCTCTGGTCGCCGCCCGCGAACTGGCCAAGCACCCCGGTGGCACCGTCATCCACAACTGCATCACCTCCTGGTCCGTCCCCGAGGTCGTCAAGGAGAACGGCGGCACGCCCGTACGCACCCGCGTCGGCCACTCCTTCATCAAGGGGGAGATGGCCAGGACCGGCGCCATCTTCGGCGGCGAGCACTCCGCGCACTACTACTTCCGCGACTTCTGGAACGCCGACACCGGCATGCTGGCCGCGATGCACGTCCTGGCGGCGCTCGGCGGCCAGGACGGGCCGCTGTCCGAACTGGTCGCCCAGTACGACCGGTACGCCGCCTCCGGCGAGATCAACAGCACCGTCGAGGACCAGACGGGCCGCCTCGCCGCGATCAAGTCCGCCTACGAGGACCGCGAGGGCACCGAACTGGACGAGCTGGACGGCCTGACGGTCACCACCGCCGACTGGTGGTTCAACCTCCGCGCCTCCAACACCGAACCGCTGCTGCGCCTGAACGTCGAGGCCCGGGACCGGGAGACGGTCGAGCGGGTGCGGGACGAGGTGCTGGGGGTCGTGCGGGCTTGAGGGGCTGGGGCCGGCGTCCCGAAGGGCGGGGCTGCCGGACCGGCGGCCTGGTTGAACGTTCGACGACGCGTGAGGGCGTTCAACGACTTCTGAGGGCTTCTGAGGGCTTCTGAGGGCTTTTGTTGTCGTTTTGATGATGTCTGACGTCGTGTGACGAGAAGCCGGGCCGCCGGGCGCTTTCCCGCGCGTCCGGCCGCCGGGCCCACCTGCGGCGCGTCCCGGCACCCGCCCCGGCGGTACGCTGGCAGTGCCGTATTTCCGCCGAAGGAGAAGCCCCCATGCCGGTCGACGCCAGCCTGATCGAGATCCTCGCCTGCCCGGCGTGCCACGCCCCGCTGGCGGACCGGTCGGACGCCGACCCGGCCGAGCTCCAGTGCACCGGCACCGAATGCGGCCTCGCCTATCCCGTCCGTGACGGCATCCCCGTACTCCTGGTGGACGAGGCACGGCGCCCCGCCTGACCCCGGGCACCCGAGCCGACCCGGACCCCACCCCGCCCGTACCGGCCATCGGAGGCAGCGCACACCATGCTCGACGAGTCCCTCTTGGACGCACCCGAAGCGCTGGCCGGCGCCGACCGCTACGGACTGCTGCGCGGCGTCGCCGAATCCGGGGCACGGGTGCGCACCGCGGCCCGTAACGCCGCCGAGTCCGGCATCGCCGACCTGCGGCCCGACGGCCGCCCCCGCACCGTCCTCGTGGCGGGCCCGGCACCGGCCGCCGCCTGCGTCGCCGACCTCTTCGGCGCCCTCGGCGGCGGCAGCTGCCCGGTCACCCTCATCCGGCCCACCGGTGTCGCGGCGCGGCCCGGCGCGCTGCGCTGGACCCTACCCGGCTGGACAGGACCACTGGACCTGCTCCTGATCGCCGGCCCGGACGGCACCGACCCCGGCCTCGCGCAACTCGTCGAGCAGGCGTACCGCCGCGGCTGCTCCGTCGTCGCCGTCACCCCGGCGGGCGGCTCGCTCGCCGACGCCGTCGTCCAGGCCCGCGGCCTGCCCGTGCCGCTGGCCACCACCCCGTACGACGACGAGTTCGACGTGGAGGGCGCGCCGCCCGCCGCCCCCGGCACCCTCTGGTCGCTGCTCATCCCCATGCTCGCGCTCGCCGACCGGATCGGCCTGCTCAGCGCCACCTCCGAACTGCTCGCGCAGCTCGCCGACCGCCTCGACCAGGTCGCCGAACGCTGCGGCCCCGCCATCGAGACGTACTCCAACCCCGCCAAGACGCTCGCCGCCGAACTCGCCGACGCGCTCCCGCTGATCTGGACCGAGGGCCTGGTCGCCGACGCCGTCGGCCGGCACTTCGCGACCGTACTGGCCGGACTCGCCGGCCGGCCCGCGCTCGCCGGCGAACTGCCCGAGACGATGACCACGCACGGCACGCTGCTGGCCGGTCCGTTCGCGGCCGGCGCCGACCCGGACGACTTCTTCCGCGACCGCGTCGAACAGCCCACCGCCCTGCACGCCCGCGTCGTCCTGCTCCGCGAGGAAGCTCCCGGCGCGCTCTCCGCAGCCCCCGCCGCCCGCGAACTGGCGCTGGAGCACGACACCCCCGTCAGCGAACTGGAACCGGACGGCGGCAGCGCCCTGGAACGGGCCGCCGAACTCCTCGCCGTCACGGATTTCGCCGCCGTTTACCTGGCGCTCGCCGGCACCGAGGGAACATGAGCCCCCGGCCGGCGCACACCGCACCGGCCCCGGGTACGGCCCGCCGGCACCGCACGGCTCGAACAGGCGTGGCTGCGGCGGCCGGCGCAGCCCCAAGCGAAGAATCAGGAACCCCACCACCATGGACCGCCTCACCAACACCGTGCGCCCCTACGCCTGGGGCTCCACCACCGCCATCCCGGAACTCCTCGGCACCGAGCCGACCGGCGAACCCCAGGCCGAGATGTGGATGGGCGCCCACCCCGGCGCCCCCTCCCGCACCGACCGCGGCGCCGGGCCGGTGTCGCTGGCCGACGTCATAGCCGCCGACCCGGAAGGCGAACTGGGCACCGACGCGGTACGCGCCTTCGGCCCCCGGCTGCCCTTCCTGCTCAAGCTGCTCGCCGCCGGCTCCCCGCTCTCCCTCCAGGTCCACCCCGACCTCACCCAGGCCCAGGAGGGCTACGCGGACGAGGAGAAGCGCGGCGTCCCCGCCGACGCCCCGCACCGCAACTACAAGGACGCCAACCACAAGCCCGAACTGATCGTCGCCCTCACCCCCTTCGAAGGACTCTGCGGCTTCCGGCACCCGGCCGAGGCCGCCGGCCTCCTCGAAGGACTCGGCGTGGGCGCCCTCAAGCCGTACGCCGACATCCTGCGCGCCGCCCCGGAGGACGCCGCGCTGCGCGAGGTGCTCACCGCCGTACTCGGCGCCGGACACGATGACACGGCCGAGACCGTCGAACAGGCCGCGGCCGCCGCCCGACGCCTGGCCGGCGAAGGCGGCCCGCACGCCGACTCCTACGCCGCGTACGCCGCCATCGCCCACCACTACCCGGGCGACCCGGGCGTGCTCGCCGCCATGCTCCTCAACCACGTACGGCTGCAGCCCGGCGAAGCGCTCTTCCTGGGCGCCGGCATTCCGCACGCCTACCTCAGCGGCCTCGGCGTGGAACTGATGGCCAACTCCGACAACGTGCTGCGCTGCGGCCTGACCCCCAAGCACGTGGACGTGCCGGAACTGCTGCGCGTGGTCCGCTTTGAAGCCCGCGACGCGGGGGTGCTGCGGCCGGAGGAGGCCACGGCGTCGGGCGAGGAGGTCTACGAGACCCCGATCGACGAGTTCCGGCTCTCCCGCTTCCTCCTGGCCCCCGGCGGCGCGCCCCGCACCCTCGGCGACCGCACCCCGCAGATCCTGCTGTGCACCGCAGGAACGATTGTGCTGCGAGGGGGCGCGGGCGGGGAGCTGACGCTCACCCCGGGCGAGTCGGCCTTCGTACCGGCCGGGGAACACGTGGAACTGACGGGGGAGGGGACTGTCTTCCGGGCGACTGTGGCGATCTGACGGATAGAGCGGGCAGAACGGACAGAGCGGACGGGAGGGGCAGGGCGGACGGGGCGGACAGCGGACGGGAGGGACAGTACGGCTGGGACTGTCCGGGAACGGCCCGGAACGGCCCGGAACGGCCGAGGCCGCTCGGAGCCGCTGCCCCGCCCGTCCGGTGTCCCGGTCGGCGGCCCCGTGCGCGCCCCGGCGGACGGGCTGCAACAATGACCCGCCTAAAGGGTTCGTAAAGGAGCCCTCGGAGCGGCCTCGGAGCAGGCTGCGCACCGCAGCCGGTCGACGGAAGGGAAATGCGCCACCCATGAGTGCATCAGGCGGTACCAAGGCGATCGTCGCGGCGCTGGGCGCCAACCTGGCGATCGCGGCGGCGAAGTTCGTGGCCTTCGCCTTCAGCGGATCGTCCTCGATGCTGGCCGAAGGCGTCCACTCCGTCGCCGACTCCGGCAACCAGGGACTCCTGCTCCTCGGCGGCAAGAAGGCCAAGCGCGCCGCCACCGAGGAACACCCCTTCGGATACGGCCGCGAGCGCTACATCTACGGCTTCCTCGTCTCCATCGTCCTGTTCACCATCGGCGGCGTCTTCGCCCTGTACGAGGGCTACGAGAAGGTCCACGACCCGCACGAGCTGGACAACTGGTACTGGCCGGTCGGCGTCCTCGTCTTCGCGATCATCGCCGAGAGCTTCTCCTTCCGTACGGCCATCAAGGAGTCCAACGAGCTGCGCGGCAAGCAGAGCTGGGCCCAGTTCGTCCGCCGCGCCAAGGCCCCCGAACTCCCCGTCGTCCTCCTGGAGGACTTCGGCGCACTGGTCGGCCTGGTGCTCGCGCTCGGCGGCGTCGGCCTCACCCTCGCCACCGGCAACGGTGTGTGGGACGGCATCGGCACCATGTGCATCGGTGCCCTCCTCGTCCTGATCGCTCTGGTCCTCGCCGCCGAGACCAAGTCCCTGCTGCTCGGTGAGGCGGCCGGCCCCGAACAGGTCGCCAAGATCCGCGCGGCCGTGGTCGACGGCGACACCGTCACCCGCGTCATCCACATGCGCACCCTCCACCTCGGCCCCGAGGAACTCCTCGTCGCCGCCAAGGTCGCGGTCCGGCACGACGACACCGCCAAGGAGGTCGCCGACGCGATCAACGCGGCCGAGGACCGCATCCGCGCGGCCGTCCCGATCGCCCGCGTGATCTACCTGGAGCCGGACATCTACGACGAGTCCGCCGCCGCCTCGGGCGACAACCCTGCCAAGACGCCGGGCGGGGCCTGATGTAGCCGGGCTCCGGGCGGACCGCAGCAGGTCCGGGCCGCCTCGTGCGGGCAGCGCTGCTCGCGCTCCTTCGCAGTCCCTCGTACTCCTTGGTACTCCTCCGTACTCCTTGGTACGGACAGGCCCCGCACCGGGTGTGGTGCGGGGCCTTGCCGTTCCCGACCGATGGCCGCTTCGGTTGCGCGGCGGTTGCTTCGGCTACGTGGGGATTGCTTTGGCTACTCGATGGCTGCTTCGGCTACGTGCCGGTTGCTGCGGCTACCCGTAACCTGCTTCGGTCGCGTGGCGGCTGCCCGGCTGCCTGAGGGGCACCCGATCGCGGGGCAGCTGCCGGGTTGCCCGGTTGTCCAGTCGCGCGGCGGTTGCCCGGTTGCCCGAGGGCGGCCCGGTTGCCGGGTGCCCGGCTGGACACCCGACAGCTGCCCGGCTAGCCGACCTCGCTCAGCACCCGCAGGATCGCCGCCTCGTCCGGCGCGCTCTGCAGCCGCGCCCGGAAGTCCGCGTCCATCAGCTTCCGCGACAGCAGCGCCAGGATGCGCAGATGCTCGTCTCCGGCGGCGGCCTCCGGCACCGAGATCATGAACACCAGCTTGGCACGCGTACCGTCCAGCGAGTCCCAGTCGATACCCTCAGCCGAACGCGCGAAGCCGACGACGGGCGCGGTCACGGCGTCCGTCTTGGCGTGCGGGATCGCGATCTCCTCGCCGAGCCCGGTGGTGCCCTGCGCCTCGCGCGCCAGCGCCACCCGGACCAGCTCGTCCACGTCCGCCACCTTGCCGGTACGGGCCGCGAGTTCCGCCATCTCGCGAATCGCGGCCTCCTTGCCGTCGGCGGCCAGCCGCACCTTCACGGTCTCCCGCGTGAGATACCCGGAAAGCACCTCGCCCCCGGGACCCTCGCCCCCGGGGCCTTCACCTCCCGCCTCCTCGCCTTCCGCCTCTTCGTGCTCCGGTTCCGCGTCGAGCAGGCCACCGTCCGACGCGCCCGCACCGGCCGGGCCGCCACTCGTCCCCGTCCCGTCGGCCCCGCCCTCAGAACTGGCCTCCGTACGCACACTTCTCGTAGCCCCGGTAGCCCCGGTAGCCCCGGTAGCCCCGGTAGCCCCGGGTGCCCCGGGTGCCCCGGGTGCCGCAACGCCGCCTGTGACAGCACCACCTGTCACAGCACCACCCGCCGCAGCCGCACCGACACCGGCCAGTACCGGCTCCGACTTCGGCTCCGGCTCCGATTCCGACTGCGGCTCCGGCCCTGATTCCGGAGCCGCCGCCGGCCTCTCGGCCGCTGCCGCGTGCCCCTTCTGCCGCGCCGACACGTCCACCAGCGCGACCGTCGTCAGCGCCGTCACGACCGACCCGGCCGCCACGGCCACGAAGAACATCGGCACCCCGCCGACCGCGCCGAGGATCGCCACGATCGGTCCGCCGTGCGGCACCGCGTCCGTCACCCCGGCCATGCCGGCCACCGCGCCGGCGACCGCGCCGCCCAGCATGTTCGCCGGGATGACCTGCGCGGGCCGGGCGGCCGCGAACGGGATCGCGCCCTCAGATATGCCGAACAGACCCATGAAGAGCGACGCCATGCCGGTCTCCCGCTCCTGGTCGGAGTACAGGCGCCGGCGGATCAGCGTGGCCAGGCCCTGGCCGAGCGGCATCACCGGGATCGCGGCGGCACACATGCCCATGACGGTCTGGTTGCCGGTCGCGATCAGCCCCGTACCGAACAGGAACGCCGTCTTGTTGACCGGCCCGCCCATGTCGAACGCGATCATCAGGCCGAGGACCGCGCCGAGCGCGATCGCGCTGGTGCCCGTCATGCCGCTGAGCCAGTCCGTCAGGTGCGTGAACACCCACGAGATCGGCTTGCCGAGGACGTAGATGAAGAACAGCCCGAGCACCGCCGTCGCGACGATCGGGATCACGATGATCGGCATGATCGGCCGTACGAACCGGGGCACCCGGACCTTCTTGATCCACATGACCAGGTACCCGGCCAGGAAGCCCGTGACGATCGCCCCGATGAACCCCGCGCCCGCCTCGGAGCCGTACAGCTCGCCGGTGTTGGCTATCCAGCCGCCGATCATGCCCGGCACCAGCGCGGGCCGGTCTCCGATCGCGTACGCGATGTAGCCGGAGAGGATCGGCACCATCAGCTGGAACCCGATGGTGCCGATGTCGTTGACGTGCGCCCAGAAGGTGCCCTCCGGGATGACCAGGCCCTTCGGCGTCGGCTCCCCGCCGACCGCCAGGGACAGCGCCAGCAGCAGACCGCCGACCACGACGAACGGGATCATGTAACTGACACCGTTCATCAGCGCCTTGTACGCGAGGCTGCGCTCCTTGCCCCCGGAGCCCCCGGCCCCGCCACCCCGGCCGGACCGCGCACCGGGGCCCCGGCGGCCCCCGCGCGCACCGGCCGCCCCCGCGCCGCCCGAATCCCTTCCAGCCCCGGCCCCGGACCCGCTCCCGGCTCCAGCCCCACGGCCGGCTCCGACTTCGCCCTCGTCACCGTCCACCCCGTACACCGGGGCGCCCTGCACCCGCTCGATCAGCTCCTCCGGATGGCGGATGCCCTCGGCCACGCCCACCACCAGCAGCTTCTTGCCGACGAAGCGGGCCGGGTCGACGTCCTTGTCCGCGGCGATGATGATGCCGTCGGCGGTTCTGACATCGTTGTCGGAGAGGACGTTCTCGGCCCCGATCGACCCCTGCGTCTCCACCTTCATCTCATGGCCGAGCGACTCGGCGGCCTGGGTCAGCTTCTCGGCGGCCATGTACGTGTGGGCTATGCCGGTCGGGCAGGCGGTCACTGCGAGCAGTTTCAGCCCTTGCCCGCCCCTCCCCGCGCCCTTAAGGGGATCAGCTGGACTGGTGGTCACGTGGTTCTCCTAACGGACGTCCGCGCGAGGTGACGTGCAAGTGTCCTCGCGCTTACCGCATCCTCCAACACGGACGGGCAGGTGCACAGTGCCCGACGCCACTCCGCTGCCACCCCGCCCCGCCCCAACAGCCACGGGCCCGCCCCGCTGCCAGGCCACGCACCCACCGCCTGGCCACGGGCCCGCTACCCGGCCACGGGCTCGCTCCCTACCCGGCCACGGGCCCACCGCCCGACCACGCACCCGCCATCCGGCCACGGGCCCGTTACCTGGTCACGCGCCCGCCACCCACGCCATGCACCGGCCCCATGCGCCCGCCATCCGCACCGACGTACCCGCACCCGCTCGCCCACCACCCACGCCATGCGCCAGCCCCACGCGGCCCTCCGAACGCCTGCCACCCGCACCCACCCGTACCCACGCGCCCGCCTCCCGCACCTGCCCCCCCACACCCACCCGCCAGCCAACCGCGCACCAGCCACCCGCGCCCACGCACCCGGCACCCACGCCTCCATCACCCCTGCCGCCCCCCGCCCCATGCAACCGCTCGCATTTTCCTAGGGCGGGCTGGGGTTCCCGGGGGCGATCGGTGTAGATTCGTGACCAGTGCCAGACGTCGCTGCTGATGGCGGTCGGGCGGTCCGCCCCGCGGGCCGGCCGAGGGAGAGAGGGCCTCCGACGGACTGCGCTGCGGCCAGGGGAGAGGTGCGTCCGCCCACGCGGAACCGCCCGTACGGTTTGCCGTCCCGCGGTATGCCGCTCATGCGGTACGTCCGCCTGCGCGGAACTCCGGGCGGTGACGTCCCCACCTGCCCGCGCCGCAGACTGCCAGCCAACCACCCTCGACCCCGGGAGCAACCCGAATGTCGACCGCAGCCAACCGCCAGGACTTCAAGGTCGCCGACCTGTCCCTCGCCGCCTTCGGCCGCAAGGAGATCACCCTCGCCGAGCACGAGATGCCCGGCCTGATGGCGATCCGCAAGGAGTACGCCGCCGCGCAGCCGCTGGCCGGCGCCCGTGTCACCGGCTCGCTGCACATGACCGTGCAGACCGCCGTGCTGATCGAGACCCTCACCGCTCTGGGCGCCGAGGTCCGCTGGGCCTCCTGCAACATCTTCTCCACCCAGGACCACGCCGCGGCCGCCATCGCGGTCGGCCCGAACGGCACCCCCGAGGACCCCCAGGGCGTCCCGGTCTTCGCCTGGAAGGGCGAGACGCTCGAAGAGTACTGGTGGTGCACGGAGCAGGCGCTGACCTGGCCGAACTCGCCCACCGGCGGCCCGAACATGATCCTCGACGACGGCGGCGACGCCACGCTCCTGGTCCACCAGGGCGTCGAGTACGAGAAGGACGGCAAGGCCCCCGCCGTCGAGACCGCGGAGAACGACGAGCACCGCGCGGTCCTGCAGCTCCTCAACCGCACCCTCGCCGAGGAACCGCAGAAGTGGACCAAGCTCGCGTCGGAGATCCGCGGTGTCACCGAGGAGACCACCACCGGCGTGCACCGTCTCTACGAGATGCAGCGCGACGGCAAGCTGCTCTTCCCGGCGATCAACGTGAACGACGCCGTGACCAAGTCGAAGTTCGACAACAAGTACGGCTGCCGCCACTCCCTGATCGACGGCATCAACCGCGCCACCGACACCCTCATCGGCGGCAAGACCGCCGTCGTCTGCGGCTACGGCGATGTCGGCAAGGGCTGCGCCGAGTCGCTGCGCGGCCAGGGCGCCCGCGTCATCATCACCGAGATCGACCCGATCTGCGCGCTCCAGGCCGCGATGGACGGCTACCAGGTCACCACCCTGGACGAGGTCGTCGAGACCGCCGACATCTTCGTCACCACGACGGGCAACAAGGACATCATCATGGCCTCCGACATGGCCAAGATGAAGCACCAGGCGATCGTCGGCAACATCGGCCACTTCGACAACGAGATCGACATGGCCGGCCTCGCCGCCATCGACGGCATCGTCAAGGACGAGGTCAAGCCGCAGGTCCACACCTGGACCTTCCCTGACGGCAAGGTCCTGATCGTGCTGTCCGAGGGCCGCCTGCTCAACCTCGGCAACGCGACCGGCCACCCCTCCTTCGTGATGTCCAACTCCTTCGCGGACCAGACCCTGGCCCAGATCGAGCTGTTCACCAAGCCGGAGGAGTACCCGACCGACGTCTACGTCCTGCCCAAGCACCTGGACGAGAAGGTCGCCCGCCTCCACCTCGACGCCCTCGGCGTCAAGCTGACGACCCTCCGCCCCGAGCAGGCCGCTTACATCGGCGTCACGGTCGAGGGCCCCTACAAGTCCGACCACTACCGCTACTGATCCCCGTGCACCCGGTGCCCGCCCTGCCACCGCGTACGTCGGGCACCACCACCGGCAGCCGGTGATCCAGGCCCCCGCCCAGCACCACGGCGGGGGCCTGACCCGTACCACCGGACCCGACCAAGGACCCCCATGCCCCGCGGCCGTTACTCCCTCCACGACCCGCACGATCACACCCCCCTCGGCGAAGAACACTTCCACTGCGCCACCGGCCCGTCCGGCTGGCGTTACGTCTCCCAGCTCACCACCCCCTCCGGAGACCACGCGGGCTCCGTCGATCTCACCCTCGACGACCTCGGCCGCCCCATCCGTCTCGAACTCCACGCCGGCGGCTGGCAGGTACGCGGCGCCGCCCTGGAGGGCGTCACATGGGTCCGTACCGACCCGGCCGGCGACCACGCCACGGAAGGCAACGTCCCCGCCCACGCCTTCACCGGCGCGTCCCCCGCCTTTCTCGTCGCCACCGCCCGGCTGCTCCGCCCCGCCCCCGGCTCCGGAGCCGTCCGCACCCGCCTGGTGGCCTTCACACCCCCCGTCCTCGCTCCCCGCACGCTCGACCAGTCCTGGGCCTTGGTGAAAAGGACAGCACACCCCACTGACAACGGCCCGCTGACCGCGGACGAATACCAGGTCAACGACCTGGAGACCGGTGAACAGCACGCCGTCCACCTCGCCGGCGACGTCGTCCTGTCCGCCCCCGGCATCGAACTCGAAGACCTGGAAACCCCGCCCTCGACCTTCCCCTGACCGCCCGGCCCCCACCGGCACGACGCCGCACACCGGCCGCCTCCCACAACGGCCGCCTCCCACACCGGCCGGTCCTCACGCCGGCGGCGTGAACCCCGTACGCCGCTCCTGGCCGCCCTCCGACCCGCTCCCGCTCCTGTGCCCGCCCGTCGCCTCGTCGTCCCGCTCCCCGGCACCCGCACCGCGCCGCTCCGCCGTGGGCATCCCGTACGACGTCTCCGCACGCACCGCCCCCGGACCGCTCCCGTACGCATCACCCTGATACGCACCTCCGTACGCGCCCCCCGACCCGGCCGCCACCGGCCCCGGAGCCCCCAACGGCGCTCCGAACGCCCGCTGCGCCTCCCGCGCCTGCCGCTCACCCACCACCGCGGACAGATACATCCCGGGATGCATCCCCGCCGGCACCGATGCCCCGGTCCAGCCGCACAGATCCGCCGCCAGCCGAGCCCCCATGGCCCCGCCGACCTGCGGATCGAGCTGCGGTATTCGGCTCAGGTACTGGCGCACCGTCAGCCACCAGTTGTCCGGGACCCGCGACAGGTCCAGCGCGCTGAGTTCCGCCGCCAGCCAGGGCGGCGGGGGCGGCAGCACCGGCATCCCGCGCGGGGTGGGTATCCGCTCCCGTACGACGACGGTGCCCGCGAAAACGTCCCCGAGCCGCCGCCCCCTGGCCGAGACCAGCGAGGCGATGCACGCCACCACGCCCATCGTCAGCACGATCTCCACCGCGCCCAGCGCGCCGCGCACCAGCGCGTGCCGGAACCGGACCGGCCCGCCGTCCTCGCGCACCACCCGCAGCCCGCACACCAGCTTCCCCAGCGACCGGCCGTGGCTCAGCGTCTCCACCACGATCGGCACCCCGACCAGCACCAGCACGAACAACGCCACCGAGACGGCGGCCTCCGCCGCCTCGTCCATCGACGCCGTGGCACTCATCATCAGCACCGACACCAGGACGTACGCACTCCAGGTCACCGCGAGGTCGACGAGGACCGCCAGCGCCCGGCTCGGCAGCCGGGCCGGCCGCAGCCCCAACACCACCGCCTCGCCCGTCACGAGCTCGTTCACCTGCGCCGTCCTCCCTTACCCCGGTCGGAACCGGTCTGTACCAGTCCGAGCCGGTTCGTACCGGTCCCTACCGGTCCGTCTTCGAACCGCCGCCCGCCCCACTGTCGGCCAGGCCAGTCTGCCAAGCTGACGGCACAGTCACCGCACGGCGCCGCCAGGAGCTGAATCCATGGACCTCGATGTCTTCGTAAGGGCCCACCGCGCCGAGTGGGACCGGCTCGAAGAACTGCTGCGCCGCAAACGCCGCCTCACCGGCGCCGAGGCCGACGAACTTGTCACCCTCTACCAGCGCACCACCACCCACCTGTCCCTCCTCCAGGCCAGCGCCCCGGACCCCGCCCTCACCGGACGCCTCACCTCCTTGGTGGCCCGCGCCCGCAGTACGGTCACCGGCGCGCGCAAGGCTTCCTGGCGCGACGCCGCCCGCTTCTTCACGGCGTCGTTCCCCGCCGCGGTCTACCGGCTGCGCCATTGGTGGATACCGACGGCCCTGCTCTCCACCGGGGTCGGCGCCCTCATCGCCTGGTGGATCGCCACCCACCTTGAAGTCCAGGCCGCCATCGGCGCCCCCGAGGACCTCCGCGCCATGACCCGGCCGGGCGGGGAGTACGAGGCGTACTACTCCAGCCACCCCGCCGCATCGTTCGCCGCCCAGGTGTGGACGAACAATGCCCAGGCGGTCGCCCTGTGCCTGGTCCTGGGCGCCTTCCTCGGCCTGCCGGTCTTCTGGGTGCTCTTCCAGAACATGCTCAACCTGGGCGTCGGCCTCGGCCTGATGTCCTCGGCCGGCCGCCTCGACACCTTCCTCGGGCTGCTCATCCCGCACGGCCTCCTGGAGCTCACCGCGGTCTTCGTCGCGGCCGGCATCGGCCTGCGCCTGGGCTGGACCGTCATCGACCCCGGCCCGCGCACCCGCCGCACCGCCCTCGCCGAAGAAGGCCGCACCGCCCTCGGTGTCGCCATCGGCCTGGCCGCCGTGCTGTTCGTGTCGGGCATCCTCGAAGGCTTCGTCACCCCCTCCGGCCTGCCCACCTGGGCCCGCATCGCCATCGGCGTCGCCGCCGAGCTGGCCTTTCTGACGTACGTGTACGTGCTCGGCGGCCGTGCCGTCCGATCAGGCGAAACAGGAGACGTCGACAACGCGGACCGCGAGGCTCCCGTACCGACCGCCGCCTGATGTGCGTACAGCCCCGCTGACCTGCTAATCTCCTCACCTCCCCAAGACGTCCGTTGACACGGGCAGCACGGGGAGGTAGATTCGAACGGTTGCCACGGACTAGACATGTTCGAGCGCAACGGTTAGTCTCTCTTCTGCTTCGGTCGGAGCGCTGATTCCGCGAAGCACTTCCGCATCTTTATCCGGAAAACGTTCGCCGATTTCAGATCGGCAAATGACTTCTGATAAAGTCGGAACAGCCGAAAGGCAAAACCCTCCGAAGAAATCGGATACGGATTCGTCCCGAAAACGGAACGGAAATCGGATCTGATAGAGTCGGAAAGGCCGGAAAGCGAAAGCCGGACGGCCGTCCCGCTCCAGCAGGGGCCGGATACGGAAAGCGGAAACGCCGAACGGATCTGGTAAGGTTGGAACCGCGCAGAAGCCGAAAGGTCGAAACGCACCGGCGGAAATCAGGACCGCGAGGATCTGATAGAGTCGGAAACGCAAGACCGAAGGGAAGCGCCCGGAGAGCCTGGTGAAACAGGCACAAAGGAAGCGTCCGTTCCTTGAGAACTCAACAGCGTGCCAAAAGTCAACGCCAGA
>NZ_JBVIBD010000001.1:622182-710996 GCF_055573595.1 Streptomyces sp. NPDC030165 | reverse complement strand
GAGGTGTGCTTTTGGGGGGTCACCACCCCCCCCCTCTCTTTACGGCGATAAGAAAAAAAAAAAAAGAAGAGGCGACCAGCCGGGGGGGGGGGGGGGGGGGGGGGGGGTCTCTCCCCCCCCCCCCCGCCACCGTTTTCGTGCGTGGGGCTTACGGGGCGTACGAAGGTGTGCGGGGCCGTACGGAGGTAGGCGCGGGCATACGGGAGTGTGCGGAGCGTGCGGGCCGGTCAGTGGCCGTGCGGGCGGTACTCGCGGGGTGCCGGGGGCAGCGCCGGGGGGAAGTGGCCGCGGTGGTGGCCGCCCGCGTGGTGCGGGTGGCCGTGGTACTGCTGGCGGGGGACCGGCTCCCAGTGGCCGGACGACGGGAGGTGGCCGGTCGCGGTGGTGGTACGGCCCCAGATGCTCCGCATCGCCTCGGCGCTCAGCCCTTCCTCGCCGCTCCGGTCCCCCGGCAGCGCCCGGAAGGAGCGGCGGTACTCGGCGTACAGCGAGTCGTAGATCGGCGTGGCCGAGGCGGGGGCGGCGTGGGGGGCCGCCATGGTCGCCGTGGTCGCGTCGTGCGACGGGCGCATGCCGGGGATCTGGTAGGGATACGGGACGCGGGAGGAGGGGTCGTATGCGTGCACGTCTGTGCCAACGACCCGGATGCTCCCGGGATGCGGTCTCTGCGAAGAATCGGCTGTTCGGAGGGGAGTGCGACCGGCTCACGGCCGGCTCGTGAAACCGGCAGGGTGCGGCACGGTGCCCCGGTCCCGTACGGGCGGGACCGGGGCACCCGGACGAGGAAGCGCGCCGGTCAGGTGCCCGCCAGCGGCATCGACGCGGCCACCAGCTTGCCTTCCGCGGCGGCCTTCTCCATGGCCTCGCGCATCAGGTCCTCCCGCGGCTGATGGCCGACGGCGCCCACCGGGGCCGCGTACACCAGGACGGTCCGCGCCTTGCCCGCGGCGGCGCGCCAGCCGTCCGAGACGGGCAGCGGCTGGTGCGCCTGCCACCACGAACTGGGCTGGCCGCCGTCGGTGCCCGGCTGGAGGATGGCGTGCAGCTGCCCGGCGGCCAGCAGCACCGACCAGCCCGGGTTGGGGGCGGGCAGTACGGCCATGTCCGTCACCGGGGCGAAGCCGTGCTCCAGGAGCAGCGGCAGGAACGCGTCGCCCGGCTCGGTGGAGCCGGGGCGGGCGATGGGCCCGGCCGGCTCGACGACCAGCGCCGGCCGCAGGTCGCCCTCGACCAGGACCAGGCCGCAGGTGACACCGAGTGTCGCCTGCCGGTGCTCGCCGGGGAGGGCGGCGAAGGGCGTGGCGGGCGGCGGCCCGGCGGGCGGCTCGGCGGCGTGGCCGTCCTCGCCGGTGATGGAGCGCACGGCGCCCTGGAGCTGCTCCTCGGAGACCGGTACGACCTGCGAGGGGATGCACGACGCGTGGGCGAACGCGAGCACCGCGGTCTCCTCGCCGACGAACAGGACGGTGCTGGTGCGCTCCTGCTCGCTGTCGCCGGGGGTGCGGCAGGAGGTGCAGTCGTAGTTGCCGGGGGTGTTGCCACCGGCCAGCAGGCGTTCGGCTTCTTCGTCACCGATCTCGGCGCGAACGTCGTCACTGACGTCGAGCATGCGCGGCACGGATGGCTCCTCGATCGTTGCGCGGGCTGCCGGGCGGGTCCCGGCTCGTACCAGGACAACGGGCGATCTGTGGCAGGAGTCACGCGCGGCCGGGTACGGAATCGAACCGTTCGAAGCGGAGCGTGAGATGCGGACCGGAACCGCTCACTCCCTGCCAACCCGTGCTGCGGACACGGAAGTTGGGGCGGTGAGGTGGGTCACAGATCGTCGGGTCGGCTGGGTGACAAATGCGGAAATCGAGGAATCAAGTGGGTGGCCTGTTTTGGCTGATACCTCCGGTAACGCCCGACTGGCCAGGTAGGACGACGACACGGTTGATAACAGCGCGTGAGCCTCCCTACATTCTCCGGCCGTGTGCACCGAGCACCACCCGGGGACGCCCGCCGTCCGCATCCACCGCCGGCCGGCACCATGGCCGGCCCGCCGCGCAGGGCACGGCTCACGAGCCGCGTCGTGTGGCACCGGATGCACCGCACGCAGCACCACCGAGCACGACCGGCACCACCCCGCGGCGGGCGGGGTGCCGAGGTCCGCGGACGCAAGACGCGCCCGCGCCACGGCACCAGGGGGACTCCCGGGTTCGTGGAGAGGGATTCCATGCCTTTCTCGAAGGGCGTCATACGCCGTGACATCGCCGCGCTCGCCGGGGCGGCCCTCGTGGCCCCGCTCGCGCTGGTGGCCGCCACCGCCGGAGGGGCACAGGCGGCGGACGGCGGAGTGTGGGACCGCATCGCCCGCTGCGAGAGCGGCGGCAACTGGCACATCAACACCGGCAACGGTTTCTCGGGCGGCCTGCAGTTCACCAACAGCACCTGGCGCGCACACGGCGGCACCGCGTACGCGCCGACGGCCGCCGGAGCCAGCCGCTCCCAGCAGATCGCCGTGGCCACCCGCGTCCAGGCGTCGCAGGGCTGGGGCGCCTGGCCGACCTGCGCCGCACGGGCCGGCGCGTACGGGAGCGCGCCCAAGGCACCGAAGGCGTACCGCTCAGGCCAGAGCAGCGGCGAGCGGCACGTGCGCAAGGACGTCCGCCGGGACGTCGGAGCCAAGGTCGGCAAGAAGGCGCGCGGCACCGGAGGCCACGCCGACCGCGGCAGGTCGCGGGCCGGTACCGGCGGGTACACGGTGCGGCAGGGCGACACGCTCAGCCGGATCGCCGCCGCGCACAACGTGAGCTGGCGTCAGCTGTACGCCGCCAACCGGGCCGTCGTCGGCGGCGACCCGAACCTGATCGTCCCGGGGCAGCGGCTCACGGTCTGAGTGCCGGGGCCGCCGCACGGCCCCGTCCCCGGCGCCGGTACGCCGAACGCCCCACCCGGCCGTCCACCGACCGGGTGGGGCGTCGCGCTGTCCGGCGCGGCGGCGCGGGCCCCCGCCCGCCCCTGTTTAGCGTGAGCCGATGTCCCATTCTTCTCGGGTGCTGATGCCCAAGCGTCCGGCGAAAGCCGGCCGCCGCAGAGTGGCCGTCCTGTCCCTCGTCCCGGCCGTCGTCCTGCTGTGCGCGCCCGAGGGCGCGCAGGCGCGGGACGTGACACACCACCTGCCGTCCCCGGCGGGCTGCTCCCTCACCAAGGGGCCGTGGAACTGCATCGCCGAGTGCGAGAGCGGCGGTGACTGGCGCAAGAACACCGGCAACGCGTTCTACGGAGGACTGCAGTTCCGGCAGTCGACCTGGAAGGAGTACGGCGGCCTGGCCTACGCGCCGCGCGCCGACCTCGCCACCCGCAAGCAGCAGATCGCCGTCGCCGAACGGGTGCGGCGTACGCAGGGCTGGTCGGCCTGGCCGCACTGCGCCAGGCGGTACGGGCTCGGCAAGCGGGACCGGGCGCTGCCCGTACTCACCGGCCGGGTGGTGACACCGAACCTGTGAGCGGCCCGGCGAGGCCATGACACAGGCTCAGCCACCGGCTCCGGCCCCGGGGAAGCGGGCCGCCTCCGCCGGTTCGCCGGCGAAGGCGACGGTGCCGCGCCGCAGGACGTACGCGACCGTGGCGGCGCGGCACAGGCCGGGCGGCAGCGCTTGCTCGGCGACGAGGACCGTGCGTCCGGCGGCCGCCAGGTCGCCGAGCAGTGCGTGCGTACGGGCCGTGACGGCCGGCGACATGCCCTGGGCAGGCTCGTCCAGGAGGAGCAGCCGGGCGGGGCCGGCCAGCGCGCGGGCCACGGCGAGCATCCGCTGCTCGCCGCCGGAGAGGGTGCCGGCGCGGCGGCCGAGCAGCGCGCGCAGCTGCGGGTAGGCCTCCAGGGCAGGTCCGACGGTGCCGTCCGGTGCGGCGAGTTCGAGCTGTTCGCCGACGGAGAGTGAGCCGAAGACGGCTCCGCGGTCGGGCACCAGGGTCAGTCCGCGGCGCGCGCGGGCGTGCGCGGGCAGCCGGGTGATGTCCGTACCGCGCCACACGACGCGTCCGGCGGTGAGCGGCACGGTGCCCGCCAGCGCGCGCAGGACGGTGGTGCGGCCGGAACCGTTGCGCCCGAGGAGCACGGTGACGCAGTGGCCCGGCACGGCCAGGTCGATGCCGTGCAGGGCCTCCAGGGAGCCGTACCGGACGCGGGCCGCGCACAGGGCCGTCTCGATGCTCATGCCGATGTCGATGTCGATGCGGGTGCGGGTGCGGGTGCCCGTGCCGCTCCGGTCCGCCGTGGCCGGCCGTCCGCACGCACCTGCCCGTTCACGGCCGGGGCTCCGCCAGGACGCGGCGGGCAGGCCCGCGGGTCACGATGCGGCCCGCCGCCATCGCGTAGACCGTGTCGGCCAGCCCGGCGACCAGACCGAGGTCGTGCTCGACGACGAGCAGCGCCGTGCCGTCGGCCGCCACGGCGCGCAGGACGTCGGCGAGCACGGCCACCTCGGCACTGTCCAGGCCCGCGGCGGGCTCGTCCAGCAGCAGGGTACGCGGGCGGCCGGCGAGGGCGCGGGCCAGTTCGACGCGGCGCAGGGCGCCGGTGTCCAGCCCGGTGACGGGCGCGGTGCGCAGCGGCCCGTCGAGGGCGAGCAGCCCCAGCGCCCGGCCGGTGGCGGCCGCCGGGTCCGGCACGCCGCTCTGCTCGGCGCCGACCCGGACGTTCTCGGCCACGGTCAGCCCGTCGAACACGGCGAGCTGCTGAAAGGTCCGGGCCAGCCCGAGGCGGGCCCGGACGTGCGCGGAGCGGTGGGTGATGTCGGTCCCGTCGAGCAGCACCCGGCCGCCGGCGGGACGCAGGGTGCCGCACAGGCAGTGGAACAGGGTGCTCTTGCCCGCCCCGTTGGGCCCGATGAGCGCGGTGATCCGGCCCGGCGCCACGGCCAGGTCGACACCGTCCAGCACGGTGAAGCCGTCGTAACGGGCGCGGAGGGCGCGGGCGGTGAGACGGCCGGTGGGGGAGGGAGAAGGGAGCGCGGGGACTGCGGGGGCCGGGGATGCGGAGGCAGGCGGGGGCTTCGGACTGTGGGCCGCGGAGCGGCGGGGCTCCGGGGCACGGATTCCGGCCGTCGTACGGTCCACCGGCGTGCGGCCCACCGGCGTACGCACCGGCACCGCCCGCCCCCGTATGCGCGCGCCCAGCGGAGTCAGCCGTGGCTCCGGCGCGGCGGACAGGCGGGCGACGGCGGCGCGCAGGGCGGCGTACGGGCCGTGCGGGAGCCGTCCGGTGAGGACGGCGAGCACGCCGATCACCGCGGTCGCCGCACCGCCCTCCGCCCCCGCGTCCAGACCGACCAGCAGCACCGCGGCGGCGAGCGCCCCCAGCAGGCTGTCGGCGCCCAGGACCAGCACGGCCGCGAACCACAGCAGGCCGCGCACCGGGTCGTAGGACGCCGGGTCGAAGGCGCGCAGCGCCATGCCGAGCATCCCGCCGCCCAGCGCGGCCAGGGCGGCGCCCACCGTGAAGGCCGCCAGTTTCATGGCCGGTACGGGCACGCCCGCGGCGGCCGCCCCCGGCTCGTGGTCGCGCATCGCGGCCAGCGCGCGCCCCGTACGTCCGCGGCGCAGCGCCGCCACAGCGAGCAGCGCGAGGCCGAGCAGGGCCAGTTCCAGGACGTAGTACGCGCGGTCACCGGCGAAACCGGCGGGACGGTCGAGGGTGAGACCGGCGGTGGCGTACGGCTGGGCGAAGACGAACCGACTGACGGCGACGCCGAAGGCGAGGGTGGCCAGGGCCGTCGCGACGCCGTGCCTGCGCAGCGCGGGCCAGCCGGTGAGCAGACCGAGCGGCGCGGTCAGCAGGACGGCCAGCAGCAGGGCGGACAGCCCGGGGACCGCCGGCAGGCCCGGGAAGCGGCCGGCCGCGAGCAGCGCGGTGAACAGGGCGCCCAGTCCGGCATACGCGGCCTGGCCCAGGGAGATCTGGCCGCCGCGCCCGGTGACGACCACCAGGGAGAGCAGCACCACGGCGAGCGCCGGTACCTGCACGGCGGTGCGCAGATCGCCGCCCGCGAAGCCCAGGGGCAGCAGGAAGAGGATGCCGCAGACCAGCCAGGCGCGCCCGGCGTGGTCGGGCAGCCGGCCGGTGCGCAGGGCCGGCGCGGTGCCGCCGTGCGGCGCGTCGGGCAGGACGCGGGGGACACCGAGGCCGCGCAGGGCCAGGGCGGCGGCCAGCAGGGCCACGGCGAACAGGTTGGCGCCGACGGCCTGGACGAGGGGTTCCAGGCTGCCGCCCGGGTGCAGCCGGGTGAGCTGGCTCTGCGCGACGCCGATGCCCAGGGCCACGGCCACCGCCACCGGCAGGCTGCGCAGCCCGGCCGCCACCGCGACCGCCATCACCTCCATCACCAGCAGCGGCAGCCCGTACGGGTCCAGGCGCAGCAGCGGGGCCAGCAGTACGCCAGTCAGCCCGGCGGTGAAGGCCCCGAAGGCCCAGCCCGCGGCGGCGACCCGGTCGGCGTCGATGCCGCTGAGGACGGCGAGCGGGCGGTTGTCGACGACGGCGCGCAGTTCGCGTCCGAAGCGGGTCCAGCGGGTGACGGCGGCGACTCCGGCGGCCAGGGTGACGGCCGTACCGAGCTGCACCCAGGGGTCGTCGGGCAGCAGCGCGGGCGCGTCCGCGCGTGCTCCCGGCCCCCAGACCAGGCCCGCGCCGCCGACCAGGAGGACGAAGACACCGAGGGAGGCGACCAGGGTGCGGGCCGGGCCCGCGCCCTGCACGGACAGCGGGCGGAAGACGGCGCGGTCCAGGGCGAGTCCGATGCCGGGGGCGACGACGAGGAGGGTGACGGCGGCGGCGAGCGGCAGCGGCAAGTTCCAGCCGACCGCCAGCTGCCGCAGGACGTAGGCGCACACCATGGCGACGGCGCCGTGCGCGAAGTTCAGGACGCCGGTGGCCCGGTAGGTGACGATCAGCCCGATGCCGGTGAGCGCGGCGGCGCTGCCCACCGCGAGTCCGGCCAGGGTGAGGTCGTACGTGAGGGAGCTCACCGGTCCGGGCCGGGGTGCGGGGTGTCCGGCTCACAGACGGGGCAGGGGGCGGGCGGGGGACCGTCCGCCCCCTGCGGGCCGCCGACGGCGGGCCGGGCGTCCGGGCGGCCCGCCACCAGGGGGCAGCCGGGCCGGTGCAGGAGCGTTCCGCCGGGGACGGTGAGCGGTGGGCCGGCGTCCAGGTCCTTCCGGGCGGCCGAAGCCCCGCCCGGTCCCGCCGGTGTCCCGCCCGCCTCCGCCGCAACCCAGCCCGCCCCCGCCGGCGCGTCGTCGGCCCCGTACGTCACCAGCAGCCCGTACAACTCCTCGACGCGCGCCGCCGCCAGGCCCTGGTCGCCGCGCGCCACCAGCACCGCGCCCGCGATGATCAGGGCGGCGCCCGGGATCGAGCAGGACGCCAGGAACGGAATCTGCCGCTCGGCGAACCGCTCGCCGGAGACGCCGTACCAGCCGGCCGCGCACAGCACAGCGCCGCCCGCCAGCGCCGCCCAGCCGCCCCACGGAGCCAGGCGTGCCCCGAACCGTGTTCGCGCGTTGCGCATCACGCCCCCTCGCGGCTTCCGGCGAATGCCTGCACTATGCCCTGTGGAGACAGCACCTAGAAGGCTTGTGCCAGACCGGCTCCGGCCGGTCGCGACGACAGGCGGTGGTGTACATGACGGTCCGTGGGGGGCGTGCGCGGCGGGTCCCGGCGCTGGTGGCGGCGGTACTGCTGATGACGGCCGGAGCGGCGGGTTGCGGTGACGCCGAGGACGGCGGGCAGCGCGCGCCCAGCGGGGCGTCCTCCGCTTCGGAGGACCCCGGCACGGCAACGGTGTCCGCCGGCACGCCGTCCTCCTCGGGCGACGCTCCGGCCGATCCGGCAGCCGCCGAGCGCGAGATCAAGAGGAACTGGAAGAAGTTCTTCGACCCGAAGCTGTCCAACGCGGAGAAGGCGAAGTACCTCCAGAACGGCGAGGACCTCCAGCTGCTGCTGGAGGCGTTCAACGGCGACCAGCGGGGGCAGCAGGTCGCGGCGCAGGTGTCCGCCGTACGGTTCACCTCGGCGACCGAGGCCGACGTGACGTACAGCCTCACCCTCAAGGGCGCCACCGCGCTGCCGAACGCCAAGGGCGCCGCCGTCCATCAGGGCAAGGTGTGGAAGGTGTCGCTCAAGACCCTGTGCGCGCTGGTGGGCATGAGCGGCAATGCGGACGCGCCGGGCTGCTGAGGCGGCCGGTGCCGCCGCCGCGGCGCTGCTGCTCGCGTTGACGTCTGCCTGCGGCAGCAGGCTGCCGGAGGGTGACTTCGAACACCGTGGGACCGCGTCCGCCACCGGCGCCCCCGGGCGCGAGCCGATCGTCGTCGGCATCATCACCAGTACGACGAGCCCGGTGGGCGGCGAGGCGTTCACCGGGCCACGGGACGGCGCGCTGGCCTACTTCGAGGCGCTGAACGCGCGCGGCGGCGTCAACGGGCGGCCGGTGCGCGCGGTGACCTGCGACGACGGCGGCAGCGGCGTCGGCAACAACGAGTGCGTGCGCAGGCTCCTGACGGAGGACAAGGTGTTCGCGCTGGTCGCGACCACCGCGCTGGACTACGCGGGCGCGCCCCGGGTCTCCGCCGCGGGCGTCCCCGACATCGGGGGACAGCCGGTCGGCGCTGCGTACGACACGTACCCCCATCTGTACGGGATCTACGGCAGCCGGGCGCCGCGGGACGGCAAGGCGGCGGGCTGGGACGGGCGGCTGTACGGCGGCACGGAGGTCTACCGCTACTTCAAGCGCGTGCAGCGCGCCCGCAGCGCCGCCGTCGTCTCCTACAACCAGGCGGCGTCCGCCGCGTACGCCCGGCTGATCGTGCGCGGTCTGGAGACCGAGGGGTACGACGTGACCAGCGAGCAGGTCGACTTCGCGCTGCCCAACTTCCCCGCGGTCGCCGCCGGGCTGCGCGACCGGGGCGCCGACCTGGTCTTCGACGCGATGGACACGCACGGCAACGCGCAGCTGTGCGAGGCGATGGACGCGGCGGGCGTCCGGCCGGTCGCGAAGGTTACGAACGTACAGAACTGGTCGGATGCGGTCGCGAAGGACTACAAGGATTCGCCGGGCTGCCGCAACGCCCTGTGGGCCACCGGCGCCAGCCGCAACTACGACGATCCGGGGAGCGGCCCGGGCGGCGCGGCGGTCCGGGACTTCCGCGCCGGGATGGCCCGGTACGCCCAGGGGAAACCGCTGTCCCAGTGGCAGCTGGAGGGGTGGGCGGCGGCGATGTGGTTCGCCGACGCGGCGCGCTCTTGCGGGCAGCGGCTGACCCGTGCGTGCGTGGAGCGCTTCGTCGGCCAGGGCGCGCCGTACACCGCCCGTGGCCTGCTGCTTCCCGCCTCGTACCGGCCGCTGGCCGAGCCGCCGGCCACCGACCGCACCTGCCTGTCGGTCGCCCGCTGGCGCGATACGGCGCGCGGCGGCCGGGGCGGCTGGGTCACCCAGGGTGACATGGACACCAACTGTTTCACCGTCCCCCAGCTGCCCTACCGGCCCTGAGCGCCCGGACCGTACCGCGCGCCCGCCCTACGGGCACGGGCACCCCGGCGCGGCGAGCCGGTGGCTGCACACCTCGTGACGGGACGGCCCGGGACGGCATAGCTTGTGGCGATACAGCACGGCACAGAACCGACGATCAACGGTTCGGGAAAGTTCCCTGACGTCGCTACCGATGTCCTAACTCTTTCGGAACAAGTTGGCCAAAGGCCCCAACCCGGAACCCGGAACCACGGTCCAACCGTTCAACGGGCGGACGACGGTACTCGTCCGCGGTGACCAAGGGACACGGGGACGGAATACGGGGACGCATGCACAGCTCATTCCTGATTCTGCACGCCCACGGCACCGGAGGGACGGTCCGCACCGGCGCCCGGCGGACCCGGCCCCGCCCGGAGCACGGGGCGTACGCAACCAAGGACGCGGCGCAGGCCGCTGTGAGAGGGGTGCGGAGGGTATGAACGCGTCGACGCAACTGCCCGTGACGGGCGCCGGGACAGCCGGTTCCGAAGCCGTCGCTCCCGTGCGGGACGAGGCCACGGTCACGGACCCCGCCCGCCCGGACGCCACGGCCACCGGCCGCGGTGCCCGCAGGGCGGACGGCCCCGCACAGCCGCTGCGCGCGGACTGCATCGCCGACTCCGCAGGCGGCCTGACCTTCGACATCACCGCCCCGCAGGGCACCAGGCCGGTCTGGAGCGCGGCGCTCGTCCTCGGCCCGCGCGACGGCGGCGCCGACGAGGAGCTGCGGCTGCCGCTCGGCCCGAACGGCTCCGGACGGCTGCGCGCCGTCCTGCCCAGCACCGTCGCGCTCCCCGAAGGCCGCTGGAACGCCTACGCCGACCTCGGCGACGGCCGCGGCCCGCAGCGGCTGCTGCCCGGTGTGACCGACCTGAGCTCCCTGGTGGACCGCCGCCCGCTGGCCGGGATCGGCCGGCTCGGCGTCCGCATCCCGTACACGACCAGGTCCGGCAGTCTCGCGCTGCGCAGCTGGCTGCGCGGGCCGCATGCCGAGGCCGGGGGCGTCCACGTCGACGCCGGCGGAGTGACGGTCGCGGGCCGTCTGTACGGCGCCGCGCTCGGCCCGGGCGCCCGCGCCGAGGCCACGACGACCCGCCGCGGTGCCCAGGAGGCGGCCGGCGCGGTCTCCCGCATCACCGTCCCGCTCACCGGTGAAGGCCCCGACTTCGCCTTCACCCTGCCCTACGCCCAGCTCGCCGAGCGCTGGGAGGGCGGCAGCGAGAGCTGGGACCTGTGGCTGCGTACGGCCGAGGAGGCCGAGCCGGTGCGTATCGCCCGGCTGCTCGACGACGTACCGGAGAAGAAGGAAGCCGTCACCCACCCGGCGCTGCCCGTCGGCTGCCCGTCGGGGCAGCTGAGGATCGGCCCGTCCTACACCCGCGACAACGACCTGACGGTCCGGGTCACGGGCGACGGGGCGGACGGCACGCACCCGGCCGGTTCTTGACCGGACCTCGTCAGACAGGACGCATAACACCGCACGCCGGGGGCACTCGGAGCAACGGAGGTGCGATTCACATGGTTCCTGTTCTTCTGGTACTGCTTCTGGCAATCATCCTGTTCGGCGCGGGTTTCGCGCTCAAGGCACTGTGGTGGGTGGCCATCGCGGTCCTGGTCGTGTGGCTCCTCGGCTTCCTCTTCCGTACGACGAGCGCGGGCGGTGGTCGCACACGCTGGTACAGGTGGTGACGCCGGGAGCATGCGGTCCGTAGCTGTCCGCATGTACTGCCAGACTTCCCGGCATGTTGGAGACCTCGGCACGACTGCTGCGCCTGCTCTCTCTCCTGCAGGCACACCGCGAGTGGACGGGCGCGGACCTCGCCGACCGGCTCGGCGTGACCCCGCGCACCGTCCGCCGCGACATCGACCGCCTGCGCGGACTGGGCTACCCCGTCCACTCGGCCCCCGGCACCGCCGGGGGCTATCAACTGGGCGCGGGCGCCGAACTGCCACCGCTGCTCCTCGACGACGAGGAGGCGGTGGCAGTCGCCGTGGGACTGCGCACCGCCGCGGCCGGCGGCGTCGAAGGCATCGAGGAGACCTCCGTACGGGCCCTGGCCAAGCTGGAACAGGTGCTGCCGCACCGGCTGCGCCGCCGCGTCGGCGCCCTCAACGCCTTCACCGTCCCCATGCTCGGCCGCCCGGGCCCCCGGGTCGACGCCGCCGTCCTCACCGAACTGGCCAACGCCTGCCGGGACAGCGAGCGGCTGCGCTTCGCCTACGAGGGCCACGACGGTACGGTCACCCGCCGCACCGTCGAGCCGCACCGCCTGGTGTCCGCGCAGCGCCGCTGGTACCTCGTCGCCTGGGACGTGGACCGCGGGGACTGGCGGACGTTCCGCGCCGACCGCATCACCCCCACCCCGCCGCACGGCCCGCGCTTCACACCGCGCCCGGGCCCCGCCGAGAACCTGGCCGACTACGTCTCGCGGGGCGTCTCCACGCACGCGTACGCCGAGCGGGCCACCCTCGTGCTGCACGCCGGCGCCGAGGAGGCGGCTCAGCAGATCACCCCGTCCGACGGCGTGATCGAACCGCTCGACGACCACCGCTGCCTGCTGCACACCGGCGCGCACCGGCTGGACGTCCTGGTGATCCACGTCGTCCTGATGGGCTTCGACTTCGAGGTGCGCGAGCCGCCGGAGCTGACGGACCGGATACGGGAGATCAGGGACCGGCTGACCCGGGCGCTGAACCCGGCTCCTTCGGGGACCGCCCCGGGCCCTCCTGCGTCGCCTGCGGATGATCCTGCTGTCCCTGCGTCTCCTGAGGCCCCTGCGAGTCCTGGGGCTTTTGCGGCTCCGGAGCGTCCGGCGGGGTGAGTCGCGCGATGCCCGGGTGGTGCAGGTCGAAGGCGGGCGACTCCGAGCGGATGCGCGGAATGGTCAGGAAATTGTGGCGCGGCGGGGGACAGGAGGTCGCCCACTCCAGGGAGCGGCCGTAGCCCCACGGATCGTCCGTCTCGACCTTCGTGCCGTACTTCGTCGTCTTCCAGACGTTGTAGAGGAACGGCAGCGTGGACAGGCCGAGCAGGAAGGCGCCGACGGTCGAGAGGGTGTTGAGCGCGGTGAAGCCGTCCGCCGCCAGGTAGTCGGCGATCCGGCGCGGCATCCCCTCCACGCCCAGCCAGTGCTGGACGAGGAAGGTGGTGTGGAAGCCCACGAACAGCGTCCAGAAGTGCACCTTGCCCAGCCGCTCGTCCAGCATCCTGCCGGTGAACTTCGGCCACCAGAAGTAGAAGCCGGCGAACATCGCGAAGACGACCGTGCCGAAGACGACGTAGTGGAAGTGGGCGACGACGAAATACGTGTCGGTGACGTGGAAGTCCAGCGGCGGAGATGCCAGGATCACCCCGGTCAGACCGCCGAACAGGAAGCTCACCAGGAACCCCACGGCCCACAGCATCGGCGTCTCGAAGGACAGCGAGCCGCGCCACATCGTGCCGATCCAGTTGAAGAACTTCACCCCCGTCGGCACCGCGATCAAAAACGACATGAACGAGAAGAACGGCAGCAGCACCGCGCCCGTCGCGAACATGTGGTGCGCCCACACCACGACCGACAGCCCGGTGATCGCCATCGTCGCACCGATCAGCATCACGTAGCCGAAGATGGGCTTGCGGGAGAAGACCGGGATGATCTCGGTGATGATGCCGAAGAACGGCAGCGCGATGATGTAGACCTCGGGGTGCCCGAAGAACCAGAACAGGTGCTGCCACAGCAGCGAGCCGCCCCACTGCCCCTCGAAGACCACCGAGCCGAAGCGCCGGTCCGCCTCCAGCACCAGCAGCGAGGCCGCCAGCACGGGGAAGGCGACCAGCACCAGGATCGAGGTGAACAGCACGTTCCAGGTGAAGACCGGCATCCGGAACATCGTCATGCCCGGCGCGCGCATCCCGATGATGGTGGTGATGAAGTTGACCGACCCCAGGATGGTGCCGAAGCCGGCGAGCGCCAGGCCCATGATCCACATGTCGGCGCCGATGCCGGGGGAGCGGACCATCGAGCTGAGCGGGGCGTAGGCGGTCCAGCCGAAGTCCGCGGCGCCCGTCGGCGTCAGCATGCTGCCCACCACGATCAGGCCGCCGAAGAGGAACAGCCAGTACGAAAGCATGTTCAGCCGCGGGAAGGCCACGTCGGGCGAGCCGATCTGCAACGGCATGATCTCGTTGGCGAAACCCGCGAAGGCGGGGGTGGCGAACAGCAGCAGCATGATCGTGCCGTGCATCGTGAACGCCTGGTTGAACTCCTCGTTCGTCAGGATCTGGAGGCCGGGGCGGGCCAGTTCGGCCCGCATCAGCAGCGCCAGCACCCCGCCGAGGAGGAAGAAGCCGAACGCGGTGACCAGGTAGAGATGGCCGATCTTCTTGTGGTCGGTGGTGGTCAGCCAGTCCACCACCACCGCGCCGGGCCGCCGCGCCCGCACCGGCTCCGGGCTCGCCTCCACGGTGTCCGTACCCATCTGCGCCACCTCGTTCGCCAAGAAGCCCGGCAGCGGCCGGAGGGCCGGTGCGGCCGGAAGTCGTAAAGGACGTGCTGAGGGATGTGCTCAGGCACAGGCCATGATGGCCGTACGGGCCCGGTCGCGCGAGGGGGCGAGCGCAGCGCGGCCGGATCATTGCGGCGGGCCGCGGCGCGCCGTCGCGGCGTTCACTCCCGGGGCAGCAGCGGACCCAACGGGCCGAGGTCGAGGTTGAGTTCGTCCTTCCCGATGCCGTACCGCTCGCACAGCTCGCCCATCCGCCGCTCCAGCAGCATCAGCGTCAGGCCGATCCGCTCCTCCTGGTCCTCGGACAGATCGCCCTGGTCCACGCGGCGCAGCGCCTGCCGCTCCATGAGCTGGTGCAGCAGTTCCACCACCGTCAGTACCAGCCGCACCAGGTCGCGCTCCACGGTGTCCTCGTCCAGTTCGACACGCCGTGTCACGGCGCCACCTCCTCCTCGGCTTGCCCGGACCCCGGCTCCAACTCCTCGAAGGGCGAGGGAACGTTGGCGTTGACCGAACTGATCAGGGCCCGCAGGTCGATCCGTACGAGATCCACGTCGGCGATGCGCAGGGTGAGGTCACCCGCGATCACCGCGCCGCCCGCCAGCAGCCGGTCCAGCAGGTCAACCAGGGCGATCTGCCGTTCCGCCAGGGGATTGTCCGGCTGCGGGCCGGCCACCGGCGACGTCATACCGCACCGGTCCCGGTGTCGCCGCCCGCCTCCGGGGGCTGGGGCGGCTGGGCGAAGGAGTACGGGGCCCACGGCCCGGTCAGCTCGATCCGCACACCGGGGCTGCGGTCAGCGAGCTCACCGACCAGGCCCGCGAACGCCCCCGCCTGCTCGCGGGGGATCAGATAGGCGCCGTTGAGCACGTTGCGGCCGCTGACCCCGGACAGCCGGGCGTCCTGCGGGCGGTGCAGCCGGCTGCGCTCGGCGAACTTGTCCAGCGCCTCATGGGCGGCGCGGGCCAGTTCGTCGGCGCGCCGCTGGTTCTGCTCCTGGGCCTGCCGGTGGGCGAGCCGCCGGCGCAGGAAGTCACGGCCCGAGCCGTCGGCGGGCGCCTGGCGGGCCGAACCGCCCGCGGGCACGGCGGGCTTGGCGGTCCCGGCGTCCTCGACGTACGCCTTGACACCCCACTCCATCCGGCCGTCCAGGCTCACCAGCGCGCTCAGGAACTCCTCGGTGCGCTGCGCGAGGACCTGCCGGACCCCGCGTTCGTCGCGGTGGACCGTCACCAGGCGCAGCGGCAGCACGCAGAACTCCGCGGCCGCGGTGTCCACCACGCTGCGGTGCGCCCGGGCGGTCCGCTCCAGCCACGCCATGTCCTCCAGGTGGGCGCGGAGCGCCTCCTCCTCGAAGTCGGCGGCCGGCACCCGGGAGACCAGGGCGGCGAGCGCGCCCTCCGTGACGGTCTCCACGGGTGCGTCCGCGACACCGAGCAGGCCCTCCGGCGGTCGGCAGCCGGCCCGGGCGACGGCGTAGGTGTACATCAGCTCGGCGCCGTGCGTACTCAAGTGATCTCCTCTCGCGTCTCCTGGCCGCCCTCCAGGGCGGCGATCCGCTCGCGCAGCCGCTCGTTCTCCTGGG
The DNA here is from genome assembly GCF_055573595.1 of Streptomyces sp. NPDC030165. Taxonomy (NCBI): domain Bacteria; kingdom Bacillati; phylum Actinomycetota; class Actinomycetes; order Kitasatosporales; family Streptomycetaceae; genus Streptomyces; species Streptomyces sp. NPDC030165. The sequence continues at coordinate 695,375 of NZ_JBVIBD010000001.1, read as the reverse complement.
CGAGTTCGCGGCGCCGGGCACTGGAGGACAGCGTCGGGTCGTCGCGCCACCAGTCGATGCCCATCTCCTCCGCCCGCTCGACCGAGGCCACGATCAGCCGCAGCTTGATCGTGAGCAGTTCGATGTCGAGCAGGTTGATGCGGATGTCACCGGCGATCACCACACCCTTGTCCAGGACGCGTTCGAGGATGTCGGCGAGATTGGCGCCGCCGTTGGAGGAGCCGTAGGGGGAGGGGACCTGGGAACTCATCGGGCCGGCTCCGGCTCCCGCTCGTCCTCGGCGTCCTCGTCGTACGCCGGTTCCTCCTCTTCGTCGTACGCGTCCTCGGCGCCCTCCTCGTCGTACGCGTCCTCGGGCTCGTCCGCCGCCTCTTCCTCGGCCTCGTCCTCGTACGCGGCGTCCGCGTCCTCGTCGTCCGCCTCGGTGTCCTCGGCCTCGGCCGCCTCCTCGTCCTCGTACGCGTCCTCGGCCGCCGGCTCCTCGTCGCCGGAGTCGGCGGAGTCACCGGACTCCTCCTCGTACGCGTCCTCGGACGGCTTGCCCGCGCCCTCGGTGTCCCGCTCCTCGCGGTCCCGCTCCTCACGCTCCACGGCCTCGTCGTGGCTGACGACGACCTCGCCGTCGCGGATCTCACCGCGCCACTCGCCGGTCGCCTCGCCCCGCATCATCACGAAGCGGCGGAAGTTCTTCAGGTCCAGCCGTGCGCGGCGGCCCTGCGCCCGCCAGATGTTGCCGGTCTTCTCGAACAGGCCCTTGGGGTGGTACTCGATGACCAGCAGCACGCGGGTGAGGCCGGCGGCCAGCTCGTGGAAGGTGACGACGCCCTTGAGCGTGCCCTTGGCGCCCTCGGAGGTCCAGCTGATGCGCTCGTCGGGCAGCTGCTCGGTGGTGTGCGCCTTCCAGCTGCGGGACGACCAGAAGACCTTGGCGCGCCAGTTGGAGTCGGTGTCGTCGGCGGACTCCACCCCCTGCACCCCCTTGGCGAAGGTGCTGAACTCCTGGAACTGCGTCCACTGGTTGTACGCCTCGCGCACCGGCACGCCGACGTCGACGTCCTCGCTGATCGTGACGGACTTGCCCTTGCCGCCACCGCCCTTGCGCCCGCCGGTGAGCTTCTTGAAGGCGCCCTTGACGGAGTTCTTGGCGGTGTCCTTGACCGCGCCCTTGAGGGTTTCCTTGATCACCGGGCCGACCAGGCTCTCGCTGCGGCCCTCGGCCACGTCCGTGAGCCGGGTGGTGGCCTCGCCGAGCCGCTTCCCGGTGGCCACCAGCAGGCGCTGGGCCTGCGCGGCGGCGAACGAGACGGCTTCCTCCTTGAGGCGGTCGACGGCCGGGTTGCCGGCCACGGTGTCCTTGACGGTGTCCATCGGCCCGCCGGACTTCGTGTCAGCCACGGCCCTCACCCCCGCTCCGGCGGGTGGTGGAGCGGGCCGTCTTCTTCGCGGCCGACGCGGTCTTCTTCGGCGCGGCGGCCGCCTGCTTCGCGGGCCGCTTGCGCTGGTCCGGTGCGGCCTTGGCGCCGGACTTGGCGCTCGTCCTGGCGGGGGTCTTCGAGGATCGCGCGCCCGCGCTCTTCTTCCCGTCGGCGCCGCGTCGCTCACCGCCGGACTTCCGCGAGCCGCTGCCGCGGCTTCTCGACGCGGTCTCCTCCGCGCCGTCGTCGGACGCTTCCTCGTCGTCCCGTCCGCCGCCGGCCACGCCGCGTACGGTGTCCGCGGCCTTGCCGCCGACCTCGCCCGCGTCCAACCGGTCGCGCACGTTCAGGGTCCGCTCGTGCAGGCTGTCCGCCAGGGAGTCGAGGCGCTTGGTGACCAGTGCGCCGGTCGCCGCCTTGCCCACACCCTTGAGATCGCCGCGCAGTTGTTCGCGCAACTCCTTGAGCTGCGGGTTGGCGGCTATCTGGTCGTTGACCAGGGAGACCAGTTGCTGCGGGCTGAGATTCAGTCGCTTGCCCAGGACCATGCTGCCGATACCGATGGCGAGCTTGGCCTTCTTGGTGCGGCCGAGCAGATAGCCTCCGGCGACGGCCAGCACCAGTGCCGGCCGGTTGTTCATGTCGGGGATCTCCTCCATGTCAGGTCGCGCTCGTCCTCCCGTCCCGTACACGGTCGGGCGTCCGGCGCGATGCTTTCCGGGGATCTCGTACTGTCCGGGTCGGGAATGTCCTTGGGGTACGGGGGGCGGGGGATGCCACCCCGGGGGAGCGGCGCGGAGGCCGGGGCGGTCAGGCCCCGGACTCCCGGCGCCGCAGTTCCTCCAGCCGGTCCAGCAGCGCGTCCTCGCGCCGGTCGAACTCGGCCTCGTCGATCTGTCCGTTGTCCAGCTGCTCCGCCAGCTCGCGCAGTTCGCGCTGGACGACGGCCGGGTCGTAGTACTGCCGCTCGGCCTCGGTGAGGACCTGCCGCAGCACCCAGCCGGTCCCGCGGATGGGAGCGGCCGGGAGCAGCAGCAGTTCCTTGATCAGGCCCACCGGTCACTCCGCGGCGGCGGACTCTAGCGGGCGGACGAAGCTGTACGGCGGGAGCGGCCCGTTGACCAGCAGCTCCAGGTGCGGGTGGTCGGCGCCGAGCCGGTCGGCGGCGTCCAGGAAGGCCGCCGCGTCCTCGCGCCGCATCAGGAAGGACAGGTTCACCAGCCAGCCGGCGCCCTCGGGCCCGGGGCAGGACTGCTCCGCCTTCGGTGCGAGCGCCGATTCCACGGTGTGCGCGTCGGCGACCTCGCGGGCCCGTACGGCGTTGGCGACCAGCTCGCCGAGGCGCAGCTTGTCCTGGTACGCGCCGCCGCCGGCGGCCTGGTTGGCCTCGTTGAGGGCGCGGATCTCCGGCTCCTCGGTCAGCACCCGCCGCAGTACGTCCTCCTCGCGGTGGGCGGCCTTGACGTTGTACTCGACCCGCCCGTTGAGGTCGTCCAGCTGTGCCTTGTAGTGCTCGGCGTGCTCGGCCAGAACGTCCTGGACCGCCTCGTCGTTGTCGGACAGCGAGCCGAAGCGCAGCGGCAGCACCGCGCCGTCCGCCCCGGCCTCGGTCAGTACGTGCTGGTGGGCGAGGAGGTCACGGCGCTTGGGCCGCAGCTTGTCGGGGCAGTCGCTGACGATCGCCGCCAGGTCGCCCTGGCGCACGATGCGGACCGGGCGTGGCGGGTCGCCGATGCCCAGGATCTCCTGCTCGGGCTTCGGGTGGTCGGCGCGGGCGATGCCGTAGACGTACGTGCTCACTCGCTCTCCTCCTTCTTGCGGGAGGCGGTGCGCCGCGTCCTGCGCTGCGGTTCGCCTTCGCTCTCGCCCTTGTCCCGCCCCTGGCCGATCGCGTCGGCGAAGGTTTCGGCCGCGCCGGAGAGCGCGCCCTTGGACTTGCCCTTGGCGCCGGACTCGGTGACCTGGCCGACCACGTCGGGCAGGCCGGGGCTCTTGTTGGCGCCGGTCTCCAGGTCGAGGCGGTTACAGGCCTCGGCGAACCGCAGGTAGGTGTCGACGCTGGCCACCACCACACGGACATCGATCTTGAGGATCTCGATACCGACCAGTGAGACGCGGACGAACGCGTCGATCACCAGGCCGCGGTCGAGGATCAGCTCCAGTACGTCGTAGAGGCCACTGGTGCCGCCCCCGCCCCCGGACTGCTGTTGTGCCGGGACAACGGTCATGATCGCGGTTTTCCTCTCGCACGCTCGTAGCGGCTGACGCGCCGGTAGCCCGTGAGCACTCCGTCCGGGTCGAGAGAGACCTCGTACAACGCCATGAGGCTCATCGTCTCGGGTACCCGGGCGAGCTCCAGCACTTCGGTCTCCAGGACCCAGCCGTCCTCGGTCTTCTCGAACCGGGACACGGTCTCGGGGGTCAGTCCGGTCAGCTCGGCGAGCTGTTCCCGGGCCGACCGCAGGAGTTCCGGCACGCTGGGGCGGGCGGACGCCGCTCGGTGGTTGTTGCTCTTGTCCGGTGTGTTCGCTGTGTTGTCTCCCATGGGCTCCTCGGCATCAGCGAGTACCGCACGGTGGTGGACTCAAACCCGCCGACCGGCACCGATGCGTGCGAAATATGCTGCGGCGGCGTGCCGTCGGCCAATTTCCGTGCTGTCGGAAACCGGAAAAACAAAGGAATGGACGGCTGCTGACGGGGAATTAATTCCGGCCCGTCCCGAAGTGACCCGCTGCGGTCGCCGGCCGCCGAACAAGGCCGAAATCAGACCGACCCCGATTCCCACCCGGTTGGTGCAGTGCCCGGCTCGTACGGGTGATGGAAACGGAGGCAAACACGCGCGGTCATGCTGTGACAGAAGCGTGACCAAGGAAGGACCGGGCGAGTACGCGGGTATGGCACCCCGGCCCTTCCACCTGCTGCGCGGTGCGCCTACGGTGGCTGCCATGGCACCCGTACCGAAGTCCCCTCACGAACCCGACGACGACCCCGAGGCCTACGTCGGGCTGGCGCAGCAGGCCGCCGAGGAGCGCGCCCGTGAACGCGGCTGGACCACGGTCCGTTCCCTGGCACCGGGCACGATCATCACCATGGAGTACCTGGGGGGCCGGCTGAACTTCGAGGTCGAGGACGGCGCCGTGACCCGCAGCTGGAAGGGCTGAGCCGCGGACGACGGCCACCGGGCAAGGCGACGGCCCCGGCGCTCCGCAAGGAGCGGCCGGGGCCGTCGGCCGCGCGGGGGAGAGGCTGTGCGTACCGTCCCCGCGGGTCGTGGCGGCGTCAGCTGCCGCCGGTGCGGCCGCGGACCGGGGCCGGTGCCAGCGGCGCGGTGCGCGGCGTGCGGTCGGCGTGCGGCGGGCGCCGGCTGCCGGTCGGCGTGACCGGGGTGCGCTCGGAGCGGACCGTGTGCGGCCGCGGCGGGTGGTGCGGCCGGCTGTCCGCGGTACGGGCGGCGGTGCCGGGCCGTGCGGCGCCCATCGTGTCCCGGACCAGCACCTCTTCCTCGGGCGCCGGCCGCGGCCCGGACAGGCCGGAGCGGGCGTGCGCCGGGGCGAGCGGTGCGGGCACCGGCGTCCGGCGGGTGCGCAGCCGCAGCCGCAGCCACAGGTCCGTCAGCCGCGTCTCGGCCCACTCCACGCCGGGCTCGAACCAGGGCAGCGCGAGCAGCACCAGCAGGCCGGCGGCCCAGCCCAGCAGCACATCGCTGACCCAGTGGGTACCGAGGTAGACGGTGGTCATGCCGACGCCCAGGGCACCGAGCGCGGCGATCACGGACAGTGCGCGGCGGCGCAGCGGCGTGGTCGCCAGGTAGGCCAGGACGCCCCAGGTGACGACGGCGTTCGCGGTGTGGCCCGAAGGAAATATATCGCCGCCCAGCCACATCTCGTTGGCGCCGATGGTGGTCGCGTAGTGCGGGCCGAGCCGGCCCATGCCCAGCTTGGCGGCGCCCGCGGTGATGTTGAGCAGCAGCAGCGAGGTGCCCAGCACCAGCAGCGGGTGGAGGTTCTTGGTCCGCCAGCAGCGCCAGCCCAGCCAGGCCGCCACGGCGACCGCGGTGGGGCCGCGCTGGCCCAGGACCACGAAGTAGTCGAGGAAGGCGTGGATCTCCGGCCACTGCTTGTACGGCCTGAAGAGCATGGCCTGCCAGTCGAAGGTGACCAGCCATGAGGTGGCGAGCACACCGGCCACGATCGCCACGTACACCGCGAGCGTGCCCCCGAACAGCCACCAGCGGGTCCGGGTCATGCGTGACGGCGGGCGGTCGGGCGGGTGCTCCTCCATCTGGTCGAGCTTGTCATCGGTACGCACTCAATCGACGTTACCGCGTGTGATGTCGGTGCTTGGTCAAACTGTGAGCTTTGTAATGACGATGTGATGTGCAATCTGTCTCAATCGCGACTTTGGCCATGGATTTTCGGAAGGAATTCAACAGCCGCCGGATCAGTTCCGGTAGGGGTGCCGGAGGGTGACCCGGGAGGGCCCTTTCCAATTCGCCGACGGAGTTTATCGCCGATTCGCGCCGGCGTCGCGGCGTGTTTCCCCGGGAGGCGGTCACGGAGGGGAATGTTCCGTTCTACGGCGGGCCCGACCCATTCAGCCAGAGCGCCCCGTACACCGCCGACCCCACGCTGACCAGGGCCGTCACCGTCCAGGCCCACGCCGGACGCCACCGCGCCAGCCCCGCGGCAAGCGGCAGCAGCAGCGGATAGGCCGGCATCATCAGCCGTGGCTTGGAGCCGAAGTACCCCTTGGCCGTCAGCGCCAGCAGCAGGACGATGCCGCCGTAGACGAGCAGCGGCAACGGCTGTCCCCGGCGCGCGCCCAGAACGTAGAGCCAAACCACCAGCGCGACGCCGGCCAGCAGCCCGAGGCCCGCCGGGAAACCGAGGTCCCACAGGAACGAGGCGAAGGCCGCGCCGCCGTCGAAACCGTTGCCCCAGCCGCCCTGGATGTCCAGATACGCCGTGAGACGGCCCTCCCGGGCACCGACCCAGAGGAAATAGCCGCACCAGCCCAGGGGCGCCAGCAGCACGCCGAACAGCATCCGCCGGTGCCGGCTCCAGCGCGGGCCGCCGCCTGCCGGACGGTCCCGCCACAGCGTCACTGCCGCGGTGATCCACACGGCCGCGACCACCGCGGCCCCCACCGGCCGGGTCAGCCCCGCCAGCGAGGCCAGCACCCCCGCGGCCACCCACCGCCCGGTCAGCACGCACCACACACCCCACGCCGCGAGCGCGGTGAACAGCGACTCCGAGTACGCCATCGACTGCACGATCCCCACCGGCAGCGCCGCCCACAGCGCGGCCAGCGCCACCCCGGCCCGCGGCCCGTGCAGCCGCTCACCGGTCAGGTACAGCGCCCAGGCGGCCGCGAGCGACGCGAGCCAGGACACCACCAGCCCCGCGTCGGCGGCGGACAGCGGCGTCACCGCGGACAGCCCTCGCTCCAGCCATGGCAGCAGCGGGAAGAACGCGAGGTTCGAGTGGACGTCCCCGTCGGCGAGCTGGACGCTGTAGCCGTAGCCCTGCTCGGCGACCCGGGTGTACCAGAGCGCGTCCCAGCGGGCGGTGAGCAGCGTGTGCCAGTTCTTGCCGTGCGTGGCGGACCAGGCGGCCAGGACGACGAGCCCCAGCGCCCGGATCCCGGCGTACGCGAGCAGGGCGGGGGCGGCCCGGCGCAGCGCCGGGCGCACCCGGTCTCCGCGGCCGGGGCCGGTCCGCTCCGGAACGCGGAGGGGGGCAAGATCGTTCATCAGGCCGATTATCCCGTGGCCGGAGTCCGCTGTCCGTCAGCGGGTATGGGAACCGCCGAGCCCTGCGATGAGCGTCTCATCGTGGGGTGAGCTACGCGTCACGTCACGCGACTCGCGTAGTCTGACGTCTCAACTCGCCCGTCCGCCGGTTCCGCCGGAGCGTTTCCCGCTCCCCGGCACGCGGCCGCGAGAGCATGACAGGAGGTACGCGAATGTCCGGGACGACCACGTCCGGCAGCGAGCGGACGGCGGGTGTTCCCCGGCATGGAGGTGGCGGCGCGGGCCGCTGGACCGTTCTGGTCGTGCTCTGCGTCAGCCTGCTGTTCGTCGCGCTGGACACCACCATCCTGTACGTGGCGGTGCCGTCGGTCACCGAGGATCTGCGCCCCGGGCCGGTGGAACTGCTGTGGATCGTGGACATCTATCCGCTGATCGCGGCGTCCCTGCTCATCCTCTTCGGCACGCTCGGCGACAGAGTCGGCCGCCGCCGCATCCTGCTGCTGGGGTACGGCCTGTTCGGCGCGGCCTCGGCCGCCGCCGCGCTGGCCCCCAACCCGCAGACTCTGATGATCGCCCGCGCCCTGCTCGGCATCGGCGGCGCGATGATCATGCCGGCGACGCTGTCGATCCTGCGCCAGGTCTTCCCCGACCGGCGCGAACGGGCGGTCGCCATCGGTGTGTGGAGCGCGGTGGCCGCCGTCGGCGCCGCCGTCGGTCCGGTCCTCGGCGGCTTCCTCGTCGAGAACTTCTGGTGGGGTTCGGTCTTCCTCATCAACATCCCGATGATGGCGGTCATGGCCCTGATAGGCCGCTGGCTGCTGCCGGAGTCCCGGGGCGAGCGCAACGGGCCCTGGGACACCGTCGGCGCCGTCGTCGCGGCACTCGGCGTCCTCGGCGTCGTCCTCGGCGTCAAGCGCATCGGCAGCGGCGAGGCCCTGGTCGGCCCGACCACGCTGGGCTCCCTCCTCGTCGGAACCCTGCTGCTCATCGTCTTCGTACGGCGCCAGCGCAAGCGCGAACATCCGCTCATCGACATGCGGCTGTTCGCCCGCCCGGCCTTCGGCACCTCGGTGGGCTGCATCGTGCTGGCGATGCTCGCCCTCGTCGGGCTCCAGCTCATAGCGGTGCAGTACCTCCAGCTCGTCCTCGGCCTGAGCCCTCTGGAGACGGGGCTGCGGATGCTGCCGCTGGTCTTCGCCGCGATGGCCGCCGGGCTGACCGGCTCGAAGGTCCTGCAGGCCGTCGGGCCCCGGGTGATGGTCTCGCTGGGCTTCGTGCTCACCGCGGCCGCGGTGCTCTGCCTGACCGCGATGGACGAGACGGACCGCCCCTGGCTGCTCGTCCTGGGCTTCGTGCTGCTCGGCTTCGGCTTCCAGAGCACGCTGTTCGGCGCCTACGAGTCGATGCTCAGCGAGGCCCCCGCCGACCAGGCGGGCGGCGCCGCGGCCATCGGCGAGACCTCCTACCAGCTCGGCGCCGGCATCGGCGTGGCCCTGCTCGGCAGCGTCATGAACGCCGCCTACGCACCGGGGCTGGCCCACGTGGACGGCGTCCCGGAGCGGGCGGCCACCTCGGCCGCGCACTCGCTGGGCGAGGCGTACAAGGTCGCCTCCTCGCTCGGCGGCACGGCGAAGTCGGTGCTGCGCGACGCCGCGCAGGGCTCCTTCGTGCACGGACTGCACGTCACGCTCGTCACCAGCGCCGTGCTGCTGCTGGTCGGCGCGGCGATCGCGCTGCGGCTGCCGCGGCGGGCCGCGGACGCGGTGGACCGGACCGACGGCGACGGCGCGCACTGCGGCACGGAGCCGGCGCGCGCGAACTCGGGGCGGTAGCGGAGCGGGGGGTCGGGGGCCGGACCGGAGTCGCTGTGTGTACGGGCGGGGAGGCCGGCCGGGGGCTGTGCCCACGGCGGGGGCCCTTGCCGCCGCGCCACGGCCGGTCGTAACGTCGGACCCGGATAACTAACACCGCTAGTTTTTGTGCGCGCGCAGCTACCGGAGGCCCCGCCATGTCCGCACCCCCGTCCCCGCAGCTCCCGCCCTTCGACGCGGAAGACCCGCTGGGCCTCGACGACCTGCTCTCCGACGAGGACCGCGCGGTACGCGCCACCGTCCGGCAGTGGGCGGGCGACCGGGTCCTGCCGCACATCGCCGAGTGGTACGAGCGCGGTGAGCTGCCCGGCATCCGGGAACTGGCCCGCGAACTGGGCTCGCTCGGCGCCCTCGGCATGGCGCTGACCGGCTACGGCTGCGCGGGCGCCTCGCACGTCCAGTACGGCCTGGCCTGCCTGGAGCTGGAGGCGGCCGACTCCGGCATCCGCTCGCTGGTCTCCGTGCAGGGCTCGCTCGCCATGTACGCGATCTGGCGCTTCGGCTCCGAGGAGCAGAAGCAGCGCTGGCTGCCGGACATGGCCTCCGGCGAGACCATCGGCTGCTTCGGCCTGACCGAGCCGGACCACGGCTCCGACCCGGGCGACATGCGCACCTACGCCAAGCGGGACGGTGACGACTGGGTGCTGACCGGCCGCAAGATGTGGATCACCAACGGGTCGGTGGCCGGTGTCGCCGTGGTCTGGGCGCAGACCGACGACGGCATCCGCGGCTTCCTCGTCCCGGCCGGCACCCCCGGCTTCACCGCGCCCGAGATCCGGCACAAGTGGTCGCTGCGCGCCTCGGTCACCAGCGAACTGGTCCTGGACGAGGTGCGGCTGCCGGCCGACGCGATGCTGCCCGGCGCCAGGGGGCTGGGCGGCCCGCTGCGCTGCCTGGGCCATGCCCGGTACGGCATCGTATGGGGCGCGATGGGCGCGGCGCGGGCCAGCTTCGAGGCGGCGCTGGACTACTCCCGTACCCGCGAGCAGTTCGGCAAGCCCATCGGCGGCTTCCAGCTCACCCAGGCCAAGCTGGCCGACATGGCGGTGGAACTGCACAAGGGCATCCTGCTCGCGCACCATCTGGGGCGGCGTTTCGACGCGGGGCGGCTGCGGCCGGAACAGATCAGTTTCGGCAAGCTCAACAACGTACGGGAGGCGATCGAAATCTGCCGTACGGCCCGCACGGTCCTCGGCGCGAACGGGATCTCGCTGGAGTACCCCGTCATGCGGCACGCGACGAATCTGGAATCGGTGCTCACCTACGAGGGCACCGTCGAGATGCACCAGCTCGTGCTGGGCAAGGCGCTCACCGGCCTCGACGCGTTCCGGTGAACTGGACCCGGCCGGTGCCGGGGGGCATCGGCCGCCCCGGCCCCGGCCGGAACGACGCGTCGGCCCGTCCGGTCAGCTCTGGTTGAAGAAGCCGCCCTCGGTGCGGCGCCGGCCCGGCTCACCGTTGAGGATCCGGTAGTCGGCCGGGGTGAGCAGGAAGACGCGCGTGGCGACCCGCTCGATGGAGCCGCGCAGCCCGAAGGTCAGCCCGGCCGCGAAGTCCACCACCCGCTTGGCGTCGGAGGACTCCATCGCGGTCAGGTTGACGATGACGGGAATGCCGTCACGGAAGAGTTCCCCGATGCCGCGGGCGTCCCCGAAACCCTCCGGGGTGACGGTGGCGATGCGGGTGCCCTGGTCCTGGGCGCTGTCGTCGGTGACCTGGACGCGCGGGTCGGTCACCCAGGGGTGGTTCCCGGTGCTGCCGGGCTCGGACCCCTCGGCGTAGTCGTCGTCGTAGTAGCGCTCGTCATCGTTGTCGTCGACGAGGCCCAGCCAGGCGCTTGCCTTGCGTACCGATCCCATTGACGCCTCCTCTCACCCGCGGTCTGTGTGTCCGCACCTCTATCGTCGTCCATGATGCGGATGCTCTGCCAAGTGGATAGCCGCCGCACGGGGGGTTCGTGACACATCTGGTGCAAAGAGGGTGGCATGGCGTCAGAACTGGGAAGAGTCGCGGGAACTGACCGTGTGAAGGCTGTCACATCGAGTGTCGGAACGTCCAGTGGCCGACCGGTACCCGATCGTTCTTGCATCCAAACCGGACGGAATGCGAACCGCCCGTGTGCGGACGATGTCCCGTTCCGCCCCGTACGGGGGGCCAGGTGAACCCGGCCGGCCGCAGGGGCGGGGCGCGGCGTTGACGGCGGCGGCCCGGCAGCGCACCCGCCGGACACGGTCGACAATCGGCACTGCCGGGAGCCGTGCGGCGTAATGGACGCGCATGCGCACGCCGGGACGGGGCAGGCGTGGAGCGCAGGTGGAGCGAGGGTGAGGCGTGGAGCGCAGGTGGAGCGAGGGGAAGGTGCGCCGGCGGGCGCGGCTGTGTGAAGGCGCGGCGGACGGGAGGAGGTGCCGCGAGAGGCCCGGCCGGAACGGCGGCGGGCGGGCAGGAGGTCAGCTCAACAGGACGACGACCACACACGACCGAAGTCGATGTGGTCGCGGGTGACCAGCCACTGCCGTGAGTCCATGCGCATCAGTGGAACAGGCATCCGGTTTCCCGTCAACCACGACGTGCTCCGCTGCCCGCAGTACGGACAGCCTTGACAGCGGGGCGTCCCGGGCACATAGCCTCAAGGATCGGCCGCGCTGAGGGGCGCGGGCCGACGGCGGCCCGCGGGCCCGTGTGTGAAGACGCTCAACTCCCAGTGGGATCACTGCGTCCACGGAGCCTTCACGCATGTCTGCCACCGACAACGCGCCGCACACCTCGCCGTCCCCGCGGCCCCCGCACCCGCCGTCCCGCCCCGCGATCGTCCTCGTCGGCGTGGGCCCGCGCGGCACCGGCCTGATCGAGCGCATCGCCGCCAACGCACCCGAGCTGTACGGCGGCGCGCCCCTGGACCTGCACCTGGTCGACCCGTACCCGCCGGGCGCCGGGCGCGTCTGGCGCCGTGACCAGTCCCCGCTGCTGTGGATGAACTCGACGGCCGAGGACGTCACCATGTTCACCGACGAGACCGTCGAGCTGCGGGGACCGGTACGGCCCGGGCCCTCACTCGCCGAATGGGCCTCCCGGGTGCGCGCGGGCGAGATCCCCGTACCCGCCGAACTGACGGAAGCCGTGAGCGGGTTAGGGTCGCAAGGGTTCGCCGGGCGGCAGGTGCAGAGCGCCTACCTGGAGTGGGTCCACGAGCAGGCGGTGGCCGCGCTGCCGCCGGACGTGACCGTGCACGAGCACCGCCGCCGCGCGGTACGGGTCGCGGGCCCGCGCGGCGGCCGGCAGCAGGTGTGGCTGGAAGGCAGCTCCACACCGCTCGCCGCCGACCTCGTCGTCCTGGCCCTCGGCCATCTCGACGCCCAGCCGCCGCCGGACCAGCGGGCCCTGGCCGCCTTCGCCGCGCGCCACCGGCTGACCTACCTGCCGCCCGACTTCACCGCGGACGCCGGCCTGGACGGTCTGGTCCCCGGCGAGCCGGTGCTCGTACGCGGCCTCGGGCTGGCCTTCGTCGACCTGATGGTGCTGCTCACCGAGGGGCGCGGCGGCTCGTACGGGACCGGCCCGGACGGGGAGCCGGTGTACCGGCCGTCGGGCAAGGAGCCGGTGCTGTACGCCGGTTCGCGGCGCGGCGTCCCGTACCACTCCAAGATCGGCTACACCTGGCGGGGCGAACGGCCGCCGCTGCCGCGCTTCTTCGGGCCCGCGCAGGTGGACGAGCTGCTCGCCCGGCCCGGCGGCTACGACTTCCGGCGCGACGTCTGGCCGCTCATCGCCAAGGAGCTGGGCCACGCCCACTACCACCGGCTGTTCGCCGCCCACCCGGAACGGGTCCGCGGCGACCGGGCCGCCTTCGAGGAGAAGTACGCGGCCGCCGGACCGCTCGGCGCGGAACTGCGGGCCCTGGTCGCCGCCGCCGTCCCCGATCCCGCCGACCGCCTCGACCTGGACGCCCTCGACCGGCCGCTCGCAGGGGTCCGGCACGCCGACGAGGACGCTCTCCAGGACGGGCTGCGGCGCTACATCGAGACCGACCTCGCCCGTCGGCACGACCCCGCGCACAGCCCCGACCAGGCCGTCTTCCTCGCCCTGCTGTCGGTGTACGGACAGCTCGTACGGCTCGGGGACCACGGCCCGTGGTGGCACGGCTTCTTCAGCCACCTCGCCTCCGGGCCGCCCGGACCGCGCCTGCGGCAACTGCTCGCGCTGTCCCGCGCCGGGGTGGTGCGCTTCCTCGGCGCCGGCACCACCGTCACCGCCGACCCGGAGCGCGGTGCGTTCGTGGCCCGGAGCGAGAGCGTGCCGGGCCTGCGCGTCGAGGCCCACGCGCTGGTGGAGGCACGGATCCCGCAGCCCACCGTGGCGTACACCAAGGACCCTCTGCTGCGCGGCCTGCACGACGACGGCGCCGCCTCCACCGGCAGCGGCCTGCTCGCCGTCGACCGGCGCGACGGCCGGGTGCTGGACCGCGCCGGACAACCGCACCCCCGCCGCTTCGCGCTTGGCCCGCACACCGACGCCCGCGCCTCCGGCGCCTTCGCCCGGCCCCGTACCAACGCGCCCGCCTTCCGGCAGAACGACGCCACCGCCCGCGCCCTGCTGCGCTTCCTGCGCGAGCACGCCGCAGCGGAACCGGCCCGGTGTCCGCCCCGCTGAGCCGCCCCACGGCAGCCCGCCCCCTTCGTGAACAGCGACGAAAGGCCGTCACATGTCCGTGCCCCCTTGCTCCCTGCGCCCGCTGCACCTCGCCTTCGCGCTCGACGGGCCGCCCCGCAGGGCCCGCCGCGGCCCCGAGACCTACGACCCGGAGCATTACGTCCGCCTGGCCCGGCTCGCCGAGCGCGGCACCCTCGACTTCGTCACCCTCGGCGACTCCTTCGCCCGCCCGGGCCCGGACGCGCTCGCCGTGCTGGCCCGGGTCGCGCCGCGCACCGGGCGCATCGGCCTGGTGCCGGCCGTCACCACCACCCACACCGAGCCGTTCCACGTGTCGACCGCCGTCAGCACCCTGGACTGGGTCAGCCGCGGCCGGGCGGGCTGGACCGTGGAGGTGTCCAGGACCCCCGCCGAGGCCCGGCTCTTCGGCCGCCGGGATGCGGCGTCCGCCGACGCGCTGTGGCGGGAGGCCGGCGAGGTCGCCGACGTGGCCGCCCGGCTGTGGGACAGCTGGGAGGACGACGCGGAGATCCGCGACACCGCCACCGGCCGGTTCGTGGACCGCGCCAAACTGCACCACGTCGACTTCCGCGGGACGTCCTTCTCCGTACGCGGGCCGTCCATCACGCCCCGGCCGCCGCAGGGCCGCCCGGTGATCGCCGTCGACGCGACCGCCCGGCCCGCGCGGGAGGTGGCCGCGGCGCACGCGGACATCGCGTTCGTACGGGTGGAGGACCCCGCCACGGCGGCCGCCGCCCGCGCGGGCCTGCGCGAACGCGCCCGGGCCCTGGGCCGCGACCCGGACCGGCTGCTGGTGCTCGCCTCGCTGCCGGTCGAGCTGTACTCCTCCGGCGACGCCGTCGGGCTCGCCGACCTGCTCGGCGACTGGCACGCGGACGGCGCGGGCGACGGCTTCCACCTGCGGCCCGCCGACCCCGGACGCGACCTCGCGCTGCTCGTCGACGGCACCGTGCCGGTGCTCCAGCACCGCTGCCTGCTCCGCCGCTTCTACCCGGGCACGACGCTGCGCGAGCACCTCGGCCTGCCGCGCCCGGCCAATCGTTACGCCCCGGCCCGGAAGGTCTCCTCGTGACCATGACCAGCACACCGTTCCGTACGGCGCCCACGCCCGCGGCGCCCGCCCCCTCGTCCGCCGCGCCGGGCCTGCGGCGCATGCATCTGGCGGCGCACTTCCCCGGCGTCAACAACACCACCGTCTGGGCCGACCGGAGGGCCGGTTCGCAGATCGACTTCGCCTCCTTCGAACACCTCGCCCGCACCGCCGAGCGCGGCCGCTTCGACTTCTTCTTCCTGGCCGAGGGGCTGCGGCTGCGCGAGCACAAGGGCCGCATCCACGACCTCGACGTCCTGGGCCGCCCGGAGTCGATCACCGTCCTGAACGCGCTGGCGGCCGTCACCGACCGGCTGGGCCTGGCCGCCACCGTCAACACCACCTTCAACGAGCCCTATGAGCTGGCGCGGCGGCTGGCGACCCTGGACCACCTCAGCGCGGGCCGCGCCGCCTGGAACGTGGTCACCACCTCCGACGCGTTCACCGGCGAGAACTTCCGCCGCGGCGGCTACCTCGACCGCGCCGACCGCTACGTACGCGCCGCCGAGTTCGTCGCCACCGCCCGCGAACTGTGGGACTCCTGGCCGGCAGGGAACGTGCCGCGGCCGGTCGCCCACCAGGGCCGGCACTTCAGCGTCCGGGGCGCCTTCACCCTGCCGCGCAGCCCGCAGGGCCACCCCGTCATCATCCAGGCGGGCGACTCCGCCGAGGGCCGTGACTTCGCCGCCGCCACCGCCGACGTGATCTTCACTCGGCACAGTGGGGCGGCGGCCGGGCGGGAGTTCTACGCCGACGTCAAGGGCCGGCTGGCCGCCCACGGCCGCACCCCCGACTCCCTGAAGATCATGCCCGGGGTCACCCTCGTCCTCGGCGACACGGCCGCCGACGCCCAGGAGCGGGCCGCCACCATCCGCCGGCAGCAGATCTCGCCGCAGAACGCGCTGCTGGCCCTGGAACAGGTCTGGGGCGTGGACCTGTCCGCGTACGACCCGGACGGGCCGCTGCCGGACTTCGACCCGGTACCCGACTCCGGCCTCGCCCAGGGCCGCGTCCGGATCGCCGACCCGAAGGCGGTCGCCGACCGCTGGCGGGCGCTGTCCGAGGCCAAGGGCCTGTCGATCCGGGAGACCGTGATCGAGACGACCGGGCGGCAGTCCTTCGTCGGCACACCCGCCGCCGTCGCCGAGGAGATGACCGCCTTCGTGGCCGCCCGCGCCGCCGACGGCTTCATCCTCGTACCGCATCTGACCCCCGGCGGCCTGGACGACTTCGTGGACCGGGTGGTGCCGCTGCTCCAGGAGCGCGGCGTCCTGCGGACGGAATACGAGGGCACGACACTGCGCTCTCACTTGGGGCTGCCGGATCCGGTACGTCCCGAAGGGAAGGACTGACCGCATGAGCACCACGAGCAGCACCCGCACCGAGGCCGGGCAGCACTGGCGGGCCTGGCACGAGCAGCGCGTCGCCGAGACCGCCCTGCCGTACGGCCCGCTCGCGCTGACCGCCACGCACTGGCTCGGCGTCTTCCCCGACGGCCGCCTCGACGGCGTACCGGGCCACTGGAGCGCGGACGGCGACGCGGTGGTCCTGCGCGCGGCCGCCGCCGACGGGCTGACCGTCGACGGGGCCCCGCTGGACGGCAGCGTACGGCTCGGCGTGGACGGCGCCCCCGCGACGGCCCGGGTGGCACACGACGGCCGGCGGCTGCCGGTGCTGCGCCGCGAGGGGGAGTGGGCCGTACGGGTCTTCGACCCCGACTCCGAGGCGCGCCGCACCTTCGGCGGGATCGACGTCTTCCCCTACGACGAGCGCTGGGTGCGGCCCGGCCTCTTCCGGCCCTACGGCGCGGGGCGCACCGTCCAGGTGCCCAACGCCGACGGGCGGGAACGGGGCCTCGGCCTCGCCGGTGAACTCGCCTTCACCCTCGACGGCGACGAGCACACCCTCCAGGTCGCCGTCGAGGCCGACGGCACCCTGTGGGCCGTCCTCGCCGATGCCACCAGCGGCACGGACAGCTACCGCTTCCGCTTCCTGCGGACCCCGGCCCCCGCGGACGACGGCACCGTGCCGGTGGACCTCAACCGCACCCTGCTGCCGCCCTGCGCCTTCGCCGACCACTTCATCTGCCCCTTCCCGCCGCCCGGCAACACGCTGCCCTTCGCGCTGCGCGCGGGCGAGCGGAACCGCCTCGCGCGCTGAGCCGTCACAACTCTGACCGAGGGGGTCAACCACCGCCCCGGCAACGCTTCTTGGTGTTGCCGGGGCGTGTGTGCGTACGGGCGCCGAGCGGGCGTCCGAAAGCCACCCTTGCGCGGGCGGGCCGGGCCCTCGAAACTCCCGAGCAGCGCTGTCCGGGGTACGCGCCGAAGGGACGTGCGGAGTCCCGCGTGCCCGCCGGGCGGTGCCACACGGACCTGCCCACCGGCAGGTCTTCCGATCCCCTCGGAGGTAGCAGTGAGGTTCGAGCGCACTACCCCCCGGAGCGGCATCGCGAGACGCGGCCGGCTGATCGCCGTCGCGTCCGGGCTGGCCGCGATCGGCGCCATGGCCCTGCCGACCGCCCACGCGGGCGAACCCGCCCCGCCCACCACGTTCAGCGCGTCCCAGCTCGCCGCCGTGAGCGACTCCGTACGGTCCGCGGACGTCGCGGGCACCGCCTGGGCCGTCGACCCGAAGACCGGCAAGGTGGTCGTCCAGGCCGACAGCCGGGTCACCCAGGCCCAGCTCGACAAGATCAAGCAGGCCGCGGGCGCCAACGCCGGCGCCCTGAAGGTGGAACGCATCCCCGGCGTGCTGCGCAAGCTGATCTCCGGCGGCGACGCCATCTACGCGACCAGCTGGCGCTGCTCCCTCGGCTTCAACGTCAAGAAGGGCAGCACCTACTACCTGCTGACGGCGGGCCACTGCACCGAAGGCAATCCGCCCTGGTACACCAACTCCGCGCGCACCACGAGCATCGGCCCGACCGCCGGGTCCAGCTTCCCGGGCAACGACTACGGGCTGGTCCGCTACAGCAACACCAGCGTCCCGCACGAGGGGACGGTCGGCGGCCAGGACATCACCCAGGCCGGCAACGCCACCGTCGGCCAGACGGTCACCCGCCGCGGCTCCACCACCGGCACCCACAGCGGCAAGGTCACCGGCCTGAACGCCACCGTCAACTACGGCAACGGCGACGTCGTGTACGGCATGATCAAGACCACCGTGTGCGCCGAACCCGGCGACAGCGGCGGCCCGCTCTACGCCGGCAGCACGGCACTCGGCCTGACCTCCGGCGGCAGCGGCAACTGCCGCACCGGCGGCACCACGTACTTCCAGCCGGTCACCGAAGCGATCAGCGCGTACGGGGTCAGCATCTACTGACGCCCCGGGCCGTCCGGTCCCCGAGCACCGCGCCCGGGCGGCCGCCACGTACCGCACCACTCCACGCAGCCGGCAGCACCCGAGCCCCCGTCCGCACCGGCGGACGGGGGCTCGTCGCCATGTCACGGCGCAAGGCCGACGCGGACCCTCGACCGTTGCCGGGACCGGTCATACCGTGGTGAGGACGCACGAACTCCGACATGGACGCATACGGCAGGGGGCCGTGATGGTCGAGGAACTGGTGACGGCCGGAGTCGCGCTGGCCTCGGCGGGCGCGGTGTACGTGATGGTGGCGGCGCGGGTGGTCAAGCAGTACGAACGGGGCGTCGTCCTGCGCCTGGGCAGGCTGACGTCGGCCCCGCGCAAACCGGGATTCACCATGATCATCCCGGGTGTCGACCGGATGCGTAAGGTCAACATGCAGATCGTCACGATGCCGGTGCCCGCGCAGGAGGGCATCACCCACGACAACGTGACGGTCCGGGTGGACGCGGTGGTCTACTTCAAGGTCGTGGACGCCGCCGACGCGGTGATCGAGGTCGAGGACTACCGCTTCGCGGTCTCCCAGGTCGCCCAGACCTCGCTGCGCTCCATCATCGGCAAGAGCGACCTCGACGACCTGCTCTCCAACCGGGAGAAGCTCAACCAGGGGCTGGAAGTGATGATCGACAGCCCGGCGCTGGGCTGGGGCGTGCAGATCGACCGGGTGGAGATCAAGGACGTGTCGCTGCCGGAGACCATGAAGCGGTCGATGGCGCGGCAGGCGGAGGCCACCCGCGACCGGCGGGCCCGGGTGATCAACGCCGACGCCGAACTCCAGGCGTCGAAGAAGCTGGCCGAGGCGGCCCAGGCGATGTCCGACCAGCCCGCCGCGCTGCAACTGCGGCTCCTGCAGACGGTGGTGGCGGTCGCCGCCGAGAAGAACTCGACGCTCGTGCTGCCGTTCCCGGTGGAGCTGCTGCGCTTCCTGGAACGCTCCGGCCTCCAGGCGCAGGCGCAGACGGAGGCGTACGAGCGGCGGGGACCCGGGGCTGTGCCGGAGGCCCGGCCGGAAGCTGCGCCGGGAGCCGGGGACCCGCAGGACGCCGCCCCGGAGGTGGTGGGGACCGCGCCGGGGCCCGCGAGCGCGTCGGAATCCCCTCCGGTGACCGGAACCGTGCCGGGTACCGAAGCGGCGGCCGTGCTGGAGGAGTTGCCGGAGGCGGAGCAGCTTCCCTGACGGGGGAGCGGCGGCTTCCGCAGGTGGAAAGGCTGTCCTGGTGTGCGAAGGAAGTCCCCCGCTGGGCTGAATCTTCCGTACGATGTCCCGGCGCCGGTGGGTGAAGTCCGGCCTGGATCGTCGGTTTTCGGACAGGTGTAGACCGCGCCTGAGGCCCGTTCCCGTCCACTCCAAAGTGTGCGTTTGGTGTCCGCACAGGGAAACGACGTGCGCGGATATCGGAACGCGAGACGAACGGCCGGTCGTACGCTTCCCGTTCTCCAGACCGGATCTCGGTCTTGTGCGCGAGCACCGTTAATCGGAATACTCGAAACCGCGCATTGGCATGGACGCGACTTCCTGCGGCAGGCTGCGCAGGCATCTCCCGTTCCGTGTCTGTTCCTCAACACCCTCCGGGCACGCGGCCCCCCACACACCGCGGCCCATCCCCCCACGGGAGGCTTTGAGTTGAAGCACCGACGGAATACTCAGCGGCGCGCCGTCCTGGCCGGCGCGGGCGCGCTGGCCCTCGCGACCACCGCGACGCTCACCCTGGCCAACGCCAACGCGGCGGACGGACCGGCCGCGAAGCAGCTGACGCCCGCCGCGGCCACCGCGCTCGCGTCCCAGCTCAGCGGCCACGCGGCCGGTTCGTACTACGACGCGGCGACCAAGAGGCTGGTCGTCAACGTCGTCGACCGGGCGGCGGCCGACGCCGTACGGGCCAAGGGCGCCGAGGCCAGAATGGTCCGGCACAGCCTCGCCCAGCTCGACGCGGCCCGCCGGACGCTCAAGCAGCAGGCCACCATCCCCGGTACGGCCTGGGCGATGGACCCGCGGTCCAACAAGGTCGTCGTCACCGCCGACCGCACGGTCTCGGGCGCCGGACTCGACAAACTGAACAAGGTCGTCAAGAGCCTCGGCAGCAAGGCCACGCTCCAGCGCAGCAAGGGCAAGTTCACCCCGTTCATCGCCGGCGGCGACGCGATCTGGGGGAGCAGCTCGCGATGCTCGCTCGGCTTCAACGTCAAAAAGGGCGGCCAGCCGTACTTCCTGACGGCCGGGCACTGCGGCAACGCCGTCAAGTCGTGGTCGGACAAGCAGGGCGGCCAGGAGATCGCCGCCACCGAGGACTCCAAGTTCCCGGGCAGCGACTACGCCATCGCCAAGTACACCGCCGACATCGCCCACCCGAGCGAGGTGAACACCTACAGCGGCAGTCCGCAGAAGATCACCAAGGCCGCCGAGGCGACCGTCGGCCAGAAGGTCACGCGCAGCGGCAGCACCACCCAGGTGCACGACGGCACGGTCAAGGCGCTCAACGCGAGCGTCAACTACCAGGAGGGCACGGTCGAAGGGCTGATCCAGACCAACGTCTGCGCCGAGCCCGGCGACAGTGGCGGCGCCCTGTACGACGGCGATTCGGCGCTGGGCCTGACCTCGGGCGGCAGCGGCAACTGCTCCTCGGGCGGCGAGACCTACTTCCAGCCGGTCCCGGCGGCCCTGAAGGCGGTCGGCGCGGAGATCGGCTGACATTGGCCGGTGCCGGTGTCGAAGTCCTGAGCACGGTCATTCCGTAGCGGAACGGCCCCCGGACGCAATTGCTGCCGGGGGCCGTTTGCCGTTTTCCGGCCGACCGGCCGACGGCAAGGGAATAGGAAAGGAGTCTGGATAATTGTCCCGGACCGGCGAGTGCGGCCGGACGGGGTGCGGAAGGCCGGCGCGGGGCCCGTGCCGGTGCCTCCGTTTCCGGGGAATCGTTTTCGCAGCGCCGCGCGGGCCGTTGAAACGTTGACGGGAATGTCATGTGACCCGCCCATTCGAAGGAGTGTGAGGCACCTCTCAGGCGTGCCGTATTCCCTGGGAAGTGACTGGCAAATGTCCGGTATGGGGCTATTTCGGCGGTGCGGCTCGCGACGACTTCAGGAAGTCGGGAGCCCCTTGCCGAAATGCACTTCCGCCTTTTTCCGTTCGACGGACGGAACGGATTTGCCAAGCCCGGTGCGGCTGGCTCTAATGATGCATCAGCCCCGTGGCCGAAAAGAATCCGGCGAGCAGCCGGTGAGCCGCACGCCGTGCCGTTCCGGCGGGCGGCGCGAGGGCTTCCGCGCTGCCGTCCCGTGGAGGGGGCGGGGCGGCAGCGCGGTCGCGGCCCGCGCGCGGAGTCCATCCCGTGGACCGCGGACACCCCGACGAAAGTAGGGGGCGGCGAAAGCCTTTCGGGCACTGTGCGGGCTGTGCGGGATTCCTGGCGTCGTAGGCGACCGGTTTCCTGCACGGAGAACAGGACCCGCCATGCTCCCGACCGCCGCGCCCTCCCCGACCACCGCTCCCGCTCCTGCCCCCGCCCCGCCCCGTGCGGCGGTCCGCGCAGTGTGCCGTGTCCGGTGGACGGCGGGCCGGAGACACTGATCGTCGCCGATCACATCTCCTGGCCGGACGCCCTGGCGCTGCCGGCCGTCGAGCCGGTGACGGCACCGGCCAAGCGGGAGATCGGCCGGTGGCCCCTGCTGGGCCCGCTCGCCAGGAAGGCGGGCACCCGGTTCATCGACCGTGAGGGCATACGCGAACTGCCGCGCGTGGTGGCGGGCCTGGCGCAGATCCTGCGTGGCGGGCACTCCGTGCCGGTCTTCCCGCAGGGCACGACCTGGTGCTCGGCGGCGGCCGGGCGGTCCCGGCGGGCGACCTTCCAGGCCGCGCTCGACGCGGGTGCGCCCGTACGGCCGGTGACGGTCTCCTGCGTCCAGCACGGCGTCCCGAGCACGGTGGCGGCGTACCTCGGCGACGAGGGTTTCGACAGTTCGCTGCACCGCGTGGCGGGGGGGGCGGCGGCCTCACCGTACGGGTGGCCGTCCACCCGCCGCTGAAGCCCGCGGGGGACCGGCGGACGCTGGCCGAGCGGGCGCAGCGTGCAGTGTGCGCGGGGGAGTCGCCTGCCCATGGGCGATGTACTGGGGCAGGCGGTGGAGCTGCTGCGGGGGCAGGTGGACTCGCGGTGGCTGTGTGTGGGGGGGCGTCTTCGTGGTCGCGGGGTGGAGGGGGCCCGCCGGGCGCGGGCCTCGCGTCCGTCCTCGGTGCGCTGACGGCCCGCCGGGATGCCGCACGGGTACGGCGGCGGCACCCCGGCAACGGCGGCGGCAGCCCGGGAACGACAGCGGCGCCCCGGCCCCGGGAACGGCAGCGGCCCCGGGCATCCCTGCGGATGCCCGGGGGCCGGCCGGTGGTGCGGCCGCGAGGTGCCGGCGGCCGCACCGTTCAGCGGGTCACCGCCTGGTCAGAAC
This sequence comes from Streptomyces sp. NPDC030165, assembly GCF_055573595.1. Lineage (NCBI taxonomy): Bacteria > Bacillati > Actinomycetota > Actinomycetes > Kitasatosporales > Streptomycetaceae > Streptomyces > Streptomyces sp. NPDC030165. Next base: position 672,773 of record NZ_JBVIBD010000001.1, on the reverse strand, counting down.
TCAAAGACCAGGCCCTTGCCGCCTTCCATGGCGCAGGGGTTGGCGAAGGTGTGCTCGTAGGCGACGCGGCGTCCCTGCCAGACACCGTCGGCCGTGACCGTGACGGGGTTCCACTCCCTGGTGCACACGCGGTCCGACGCGGCCTTGGTGATCGCGTCGAAGTTCCCGTTCGCGGTGCGCAGCTGGGCGCAGGCGGCACGCGCCATCGGGTGCGTACCGGTTCCGGACGAGCTACAGCTCAGCGACACCGCGCGCTGGATGGAGGCCGTAGCGGCGTTGTCCCCGTACCCCACGGTGAGGACCAACTCCGAGGGTGCGTACAGGCTCTTCGGCGTCGCGGGCTGCGCCTGGGCCGTGGTGGCCAGACCGCCGAGCACGAGCGCCGCGCCGAGCGCGATCCCCCCAGTGATGTACCGCATTTTCGAACTCTCCTTCGGTTGTCGTCTCGTATGCCGGACACGAGGAGTCTGGCCGAGGCGCATCAGGAAAGCACATCGATCGGTGACTTCCAGTCGTTGGTTGAAAACGCTGCGTGGTGGCGTGAAGTTGTGCGACGGGCGTTTCGGTACGTGTTGTGTGCTATGCCGCGCGGTCAGCGGGAACATCCGGGGCGAGAGGTTCCGGCCGTGTCGGGTGTGCGGCGAAAAGCGGCCAACTCCCGTTGCGTGCGGGGGTGAAGGGGCCTGGTGGGGGTTGGCCGCTAATGGCCGAAGTGTGGCGGCCGGAGGTGTTCCGTGAGGGAGTGCGGCCAGGGTGAGGGGGCGGCGGGCCGCCGTCCGGGGGAGCGTCCGCGCGGGCGTGCGTACGGCTGTCCGTACGGACGTGCCGGGGAAGCGCGCATACGGCCTGACCGGCTCATCTACAGTTCTCGGGAAGGTCCGTCACCTGGTGACACGAGAAGGAATTGACACATATGCCGACCGAGACGTTCGAGTTCCAGGTAGAAGCACGCCAGCTCCTGCAGATGATGATCCACTCGATCTACTCGAACAAGGACGTTTTTCTGCGTGAGCTGATCTCCAACGCCTCCGACGCGCTGGACAAGCTGCGCCTCGAAGCGCTGCGCGACGAGTCGCTCGACGCCGATGTCTCCGACCTCCACATCGCCATCGAGACCGATGGCGAGGCGCGGACGCTGACCGTCCGCGACAACGGCATCGGCATGTCGCACGACGAGGTGGTCCAGCTCATCGGGACGATCGCCAACTCCGGCACCGCGAAGTTCCTCCAGGAGCTGAAGCAGGCCAAGGACGCGGCCACCGCGGAGGGGCTGATCGGCCAGTTCGGCGTCGGCTTCTACGCCGCGTTCATGGTGGCCGACGAGGTCACGCTGGTCACCCGCCGCGCGGGACAGAGCGAGGGCACCCGCTGGTCGTCGACCGGCGAGGGCACGTACACCGTCGAGCCGGTCGAGGACGCGCCGCAGGGCACCGCGGTCACCCTGCGGCTCAAGCCGGTGGACCAGGAGGACCAGCTCTTCGACTACACCTCCCGCTGGAAGATCAGGGAGATCGTCAAGCGGTACTCCGACTTCATCACCTGGCCGGTCCGGATGGCCCCCGAGGCCCCGGCCGACAAGAAGGAGGGTGACGCCGAGGACGGCACGACCCCCGAGCCCGAGACGCTGAACTCGATGAAGGCGCTGTGGGCGCGCTCCCGGGACGAGGTGAGCGACGAGGAGTACCACGAGCTGTACAAGCACATCAGCCACGACTGGTCCGACCCGCTCGAAACGCTCCGGATGCAGGCGGAAGGCACGTTCGAGTACCAGGCGCTCCTGTTCCTGCCCTCCCGCGCGCCGCAGGACCTGTTCGCGCGCGAGCACCGGCGCGGCGTGCAGCTCTACGTCAAGCGCGTCTTCATCATGGACCACTGCGAGGCGCTGCTGCCCGAGTACCTGCGCTTCGTCAAGGGTGTCGTCGACGCCCAGGACCTCTCGCTCAACGTCTCCCGCGAGATCCTCCAGCAGGACCGGCAGATCCAGCTCATGCACCGCCGGCTGGTGAAGAAGATGCTGTCCACGGTCAAGGAGATGATGACGCAGCGCCCGGAGAACTACGCCACGTTCTGGCGGGAGTTCGGCCGGGTCGTCAAGGAGGGCCTGCTCAGCGACCACGAGAACCGCGACGCGATCCTGCGCATCGCCTCCTTCGCGACGACCCACGACGCGGAGCAGCCGGCCACCCTCCAGCAGTACGTCGAGCGCATGAAGGAGGGCCAGGAGCACATCTACTTCATGACCGGCGAGTCCCGTACCGCCATCGAGAACTCGCCGCACATGGAGGCCTTCCGGGACAAGGGCTACGAGGTGCTGCTGCTGACCGACCCGGTCGACGAGGTGTGGGTCGAGACCGTCCCCGAGTTCGACGGCAAGGAGCTGAGGTCGATCGCCAAGGGCGAGGCGGATCTCGCGAAGGAGGAGTCCGAGGAGGACAAGGCCGAGCGCGAGAAGCGGCAGGAGGACTTCGCGGGGCTGCTGTCCTGGATGACCGAGCGGCTCGGCGAGGAGGTCAAGGAGGTACGGCTGTCCTCCCGGCTGACCGTCTCCCCGGCCTGCGTCGTCTCGGACACCGACGACGTGACCCCGGCGCTGCGCAACATGTACCGCGCCATGGGCCAGGAACTGCCCGAGGCCAAGCGCATCCTGGAGCTCAACCCCGGCCACCCGCTGGTCGAGGGGTTGCGCAAGGCGCACGCCGAGCGCCCCGACGACGCGGACCTCGCCGGGACGGCCGAGCTGCTGCACGGCATGGCGCTGCTCGCCGAGGGCGGGGAGCTGAGTGACCCGGCGCGCTTCACCAAGCTGGTGGCGGAGCGTCTGGAGCGGGCGCTGTAGGTACTCCGAGGGGTGGGCGGCGAGCCCGCCCCCGTACGACTGCCGCCGGGTCCTTCGCGGGCCCGGCGGCGTCATGTCCGGCGCGGGCCCGGCGGGGGTGCCAGGTCCGGTGTCCGGTCAGGCGGGTGGTGTCACGTCCGGTGCCGGCCGGGCGGGCGGTGTCACGTCCGGGCCGGTCGGCGGGGCGGGCGCTGCCATACCTGGGCTGTCGCGCCCGGCGCCCCCGGGCCGTCACGCCCGGCGCCGCTCCAGCCCGGTCAGTCCGGCCGTCAGCGCGCGCATCCCCCGTACCACCAGCTCGGCCGGATCGTCCGCCCGCCCTTCCGGCGCGTCGTCCGCCGCCCAGGTCTCCACCGCGACCCGCATCGCGGTGTTCGCGGCCGCCGCCGCGAGCCGTACCTCCGGTGGGCCGCCGGCCGTCAGCCCGGCGAGGACCGGAATCAGCGCTTCCTCGGAGTCGTGGTGCACCCGGTGCCAGACCGAACGCAGCGCCGGGTCGTCCCGCATCACCCGCAGCAGGCCGCGCGTCCAGCGCAGCGCCTCAGCGGCCCGCTCGTCGGACGGCGTCAGAGCCTGCCGCGCCGCCCGTTCCAGCACCTCCCGTACGGGCGGGCCGTCCGCCTCCGCGGCCAGCCGGCGCAGGTCCGCGAGCCACTGCCGTACGCCGACGGCGAGCAGGGGCGCGACCGCGTCCTCCTTGGTGCGGAAGTAGCGGTAGAAGGTGCGCAGGGCGACGCCGGCGGCGCGGGCGATGTCGTCGGCGGTGACGGCGGAGCCGCGTTCGGCGAACAGGGCCGCCGCGGCGCGGGCGATCTCCAGCTGGGTCTCCGCCTTGCGCCGCTCGGTGAGGGAGGGGGCGGCGGACGGCGGGGGTGCGGGGACCGGTGCGGTGGGGCGCGGTGCGGTGGGCATGGGGCGAGCTTACGTCGCCCGTACGACAGGGTGGCACAGTAGGCCCGGCAGGCGCGCCGCGCTGAAGTGGCACGATGCGCCACTCAGGCGTACGGTGCCGGTGTCGTCCGCGGCGGACGCGGACACCGAGGGCGGGAGAGAGCCACATGGAGCGCTTCGACGGACGCCGTGTCCTGATCACCGGGGCCGGGTCGGGCATCGGCCGGGCCACCGTCCACCGCGTACTGGCCGAAGGCGGCCGGGTGGTGGCCGCCGACATCAGCGAAGCGGGGCTGAAGGCCACCGCGGAGCGGGCCGCCGCGGACGGCCACGGCGACCGGCTGACCACCGCGGTCCTGGACATCGCGGACGAGGCCGCGGCGCGCGCGGGCGTCGCCGCCGCCGTCGAGGAGCTGGGCGGGCTGGACGTCCTGGTCAACGCGGCGGGCATCCTGCGCGCCTCGCACACCCACGAGACCAGCCTGGACGCCTTCAACCGGATCATCGCGGTCAACCTGACCGGCACCTTCCTGATGATCCGAGAGGCGCTGCCCGCGCTGCTGCGGGGTCAGGCGCCGGTGGTGGTCAACTTCAGCTCGACGTCCGCCGCGTTCGCGCACCCTTACATGGCGGCGTACGCGGCCAGCAAGGGCGGCATCCAGTCCATGACGCACGCCATCGCGAGCGAGTACGCCAAGCAGGGGCTGCGCGCGGTGTGTGTGGCGCCGGGGTCGGTGCGGTCCGGCATGACCGACGACCCGGGCCTGCCCGCGGACGCCGACATGAGCCTGTTCGGGAAGCTGATGCCGGCCATCGGCGAGGGCTTCGCGCCCCCGGAGACGGTCGCGGGCGTCATCGCGATGCTCGCCTCCGAGGACGGCGCGTTCGTCACCGGTACGGAGATCCGTATCGACGGCGGTACGCACATGTGAGACGCGCGGTGACCGGCGCCGCAGAGGATGCGGCGCCGGTCACCGCCGTGGCCGTACCGTCCTCACTGCCGCACCTCGCTGCGGTTGATCGCCGTACGGCCCTTGGTGAGGGCGGAGAAGACCAGCGTCAGGACGGTGCCCGCGACGGCCCACGCGGACAGCACCAGCAGCGGGCCGGTCACCGCGTTGCCGTGGAAGTACGCGATGGAGCGGGCCACCCAGGTGCCCGCGCCCGGCGGCAGCGCGGGGCCGATCGCGCGCCAGAAGTCCGGCAGCAGGGGGTAGGGGTAGGCGCCGCCCGCGCTGGGGTTGCCGGCGATGACCACCACGAGGATGGTCAGGCCGATGCCGATGATCCCGGCGATCGCCTGGAAGGCGAAGGTGGTGGCGCCCACCGCGAACACGATCAGCGCGCCCAGGCCCCACAGCCCGTACAGGCTGCCGGGCATGGCCCCGAGGATGGGGCCGATGACGACGGCACCGGCCAGGCCGGTGAGGACCGAGTAGACGGCGAGCGCGCCCAGCCGGATGACCGCCCGCTTGAGGTTGACGGGGCGGGCACCGAAGCTGATCGCGAGGATCGCGGCGCACAGGTAGCCGCCCACGCACCAGCCGACCACCAGGTAGAACGAGGACAGGCCGCGGGTGTCGTCCTTGTCGGCGGGCGCGATGTCCTGGACCTGTACGGTGCGCTTCTGCGCCTTCTCGGCCTGGGTGACGACCTGTTCGACGGCCTGGGAGAGCGAGGCTCCGGAACCACTGGCCACCAGCAGCTTGTCGGTGCTGCCGCGCGGGTCGACGATCAGCGCGCCGTCGATGTCCCGCTCCTTGAGCTGCCGGGCCGCGTCCGCCTCGGAGGAGGCCGCGCGCGGGTCGAGGGGGTTGCCGGGCAGCTTGTCGAGCCGTTCGACGAGCTGGCCGCTCATCTGCTGGGGCGCGACGACCGCGAGCGGGACGTCCTTCGGCTTGGGGGAGTGGAAGGCGCCCGCGTACGACGCGATGAACAGGGCCGTCAGGGCCAGTACGCCGATCATCAGCAGGGCGGCCCGCCCCGAGATCGCGTCCTTCACCTCCCCGAGGAAGCTCCTGTCCCGGGTGTCCTGGTCCCGGATTCCGCGGGTGCCGTCGTCCGCCGTGGCCATGTGCCACTCCCTCGCCCTGTCGTGCCGAGTAGATCTTTCGTTCTCGGACCTTTTGCCCCATATCTTCCGGCCCATTACGGATCTTTGCAGGGCGGGCGGGCTGATCGGGGTGGCGAAGCGCCCGGGGTGGAGCGGGAGCGGGCGCTGTTCGAATTTCGTACGGTTGTTCGAGAGAAGGGTTATGCTGGAACCGCGACGGGGGACGCAGCAACGGTCAGGGGGTGTACGAGCGGCAGGAGGCGCGGGTGCCACGGTTCACGCATCTGCACACCGCCTCGGGTTTCTCCCTGCGGTACGGCGCCGCCCACCCGGAGCGGCTCGCCGAGCGCGCCGCCGAGCGCGGCATGGACGCCCTCGCGCTGACCGACCGGGACGGCCTCGCCGGGGCCGTCCGCTTCGCCAAGGCCGCGGCCTCGGCCGGCGTCCGCCCGCTGTTCGGCACCGAACTGGCGGTGGCCGCGCCCGAGGACGGCCGTACGGCGCCGGGCGCCGCCCCGGGGACGGCCCGGCGGCGCGACCCGGTGCGCGGCGGCGCCTTCATCGACGAGTCGGCGGCCCGCGCCGTCTTCCTCGCCCGGGACGGCGCGGCCGGCTGGGCCATGCTCTGCCGTCTGGTCTCGGCCGCGCACGCGACCACCCTGCCGGGCGACTCCACCCGGCCCGTACTGCCCTGGGCCGCCCTCACCGAAGCGGCGCGCGCCGGGGCGCCGGACGCGGTCACCGTCCTGCTCGGCCCGGACTCCGAGCCCGGCCGCGCGCTGGCCGCCGGGCGCCCCGACCGGGCCGCCCGGCTCCTCACCCCCTGGCGCGAACTGTTCGGTGACGCGCTGCGCCTGGAGGTCGTCGACCACGGCCGCACCGGAACCGGACCCGGCTCGCTGCGGCTCGCCGCCCGTACCCTCGGCTTCGCCGTCGAACACGGTGTCCGGGCCGTACTGACCAACGCCGTCCGCTACACCTACCCCGGCCAGGGCCCGGTCGCCGACGTCCTGGACTCCGCCCGCCGCCTGGTGCCCGTGGACCGGCACCGCCCGGAGGCCCGGGACAGCGGCGAACGGTGGCTCAAGGATGCGAACGCGATGGCCCGTACCGCCGAGCGGGTCACCGAGGCGGCCGGCCTCGGGCGCGGCACCGCGCGGCGGCTGCTGGAGATGACCGAGGAGACGGCCGCGCGGTGCCGGGTCGACCCCGAGGACGACATCGGGCTGGGTACCGTCCACTTCCCCGAACCCCGCCTGGTCGGCGCCGCGCGCCGCACCGCCGGACGGGTGCTGCGCTCCCGCTGCGCCGCCGGGATGGTGCTGCGCGGCTACGACCGGCGCCGTGAGTACTGGGAGCGGATGGACCACGAACTGGACATCATCGAACACCACGGCTTCGCCTCGTATTTCCTGACCGTCGCCCGGGTCGTCGAGGACACCCGGGACCTGGGCATCCGGGTCACCGCGCGCGGCTCCGGCGCGGGCTCGCTCGTCAACCACCTGCTGGGCATCGCGCACGCCGACCCGGTCGGACAGCGGCTGCTGATGGAGCGCTTCCTGTCCAAGCGCCGCGCGGTGCTGCCCGACATCGACATCGACGTGGAGTCCGCGCGCCGCCTGGAGGTCTACCGCGCGATCTTCGACCGGTTCGGTACCGAGCGGGTCGCCACCGTCGCCATGCCCGAGACCTACCGGGTCCGGCACGCCGTACGGGACGTGGGCGCGGCACTGGGCATGGACCCGGCCGAGGTGGACCGGCTGGCCAAGGCCTTCCCGCACATCCGGGCCCGCGACGCCCGCGCGGCCCTCGCCGAACTGCCGGAGCTGCGCGGTGTGGACGCGGAGAAGTACGGGCCGATGTGGGACCTGGTCGAGGCGCTGGACGCGCTGCCGCGCGGTATCGCCATGCACCCGTGCGGGGTGCTGCTCTCGGACGCCTCCCTGCTGGAGCGCACCCCCGTCGTACCGACCCGCAGCGAGATCCCGCACCGCGACGGCGGGGGCGGCTCCCCGCTGCCGATGTCGCAGTTCGACAAGGAGGACGTGGAGGAGATGGGGCTGCTCAAGCTGGACGTGCTGGGCGTACGGATGCAGTCCGCGATGGCGCACGCGACCGCCGAGATCGGGCGGGCCACCGGCCGCGCCGTCGACCTCGACGATCCGGCGCAGGTGCCGCCCGGCGACCCCGCCACGTACGGCCTGATCCGATCCACCGAGACGCTCGGCTGCTTCCAGATCGAGTCGCCCGGCCAGCGTGACCTGGTCGGCCGGCTCCAGCCCGCCACCTTCCACGACCTGGTGGTCGACATCTCGCTGTTCCGCCCCGGGCCGGTCTCGGCCGACATGGTGCGGCCCTTCATCGAGGCCCGGCACGGCCGCCGGCCCGCCCGCTACCCGCACCCGGACCTGGAGGGACCGCTGAGCGAGACCTACGGCGTGGTCGTCTTCCACGAGCAGATCATCGAAATCCTGCGGATCATGACCGGCTGCGACCGGGGCGAGGCGGACGAGAAGCGGCGCGCGCTGTCGAAGCCGGAGATACAGGGGCAGGTGCGGGCCTGGTTCACGGAGCGGGCCGGCCGCCGGGGGTACGCGCCCGAGGTGGTCGAACGCACCTGGGAGATCGTCGAGGCGTTCGGCTCGTACGGCTTCTGCAAGGCACACGCGGTCGCCTTCGCGGTGCCGACGTATCAGTCCGCCTGGCTCAAGGCCCACCACCCGGCGGCTTTCTACGCGGGGCTGCTCACCCACGACCCGGGTATGTACCCGAAGCGGCTGCTGCTGGCGGACGCGCGGCGGCGCGGGGTGCCGGTGCTGCCGCTGGACGTGAACCGGTCGGCGGTCACTCATCGAATCGAACTGGTGTCTGATGTTGGAGGTGTGGAGGACGGGGGCGCCCCCGCGGTCTGGGGGCTGCGGCTCGCCCTGGCCGACGTGCACGGCATGAGCGAGGCCGAGGCCCGGCGCATCGAGGACGGACAGCCCTACTCCTCGCTCCCCGACCTGTGGCAGCGGGCACGCCCCAGCCGCCCGGTGGCCGAACGCCTCGCCCGGGTGGGCGCGCTGGACGCCTTCGGCGCCAACCGGCGCGACCTGCTGCTGCACCTGGCCGAACTGCACGGTCAGCAGCGGGGCGTGGCCGCGGGGCAGCTGCCGCTGGACGCCGGGGACGGCGACGGCGCGCCAGCCGAGGCGGTCGAACCGGCCGGGCTGCCCGACCTGACCGACGTCGAAAAGCTCAGCGCCGAGCTGGGCGTCCTCGGCATGGACACCACCCGGCACCTGATGAGCGACCACCGGGAGTTCCTCGCGGAGCTGGGGGCGCTGCCGGCCAAACGGCTGCGGGAGGTGAAGGACGGGGAGACGGTGCTGGTCGCCGGGGCCAAGGCGGCCACCCAGACGCCGCCGATCCGCTCCGGCCGCCGGGTCATCTTCACCACCCTCGACGACAGTACGGGCCTGGTCGACTGCGCCTTCTTCGACGATTCCCACGAGACGTGTGCGCACACCGTCTTCCACTCCTGGCTGCTGCTCGTACGCGGTACGGTCCAGCGGCGCGGACCGCGCAGCTTCAGCGTGGTCGGCGCCGCCGCCTGGAACCTGGCCGAGCTGGCCGAACTGCGCCGGGAGGGCGGCCTGGAGGCGGTCACCGCGCGCCTCGCGGAAGGGGGCCGGACGGCGGCGGAACCGGCCGGTCCGGTGGGGGGCGGACCGGCGGACGGTGGGGCGCCGCGCCGGGTGCACACCGAACCGGGCCGCGCAGGCTCGGCCGCGGCCGAGGCGACCTGGGCGGCGGACCATGCTCCGGCCGCGTCCGCCGCGTCCGCCGCGTCCGCCGCGTCCGGAGCGGACCCGGCGGCCGCGCCGGCCGGCCGCACCATCCGGCTGGAGACCGGCTACGAGCTGCACCCCTGGGCCGATCTCCGCCCGGCGGGCGAAGGCGCCGGCACCGGACGCAAGCTGTGGCACGCCAGCCCGGGGAGCGCGGGATGACCGGCCGGAGCGGGACGACGGCCGGGGCCCCTGCCGAGATGCTGTACGTACGGTTCCGGGCCGCCGGGGACGGCGGTGCGGACGGGGACCGGGACGCGTCGCCCGACGAGGAGACGTACGGTCATCTCCTGCGCCTGCTCGGCCAGTTCACACCGGTGATCGAGGCGCTGCCGCCGGACGCCGCGCTGGCCGACGTACGGGGGGCGCTGCGCTACTTCGAACGGGACGCCGCGGGCATCGCCGAGCTGATCCGGCTGCGGGCGCTGGCCTGGTACGGCGTGCGGTGCACGATCGGTATCGCCGGCAACCCGCTGCTCGCGCGGATGGCGGCGCAGGGCGCGGCGCCCGGCGAGGTGCGCCGGGTCCCCGGCGACGCCGTCGCGGACTTCCTCGACCGCAAACCGGCCGCCGCGCTGCACGGCGTCGGGCCGGCGACCGCGCGCGCCCTGTGCGCGTACGGGCTGGACAGCGTCGGGCGGATCGCCGCCGCGCCGCCCGCGACCCTCCAGCGCATCCTCGGCGCGAAGGCGGGCCGGGCGGTGTACGACAAGGCCCGCGGGATCGACCCGAGCCCGGTCACCCCGAACGCCGCCGCACGCTCGGCCGGCGCCGAACACCGCTTCGCGCACGACGAGCTGGACCCGGACCGGCGGCGGCGCGCGCTGCTCTCGCTCGCCGACGATCTCGGTGCCCGGCTGCGCGGCAGCGGCCGGGCGGCCCGCGCGCTCACCCTCACCGTGCGCTACGCCGACCGCTCCACGACGACGCGCACCCGCCGGCTGCCCGAACCGACCGCGCACGGGCCCGCGCTGACGGACGCGGCGTACGCGCTGCACGCGGCGCTCGGGCTGCAACGGGCCCGCGTACGGTCCGTGGCGCTGCGGGCCGAGGACCTGTGCCGCGCCGAACTCGCCTCCCGGCAGCTGACGTTCGACCCGTCCGAGGACAAGGCGCGCCGCATCGAGGCCGCCGTGGACCGGGCACGGGAGCGCTTCGGCGAGGCGGCGGCCCGGCCCGCGGCGAAGCTCGCTCAGCCGTACAGCCGCTCCGCGTACCGCGGGCCGTAGTGCTCCTCCAGCTGCTCCAGCGGGATGTCGGGGACCTCGACACCCTTGGCTATGCGGGCCCGTGAGGGCAGCGCGTCGGGCTGCCAGCTCTCCGGCTGCCACAGCCGGGAGCGCAGGAAGGCCTTGGAGCAGTGGTAGAAGACCTCGTCGATCTCCACGAGCAGCACCAGCCGCGGGCGGTTGCCCCTGACGACCATGGCGTCGAAGAACGGGGCGTCGCGCAGTATGCGGGCGCGGCCGTTGATGCGCAGGGTGTCACCGCGGCCCGGGAGGACGTAGCCCAGCCCGACCTGCGGGTTGGCGAGGATGTTGCGGAAGCCGTCCACGCGCTTGTTGCCGGGGCGGTCGGGTATCGCGATGGTCGTGTCGTCCAGCACCGTGGTGAATCCGGCGGGATCGCCCTTGGGCGAGACGTCGCACCGGCCTTCGGCGTCGGACGTGGCGACGTAGCAGAACGGCGAGCGCGCCAGCCACTGCCGGTCCAGGTCGTGCAGCCGGTCGCGCACCTTGTACAGCGCGTGGTCGCTCGGCTCGCCGACCAGCTCCCGCAGCTCGCGCTCGGACGCGACCTCCGTGAACTGCCGGGTCTCCGCGCCCCCTGCCTGCTCTTCCGTCGTCACGGTGTGCCCCCTCGTCGGCAAGGTCAACTCTCTCGAGACTGTACGCGACCCCACTGACAACCGCCTGGCGTGGGCCCTCGCGCCTCAGCCCGCCAGCAGCGCGGCCGTGCACTCTTCGGCGAGGTCCTCCGCGTGGGCGGGCAGCGGGGTGCCGCCGCGCAGATGCCGGCGTACGAGCGACAGTGGTACGTCGATGACCGCGAGGGAGACGCGTTCGGTGTCCTGCGGGGTGCGCGCGCCCAGGTCCCGCGCCAGGGAACCCACCGCCTCCCGTACCCGCCGGTGCCCCTGGTCGGCCCGTTCGGCGTACGCGGCAGGCCAGCCGTCCCGGCCGAAGTCCCGTGCCCCGTACAGGAGGAGCGCCGCTTCCTGCGGGTGGGCGCGGCTCCACGCGACGACGTGCCGGGCCGCCGCAGCGCCCGCGGCCCGCGGGTCCGGCACCGACCGCAGCGCCGCGAAGTACCCCTCCTGGAAGCGTTCGACCGTACGCAGCCACACCTCGGCCAGGAGGGCCGGCCGCCCGGCGAAGCGGTGGTAGAGCGAACCGCTCGGCGCGCCGACGGCCGCGGCCACCGCCGACATGGTCACTGCGGCCGGTCCCGCCTCGGCGGCCAGCCGTACGGCGGCGTCCAGGAGCAGGGTCGTGTCGAAGAGTGGTGGTCTGGCCATGTTCTGGAGAGTAGCCTCTGAAACATATTGGAGGGCTCTCTCCAAAACGCTTCCGTCGCCACGGGAGCGGACCGGGGTGTGCCCTGCCGTGACCCGCTCTCCTCGAAGGTGGACGGATATGGGGATCTTCAATGTGCACGAGCGCGAACTGCCGGTGCCGCGGTGCACGGCCGGCGCGCTGATCGACGGCCTGGCGAGCGCGCACGACCCGCTGTGGCCGGGCCGCGACTGGCCGCCGATGCGGTTCGACGGCCCCCTCCGCGAAGGCGCGGCAGGCGGCCACGGTCCGGTCCGCTACACGGTGACCGCCTACGTCCCGGGCGTCTGGGTGCGCTTCACCTTCAGCGGGCCGCGCGGATTCGACGGCTTCCACGAGTACACCGCGCACGCCCTCGGTGAGCAGCGGTCGGTGCTGCGGCACACCCTGGCGATGCGGGCCCACGGCCGGGCCCGGCTGAGCTGGCCGCTGGCCTACCGGCCGCTGCACGACGCGGTACTGGAGGACAGCCTGGACCGCGCCGAACTCGCCTGCACGGGAACGGTCGTGCGCCCCGCGCGCTGGAGCCCGTACGTGCGCCTGCTGCGCCGCCTGAGCGGAAATTCCCCGAACTCCTCTGCCGGAACGGGAATCTCCGCCATGCCGCCGGTCGCTGAGAGGTGACACGACGTGGGAAGCGCCACGGCCGGGCGCGCCTGCCTGCTGCCACGCCGCACCACAGGGGAGTGCGGCGCGGCAGCGGGGCGCGGCGGCGCCGCCGCCCCCTGAGGTGAAGGAAAGGGGACGGCGGCGCCAGTTTGTGGGGGGTGCCCCGCGAGGCCAGTGGGGGATGATCTCGCAGGGTGGGCCCTGTGTGTGGGGGAAGGGCCCTGGGGAGGAAGCAGATGGGTCAGCCGCGCTGCCGGGCCGCCTTGCGGCGCGCGCTCGCGAACAGGACCGAGGCGCCCAGCGCCAGGACGGCCGCGCCGCCGACGGCTATCGGCGCGGTCGAGCTGTCGCCGCCGGTCTCCGCGAGATGGCTGCCGGCCGCCTGCCGGTCACCGGCCTGCTTCGGATCCACCTCCTTGGCCGTACCGCCGTTGGGGCGCGCGGCGTTCCCCGCTGCGCCGGCGTCCGGAGCCTTGCCTGCGTCCCCGGCCGCCTGGGTGCCGCCGTGTGCGCCGTGGTGCATGTGATCAATGGTCGACCTGCCCGCTTCCGCGGCGATCTGCCGGTCGCTCGGCGCCGCGGCGGACGGGGCCGACGCCGCCGCGCCCTTGCCCGTACCGTCGCCCTTGCCGAAGACGACGTCGGAGCACGTGTAGAACGCCTCGGGGCTGTCCGAGCGCTGCCAGACGCTGTAGATCAGGTGGCGTCCCGACCTGGCGGGCACCTTGCCGCTGAAGACGTAGTCACCGCCCGTCAGCTTCGGGTCGGTCACCTTGGCGAACGGCTTGGCCTCCAGGTCGGACCACTTCAGCGGCTTGGTGGGGTCGTAACCGGCCTTGGTGATGTACAGCTCGAAGGAGCCGCGGTGCGGGGCGGTCGCCTTGTACCGGAAGGTGTGGCTGCCCGCCTTCAGGTCCGTGGACGGCCAGTCGGCCCGCGGCAGGTCCAGGCCCTTGTATTCGGGGCTGTTGGCGCTGCACAGCTTGCCGTCCGGGATGCGTTTCCTGGACTGGCCGCCCGCGTTGCCGTCCCGTACGCCGTTCCAGTCGTACAGGGCCTGGGTGCCGCCGGCCGCGACCATCGCCTTGCAGGCCGCGGACTTCGGGTGCTCGGGGCCCTCGGCGAAGCAGGCGGAGATCCGGCTGACCGGGTCGGTCATCGATCCGTGGGCGACGGCCGGGGTCGCGGTGAGCGCGGTGAGCGCCAGCGGGGCGATGCCGGTCAGCGCGATCCCGGCTGCCTTGCGGCGAGCGGTCATCGTGGGGGTCTCCTTCGTCGGATCAGGGGGAGCGGCACCGGCGAGGGCGCCTGGCCCGGTCGGTGCGATCAGCACGCTAGCCCTGCTGAGCAGGGCATTTCGGGCCGGAAGCCGGTTCGCGGCGATCTTTATGGCCCTCTTAAGGGAGATCTGAGGAGGGGTTAAGTCCCGGGGGCCTGAAGGGCGTGGAGTGAGGGCGCGAGAGCGCGAAACGGGCATGGGGAGGGGGTGGCGAGGGGCCGGGGAGGGGCTGGAAAGGGGTGACGCGGCGGTGGCGTGGCGCGAGTTGACAAAGTTAGGTATGCCTAACCTAATCTTGCGCGAGTGAACGAGGCCGCAACCCCGAACGACACCTGCGCGGGCCTGATCCTCCTCGCCCGCAACCCCACCGACTCCGTCACGGAAGGCTTCCTGCCGGCCGCGGCCCGCCTCGGCCTCGCCGTGACGCTGCTGACCGACCAGCCGGACGCCCACCAGGAGGCGTACGAGCGGTACGCGTGCGCCCGGCGCGGGGACGGGTCGCCGGCGGGAGCGCTGCCCGGCAGGCTGGAGATCGTACCGTGCGACGTACAGGACTTCCGCGCGGTGATCGCGCGAACCGCCCTACGGGCGGCCGAAACCGGCGCCCCCGCCGCGCTCTTCACCAACAGCGACCACCTCCAGGCCCAAGCCGCCCTGGCAGCCGGCTACTTCGGCCTGCCCGGCAAGGACTGGCGCGCCGCGCTCCGCACGAAGAACAAGGCCGAACTGCGGCGCAGCCTCGCCGCCGCCGGACTGGACACGGTCGAAGCCGCCGAACTGGGGCCGGACGACGACCCGGCCGGGCACGGCGTCCCGTACCCCTGCGTGCTCAAACCGCGCGAAGGGGTCGCCAGTGAGGACGTCTTCCTGGTGGCGGACGACGCGGAACTGACCGCGCGGTGCCACGAGATCCGGACACGGCGGCCCGGCGCCGCGCTCCTCCTGGAGGAGTACCTGGACGGCCCGCTGCACACCCTGGAGACCCTCGGCGACGGGCACGCCCTGCACCCGCTGGCCTCGTTCCGTACGGACATCTCGCCGCCACCGCACTTCATCGAGGAACGGCTGCGCCTGCTCCCTGGACCGCCCGGCCCCTGCACCGGCCAGGTCCTGGAACAACTGCGCGCGCTCGGCGTCGGATTCGGCGCCTGCCACACCGAATACGTGGACCAGGGCGGCCGGGCCCGGATCGTCGAGGTCAACTACCGGGCCATCGGCGACCAGTGCGACCTCGTCCTCGCCGAAGCCCTGGACCTCCCGCTCTTCGAGCTGATCCTCCGTACGCACCTGGGGGAGCCACTGCCGGACAGCCTGCCCGTACGGAGCGGCACGCGGGTGCGCATGGAGTACGTGTGCGCCGACCGGGCCGGGATCCTGAAGACCGCCCCGGAAGCACACGTACGGGAGGCGGACGGCGTCCGCCTCGACTACCGGCCCTTACGTGAGCCGGGCGAGCGGCACCCGCTGTACGGCACCAACCGTGACTTCCTCGGAGTGCTGCGGGCGACCGGCCGCGACGAGGGGCGTATCGACGCGGCCGTACGGGAGTTCCTGGCCGCACACTGTTGGGAGATCGTGCCGTGACGGCGGTGGCGGGAGACGGCGTACCGGACACACTGCGGGGTGCGGCCCTGGAAGATGTCACTCCGCAAGACGCGCCCCTGGGGGCCGGGGCTCCGGAAGGCGCGGCCCCGGAGAGCGGAGCGGAAGAGGAACTGATGCGGCGCGTGGTCAGCGCGCTGCTGCGCGAGGACGCGTACGGGCTGCGCCGCCGCGCCGGGACGGTGCGCCGCCCGGACGGGGACCGGCTGCGGCTGAACCTCCCGGACGGTCCGGCCCTGGTCCCGGTCGAGGCCGACGGCTTCCAGTGCGAGATCGCCGCCCGCAGGGGCGAGCTGGAGCGCGCCGACGGCACACGGGTGACCGGGGTGGACGGCATCATGGGCCTGCTGCGCACCGCCGTGGCCCCCGAGGACCGGCCGGGCTTCGACGCCTTCACCGAGGAGTGCCACCAGGCGCTGGCCACGGCCCGGACACAGGCCGCCGAGCGGGCGACGGTCATCGCCCGGCTCGGCCCGCACGCGGGCGGCGGTGCGTACGCGGGCGGCGGCGCGTACGGAGGAGAACGCGGCGCGACGGCAGGCGCCTACGACGGCGACCGCGCCTGGTGCGGCCCCGGCGGCGCGCTCGACTACGACACCCTCGCCGCGTACCGCGACCACCCCGTCTACCCCACCGGCCGGGCCCGCATCGGCCTGGAGGAGGCGCAGCTCCGCGCCTACGCACCGGAGTTCGCCCCCGGCTTCGCGCTGCGCTGGCTGGCCCTCCCGTACGAGGCCGTCAACGGCGACCCGGCGGCGCTGCCCGCCTGGTGGCCCGCCCCCGGCGACCTGGGCCTGCCCCGTCTGGACGGCAGCCACCTCACCCTGCCCGTCCACCCGCTCACCGCCGAAGGCCCGCTGGCCGGAGCGCTGCGCGCCCGCGGCCTGGAGGACGGCGCGCGGCTCGCCGACCGCGCCTGGCTGCGCGTACGGCCCACCCTGTCCATGCGGACCGTCGCCGTCACCGACGACCCGTACACCCACCTCAAACTCCCGCTCGCCACCGCCACCCTGGGCCGCCTCAACCGGCGCGGCATGAAACCCGGCACGCTCGTGGACGGCGCGGTGGGCCAGCGGCTGCTGGAGACCGTCGTCGACCGGCACCCGCGCTTCGCCGAGACCGTGCTCCTCGCCGACGAGAGCACCCACCTGGACGCCGGGCACGACCTGCTGGCCACCCTGGTACGCCGCTTCCCGAAGGGCAGCGGCGGCGCGGCCGCGGTGTGCGGGAGCGCCGACGGGCTGAAGGGCGCGCGCAGCCTGCGCGGCCTGCGCGGGTCCAGCGGCCTGCGCGGCGCCCGGGTCGTACCGCTGGCCGCGCTCGCCGCCCGGATGCCGGACGGCTCACTCGTCGCCGACGACCTCGCCGGCCGCTTCTACGGCGGCGACCTGTACGCCCTCCTCGACGCCTACCTGACGCTCCTCCTGGACTGGCACACCACCCTCTTCGCGTACGGCATCGCGCTGGAGTCGCACCAGCAGAACACCTCCCTCGTCCTGGACGAGGTGGCCGGCCGCCCGCGCCTGCGCCTGCTGCTCAAGGACAACGACGGGCCCCGGGTGAACACCGTACGGCTGGCCGCCGTCCTGGGCGGGGACGCCGCCGACCTGTGCGGATTCGACGACCGGCGCATCCTGGTGGGCGGCGACGCGCCGGTGGCCGACGTCTTCGCCACCATCACCGTCCACCTGTGCGCCGGCGCCCTCGCCTTCGAACTGGCCCGGCTCGGTCGCGCGCCGCTGCCGGTGCTGCTCGGGCAGCTCAGAGCGCGCCTGACGGAGGCCGTCGACCGGCTGGAGGCCGCGCCCGGAGCGGCCGCCGCCGTCCTGCGCCACCGTGTCCTGGATGCCGACCGGCTGCCGGTCAAGGCCATGGTCACGGCCGGCAGCCTGTTCCCGAAACACCGGTCGGGGGCGTCGGACATCAACAAGCACTACGTCACCGGGCCGAACTACCTGGCGCCGGGGCGCTGACCACGTCCTCCGTACCGGGCCCGCGCCGCCGCTCCGGCCCCTGTTCTCCCCACCCCTCGTTGGAGTCCCCGCAATGCCCCTCGCCCCCTCCCGCACGGCCGGCACGGCCCCCACGCTCCCGCTCACGGCCGACGAACCCGTGGCCCACACCCTCCTGAACTGCCTGCTGCGCGAGGTCTGCGGCCCCGAACGGCAGACCGCCGTGGAGGGTGCGCACCTGCTGCTCCGGCTGCCGCGCTGCGGCGAACTGCTGCGGGTCGGGCTGCGCCGCACCTCGCTCACCGGGGCACACCGCTTCACCGGACCGGCCGGGCGGTGGTGCGACGGCAGCTGGCACGAGCTGGGCTGGGCGGAGCTGGCCGCGTGCGCGCAGCGTGAGCTGGAACTGCGTACGGGCGTACGGAACGAGGAATTCCGCGCGCAGGTCGCGTCGAGCCACGCGGGCGTCACCGCCGCCCTGCGCCACGCCGCCGCCCCCGGCCGGGCAGGCAGCCGGGGCACCGGCCCGTACGCCCGCTACCTGCGCTCCGAACAGTCGCTGCTGTTCGGCCACCGGTTCCACCCGACGCCCAAGTCCCGTACGGGCAGCGCCGCCGACTGGGCCCGCTACGCGCCCGAGGCCGGGGCCCGCTTCCCGCTGCGGCACCTGGCCGTACGCGCCGAGTGCGTCCGCGAGGAGGCCGCCACGCCCGGCGCGCTGTCGGCGCTGGACCGGCAGGGCGAGGTGCCCGACGGGTACCGGCTGCTGCCCGCGCACCCCTGGCAGTACGCCATGCTCCGCGCGCACCCCGCCCTACGGGACGCCGTACGGCGCGGCGACGTGCTCGACCTGGGGGAGCGCGGCGACGCCTGCACGCCCACCGCGTCCGTCCGCACGCTCTACGACGGCCGGAACTTCCTCAAGTTCAGCCTCAACACCCGCATCACCAACTGTGTACGCAAGAACGCCGACTACGAACTGCGCGGCGCCGTCGCCCTCACCCGCCACCTGGAACCCGTCGCCACCGCCCTCACCGCGCGCTTCCCCGGCTGCGACCTGCTCCGCGAACCCGGCTACCGCACCGTGGACGCCGGCGACCGCGAACTGGCCGAAGGACTCGGCGTCATCGTCCGGGAGGGCCTGGACGCGCGGCTGCGGCCCGGCGCCACCCCGCTGCTGGCGGCCGCCGTCGCCGACGAGCACCCGTCCAGCGACGCCCAGTTCGGCGAGCTGCTGCGCGGCGCCGACCCGGTGGCGGCGCTGAGCTGGTGGGACGCGTACCTCGCCCTGCTCGTACCACCCGTGCTGGCCGCCTACTTCGACCACGGCGTGGTCCTCGAACCCCACCTCCAGAACGTCGTCCTCGGCGTCGACACCCTCGGCATGCCCGTCCAGGTCCTCTTCCGCGACCTGGAGGGCACCAAGCTGCTGCCCGGCCCGCACGCCGGTTTCCTGGACGGCCTGCCGCAGGACGTGGCCCGCTCCCTCGTGTACGAGCGGCAGCGCGGCTGGGACCGGGTCGTCTACTGCCTGCTGGTCAACCACCTCGCCGAGACGGCCGCCGCCGTCGCAGACCGGCACCCGGCCCTGGAGGGCGAACTGTGGCGCGCCGTACGCGGAGTGCTGCGCGAACGGAGCGCCGCACACGGCGAACCGGCCGAACTGCGCGCCCTGCTGGCCGGCGAGCCGCTGCCCGCCAAGGCCAACCTGCTGACACGGTGGGGGCGCGCGGCCGACCGGGAGGCGGGGTACGTCCGCATCACCTCGCCCGTCGGCCCCGACGCGGCGAACGGTACGGTGTCCGACGGCCCGGCCGCGCCCCGCACCCGCGCCGGATCCCGGGCCGCCTTCCCCCGCCCCCGGAGTACCTCATGATCACCGAGCTGGCCGCGCGCCAGGTGGACACCCTCACGGCCGGGCACCCGGACCCCGGCGGCACCCTCGACGGCCCGCTGCCCGCCTACGTCTACGACCTGGCCGACCTCGACGCCCACGCGGCCTCCGTACGGGCCGCGCTGCCGCCCGCCGTCGAGCTGTACTACGCGGCCAAGGCCAACCCGGACCCGCACCTGCTGCGGACCCTGGCCCCGTACACCGACGGCTGCGAGGTCTCCTCCGCGGGCGAGGCCGCCCATGTGCGCGCGGCCGTACCCGCGCAGCCGCTGGCGTTCGGCGGGCCGGGAAAGACCGAGGCGGAACTGCGCGCGGCCCTGGACCTGGGCGTCGAACGCTTCCACCTGGAGAGCGAGCACGAACTGCGCATGCTCTCCGCCCTCGCCAGGGAGACCGGCCGGCCCGCCGACGTCCTGCTCCGCGTCAATCTGCCGCTCGACGCCGGGATCACGGCCGATGCCGCCCTCGCGATGGGCGGCCGGGCCACGCCCTTCGGCCTCGACCCGGCGCGCGCGGAACACTGCCTGCCGCTACTCTGCGACGGACCGCTGCGGCTCCGCGGCATCCACGCCCACCTGGCCAGCGGCATGGAGGCGCCCGCCCAACTCGCCCTGGCGGCCCGCATCACCGAATGGGCCCGGCACTTCGCAGCCCGGCACGGCCACTCCCTGTGCGAGATCGGCCTGGGCGGCGGCATGGCGGTCGACTACACACGCCCCGACACCCGCTTCGACTGGGCGGAGTACGGTACCGGGCTCGCCGTACTGGCCGACCGTTACCCCGAATTCACCCTGCGCATCGAGCCGGGCAGGGCGCTCACCGCGTACTGCGGCTGGTACGTGACCGAGGTCCTGGACGTCAAGCACAGCCACGGCGAGGCGTTCGCCGTACTCCGCGGCGGCACCCACCACCTGCGCACCCCGGTGGCCAAGGGCCACGACCACCCCTTCGTCGTGCTGCCCGTCGAGGAATGGACCCGCCCCTGGCCACGCCCTGGCGCACACGGCCAGGAAGTGACCCTCGCCGGACAGCTGTGCACCCCCAAGGACGTCCTGGCACACCGGGTCCCGGTCGCCCACCTGCGCGCGGGCGACCGGATCGCCTTCGCCCTGGCCGGCGCCTACGCCTGGAACATCTCCCACCACGACTTCCTGATGCACCCGCCGCCGGCCTTCCACCACGTGGGCGGCGCCGAACCGGCGGACGTCTCCGCGGGACGCGGGTGGCGGGCGGGGAGCGCACGGCCCCGCGTGTAGCGTGCGGAGCGCGAAATGGCCGGTCACGGAGGTGCGGTGGCGCCGCGACCGGCCGTTGTCAGTGGTACCTGTCACGATCGGCACATGAACCAGGAAGCACCGGCGCGGCCGGGGACCGACGAGCTGGACCACCATCAGGCGGCGTACTGGGACGCCGCCGCCGCGCACTTCGACGACGAACCGGACCACGGGCTGCGGGACCCTGCCGTACGCGCCGCGTGGGCCGCGCGGATACGGTCTTGGCTTCCCGGCACACCCGGCGACGTGCTGGACCTCGGCTGCGGTACGGGCAGCCTGGCCGAACTGGCCGCCGAACAGGGGCACCGGATCACCGGCGTCGACCGCTCCCCGCGCATGATCGAGCAGGCCCGCGCCAAGCTGGCGGGCCGGGGAGCCACACTGCTGGTGGGCGACGCGGCCGAGCCGCCGGTGGGGGAGCGGCGGTTCGACGCCGTCCTGGTGCGGCACGTCCTGTGGGCGCTGCCCGATGCGGCGGCGGCGCTGCGCCGGTGGGCGGGCCTGCTGGCCCCCGGTGGCCGGCTCGTGCTGGTGGAGGGCCGCTGGGGCGAGGCGGACCCGGTCGGACTGCCGTCCGCCGAAGCCGTCCGCCTGGCCGCGCCGCTGGCATCCCGTATGCATCTCGAAGAGCTGTCCCACGACGAGGCGTTGTGGGGCCGGAAGGTGCACGACGAGAGGTATGCGCTGACCGTGCACCCGAAGCCGGCCACGGACCCGGGCCCCGCACCGACTCACACACCGTCCCCCGCACCCGCCCCTGTCCCGCCGCCCGCTCCCTCCCGGCACAAGGAAGTGGTGGACGTCCATCTCGTCCTGCGGCGCGGGGACGAGGTGCTGCTCGCCCGGCGGGCCGGTACGGGCTATGCGGACGGGCTGTTGCACGCGCCGTCCGGGCATGCCGAGGACGGGGAAGACGTGCGGGAGGCGATGATCCGGGAGGCCGCGGAGGAGGTCGGATTGCGCCTGGAGCCGGACGACCTGCGGGCGGTGCTGGTCATGCAGCACCGGGCGCCTGCCGGGCAGCCGCGGGTCGGCTGGTTCTTCGAGGCCGCGTACGGCGCCGGCGGCGAGCCGGTGAACCGGGAGCCGCACAAGTGCGCGGAGCTGGGGTGGTACCGCCTCGACGCGCTGCCGGACGACATGGTCGCGTACTGCCGTGCCGGACTGGAAGCCTACCGGGCCGGCCACCGGTTCCTGCTCCACCTGCACCGGCCGGGCGACAGCGTCGCGTACGACCCGCGGGGGCCGGGCCGAGCCCTGGTGCTCGACGGCGGGGCGGTCGGATCCGGCGCGGACGGTGCGATACCCGGCGGCGCCTGACACCGGAGTGCGTCAGGCGCCCGGCAGCTCCCGGACGCAGTGCCACTCGGAGGCGAAGGGGCGGTAACCCAGCGCGGCGTTGATGGCGAGCATCGGGGCGTTCTCGGCGTCGTTGGACGTGAACGCCTGGGTGCAGCCGGCGTCGCGGGCCCGGTGCAAGGAGGCCGTCTTGGCGAGTTTGGCCAGGCCCCGCCCCCGATGGGCGCGGCGGGTGCCGGTCATCTCCGAGCCGTAGCGGTCCTGGCCGTCCGTCCTGGCCAGGCTGAAGGCCGCGATCTCGCCGCCGACCGTCACCACCGTCGTCAGGTCCAGGTCGATGTCCGGGTGCTCCCAGGTGTGGGTGATCCAGTCCTCGTACGTCATCGCGTCGACGGTCAGGTCGTCCGGTTCATCCGCCGTGACCTCGGCGTCCGCCTCGAACAGCGGGCGGGGGTCGGCCCCGAAGTCGGCGGCGGTGCGCAACTCCGTACCGGGCGGGAGGCTCGCGGGCAGCGGCGGGAGGGCGGCGTGGGCGAGGTCGAGGCGGAGGTAACGGGCCGGGCGCAGGCGGCGGTAGCCGCGGCGTTCGGCGAAGGCCAGCGAACGGGGGTCGTCGTGCGGGTGGGCGTGGAGGTGGGTGGCGCCGAGGCCGGTCAGGTGGTCCTCCGCCGCGTCGAGCAGGGCGCTGCCCACGCCCCGCCCGCGGTGGCCGGGATCGACCAGCGGCGCGACGACGCCCTGCCCGGGTGTGCTGCTGTCGTGTGTGATGCCCGCCTTCGCCGCCCCGACGACCCGGCCGCCGGCTTCGGCGACGAACACCCGCAACTGCCGGGCGGCAGGCGCCTCGGCGACCTCCCAGGCGACGGACTGCGGAGTCGAGATCCCGTAGGGCAGCACGCGACGCCGGACGTCGCAGACGTCCCGGGCGTCGGAGCGGCGGAAGGGGCGCACGGTGGTAGCCATCAGCGGGACGGTACGCCCGCCACCCGGCCGCCGCCTCCGAATATCGCGGGCGGAGGCATCGGGATGTCACCGCACGGCGGTGCCGGCCGGGGCACTGCCGGGCGATGGCGGGCCGGCCGTGGCCGGAATGACGGTGGGAGTGTGGTGAACGGCGCGCCGGAGGAGCGTGCGGGGCGGCGCGCGCTTCGGCCGGGAGGGTGCCGACACGGGGCCGCGGTGCGACATGGGCGGCCCTGCGGACACGGCGGGCGCGGCTGGCGCACAATGGGGGCGCCCCACCCCCCCGCGTCCCTCGCAACCCCCGTACCAGGAGCGCCACCGTGGCCGTCCAGCAAGCGCCGCCCCTGCGGCTGACCATCGACCCGGACGCGGCGGACGCGCCGTTCGAGCAGGTCCGGGCCCAGATCGCCGGACAGGCCCGCGCCGGCGGGCTGCCGGTCGGCCGCAAACTGCCCACCGTACGCGGCCTCGCCGAACAGCTCGGGCTGGCCGCCAACACCGTCGCCAAGGCCTACCGCGCCCTGGAGACGGACGGTGTGATCGAGACCCGGGGACGCAACGGCACCTTCATCGCGGCGGCCGGAGAGGCGGCCGACAAGGAAGCGGCAGCGGCCGCCGCCTCCTATGCGCGGCGCGCCCGCCGCCTCGGCCTGGACCACACCGCCGCCCTCGCGGCCGTCACGGACGCCCTGCGCGCGACCTACGGAGACGACGCATGACCGCCACTGGAGGAGACGACGTATGATCGCCACCGCCCGCGTCCAGTGCACCGCCCTGGACTGCCCCGACCCCCTGCGGCTCGCCCGCTTCTACGCGGAGCTGCTCGGCGGCGAGATCAACCGCCCGACCTCCCTCTGGACCACCGACGACGACTGGACCACCTTGCACACCGAAGGCGGCCCGGTCCTCGCCTTCCAGCGCGCCCCGGGCCACCGCCCGCCCCGCTGGCCGGACCCGGAGCACCCGCAGCAGTCCCACCTGGACCTCGGCGTCGACGACATGGAGGCCGCCCACCGGCAGGTGCTCGACGCGGGCGGCACCCTGCTCGACGCCACCCACGACACCGGCGCTCACGGCTTCCGCGTCTACGCCGACCCGGCGGGCCACCCCTTCTGCCTCGTGCGGGAACGCCCCGAGGACCGGCGGGAGTACCGGAACGGCACCGCGTAACCGGCGAGGAGGCGCCCGTGCGCCGGCCCGGCCCGCGCCGGGCCGGCGCACGGGCGGGGCCTTGCCGTGCGCGGCGTTCAGCGCAACCAGGCGGGGTGGCCCTTGGGCCGTGGGAGGCCGGGATAGGGGGCAGGGTAGGCAACGCGCGTGACGATATGGCAGTGGTTGCACCACCACAGGCAGCCGTCCGCGTCCACGTCGTCCCCCTCACATGCCATACACGTGTCGCCCGCGACGTTGGCCGCCACGCCGCGATGGTTGCCGTTGGCCATACGCCGCTCGTACGCCGCCCGTTCCAACGCGTAGCAGCGAAGGCACAGCGCCTCGTTCAGACCCGGCAGCTTCACCGTGTCCTGGCCGCACGGGCACAGCAGCACGCCGACATGGCGCGGGTCCAAGCCGATCGGTCCGCCGCGCGGCCGTCCTTGACTCATGCCGGAACCTCTCCTGTACCGGCGCATCCACTGCACCGCGTCTTCACCGTGCCACCGCCCTGCGTCTCCCACTCGACTTCGCCGGCACCACCGCAGTCCGGGCAGTCCTTCTCCGGCGGCATCCGGTCAGCCATGGCTCCCATCCTCCTCTCCGGCGCGGGGAGCCGCTGAGCTTTGAGCTGATCAGCTGATCGTCCGACCGCCGTGCCCCTACAGGTACAGCCCCGAGTCCGCCCCCGAGTCCTGTGCCGGGACCGATGCGGGACCGGTG
The DNA here is from genome assembly GCF_055573595.1 of Streptomyces sp. NPDC030165. NCBI lineage: Bacteria > Bacillati > Actinomycetota > Actinomycetes > Kitasatosporales > Streptomycetaceae > Streptomyces > Streptomyces sp. NPDC030165. The sequence continues at coordinate 647,858 of NZ_JBVIBD010000001.1, read as the reverse complement.
CCGCGGCGCAGCGCGTACAGCTCCGCCAGGGTCGCCCCGTCGCGGCCGACGCCTTCCTCCGTGCCGAGCCAGCGCACCGCCTCCGTCCGGTTCAGCGGGCCCACTTCGATACGGGCCAGGCAGCGGCCGGGACGGACCACCGCGGGGTGCATCCGCTCCAGGTCCTCGTTGGTCGTCACACCGACCAGGACGTTGCGGCCCTGGCCCAGCAGCCCGTCCGTCAGGTTCAGCAGCCGGGACAGCGCCTGTCCCGCCGTGTGCTTGGCCTCGCCGCGGATCAGTTCGTCGCAGTCCTCCAGCAGGAGCAGCCGCCAGCGTCCCTTGCCGGCCGCGTCGTCCTCGCCGATGGCGATGTCCATCAGGTAGCCGATGTCGTTGAAGAGGCGCTCCGGGTCCAGGACGCAGTCGACCTGGCACCAGTCGCGCCAGGAACGGGCCAGGGTGCGCAGCGCGGACGTCTTGCCCGTGCCGGGCGGCCCGTGCAGCAACAGCAGCCGTCCGGAGATCTCCTCCGGAGCCACCTTCATCAGCCGGTCCAGGGCCCCGGCCACCGGCGCGGTGTAGTTGGGGCGGATCTCCTCCCACGTGCCGGCGGAGATCTGCCGGGTCGTACGGTGCGGACCGCGCCGGGGGGAGAGGTACCAGAACCCCATCGAGACGTTCTCCGGCTGCGGCTCCGGCTCGTCCTCCGCGCCGTCGGCGGACTGGCCCAGCACCTTCTGGGCCAGCTCGTCGGTGGTGGCCGTGACGGTCACGTCCGCGCCGCGGTTCCACCGTGAGATCAGCAGGGTGAAGCCGTCGCCCTCGGCGAGCGTCGCGCTGCGGTCCTCGTCGCGGGCCGAGCGCAGCACCTTGGCGCCGGGCGGCAGCAGCGTCAGGCCGGATTTGACCCGGTCGACCGAGCGGCTGCGCGCGTACGGCTGCTCGCCGCTGGCGAACCGCCCCAGGAACAGGGCGTCGACGACATCGGACGGCGAATCGCTGTCGTCCATGTTCAGACGGATCGGGAGGGACTCCTCGGCGGGGGACGGCTGGACGCGGTCGGCACACATGACCACCATGATCCGGCAACAGCGGCCGCCGCGTACACGGAATTTCCCCTGTCACCGGGTCTTTCTCCAGGAACTCCGGCAGCAGGCGGACGGGGGCCCCGCACTTCCCCGGAAACCGGCCGTCCGGCCCGCGAAGCTGACTAGGCTGGCCCGTCGTGGGACGTCATGGGGAACGTCACGGTGGGGACCGGCACGGCGGTACGGAAGCGGCACCGCCGCCACCGGATCCGCCGGGCACCGGAACAGTCGGGCCACGCCGCAGGATCCGCAACCGGCACCGCGCCGCAGCCCTGCTCGCGATGGGCGTGGCGGCACTGGCGATGGCGCTGGCGATGTGCGGCTTCCCGCCGGAGAGCGGCAGCGACGGCGGGCGGGCCGCCACGTCGCCCGGCGCGCAGGTCGGCTGGGGCTTCACGCACACCGAGTACAGCGCGGACCGCGGCGAGGAGCCGGCCACCGCGAGCGCGGACCGGCTGCTGTCCGCCGACCCGATGCCGCAGAACCAGCACATCATGGGCTGGGGCGCGCAGAACCCCGAACCGAGCCCCGGTGAATACGACTTCAAGGAGCTGGACAGCCGCGTCGACCTGATGCGCCGGACCGGCGGCACGCCCGTACTGACGCTGTGCTGCGCCCCGGACTGGATGAAGGGCGGCAAGGCCGGGCGGACGGACTGGAGCGAACTGGAGAAGGCGCCGAGCCCGGAGCACTACGCGGACTTCGCCGAGCTGGCCGGCACGATCGCCCGCCGCTATCCGGACATCCGGCACTTCATCGTCTGGAACGAGCTGAAGGGCTTCTTCGACGAGGCCCGCAACCGCTGGGACCACGAGGGCTACACCCGCCTGTACAACATGGTCTACCGGGAGCTGAAGAAGGCCGACAAGGACAACCTGGTGGGCGGCCCGTACGCGGTCATGGACAGCTACGCGCCCGGTGACGACACCTACGCCTCCGACGTCAAGGGCCCGTGGGGCAGCCTCGACCGGCGCACCGTCGACGCCGTCGAGTACTGGAACGAGCACAAGGCGGGCGCGGACTTCGTCGTCGTGGACGGCTCCAGTTACACCAAGGACGGCAGGTACGTGCCCGACGCGTTCACCGCCACCCGGAAGTTCGCCGACATCGGGCGCTGGCTGCGGAAGACGACCGGCGGCCTGCCGCTGTGGTGGGCGGAGTGGTATGTCGAGGTCGCGGACGCGAACGACGACCGCCGGGGCTGGAGCGAGCCGCGCCGCACCGCCACCCAGGCGAGCGCGCTGATCTCCATGGCCGAGGGCGGCGCCACCAGCGGCTTCTACTGGAATCCGCAGAACGAGGGCGCCGACTGTCCCGGCTGCCTGTGGCGCAGCACCGAACTGCGCGACGGCGGCAGCCGGCTGCCCATGATGGACCTGCTGTCCCGCTTCTCCCGCGCGTTCCCGCCCGGTACGTCCTACGAGCGCGTCGACGTGGGCGGGGCCGGCCGTACGGGCGTCCGCGTCCTCGCCGACGACCAGGACGTCCTGGTGGTCAACACCCTCGGCCGTGCCGTCCGGGCGACGGTGGACGGGAAACCCGTCACTCTGGACGCGTACGCGATCCAGTGGCTGAAGCGCTCCTGAGAGCCGCCGCCCGACGGTGGCTCCTGTGCCGTCGGGCGGCGGCTCACGACATGGTCACGAACCGCTGGACGAGCGCCACCAGGAAGACCAGCAGCAGGGGCAGGGTGAACCAGAAGGAACTCTGCATCCAGCGGAGCTTGCGCACGCTCGGCCGCAGCCCCACCCGCACCACCTCGCGGGCCGCGAGCAGCAGGATCAGCGCACCGGCCGCCAGCGCGCCGACGACCGACCACGACGTCCACGTGATGCGCGGGCCGGCCGGGCCGGGGGCCGGCTCGTCCACCGGCCCCGGCGGCTGCTGCTTCAGCTCGTACAGCGCCGCGTGCTCGTTGCTCATCACGCGGCGCAGTTCGGGGCGCTGGTCGAGGGAGGTACGCAGCCGCTGTTCCCAGCTGGCGGCGTAACCCGAGCCCAGGCGCAGCGACTCCGCCTGGCCGTGGTTGACCATGAAGTAGGAGTGCGGTCCGGCGTCGCGCAGCGCGTCGACGACCGAGTCGGTCAGGACCGGGTCGCGCGGGGCCAGGACGGGCACGTACTGCACCCGTTCCATGTCCTTCGCCCCCCACGGCATGGCCGGGGTCACGTCGTTCACCGTGTCGTTGGTGGGCCACAGCACCCGTGCGGTGGGCCGGTCGTGCGCGTAGACGTAGTCCATCGCGGCCACCTCGCCCGGCCGGACGCGCTCGAACGGCTCGTTGCCCCAGCGCGCCACCAGGAAGCCGGTCACCAGCACCAGGCCCGTCAGCAGGGCGGCGAGCGGGCCCAGGCCGCGGCGGGTGCCGGCGGCGCGCGGGAACAGCGCGAGGGCGCCGAGGACGCAGGCGCCGGGCAGCGCGAACATGAACACCCGCAGCGCCATCTCGCCGCCGTAGGACTGCATGCCGAAGGCGAGGAACGGCACGAAGGTCAGGACCAGCAGCGACCGTTCGCAGAACCCGGCGGCCCGCCGCCGCAGCACGCCCCAGCAGGCCAGCGCCATGACCCCGCCGGCCAGCGCGACCCGCGCGTACAGCACCAGCTTGTGGGTGCTGTCGCCGGTGCCGATCCGGCCGGTGACGGACGAGGAGACGTTGCCGCCGATGCCGCCCACGCCGCCGAACAGCTCGTCGAAGTGCCCGGACCAGTACGGCTCGGCGAGGAAGCCGACCCAGACCACGACGACCATGCCGAACAGCAGCGGCAGCCCGTACAGGGACGTACGGCGCACCAGCACCAGGAAGGTCAGCACGCCCAGCATCACGAACGGCGTGAGCTGGTGGCCCGCCACGGACGCCGTGAACAGCAGGGCCAGCACGGCCAGCAGCGCCACCCGCTGCCCCCGCCCGGCCGGCGCGACTTCCGCCTCGCCGGGCCAGCGCTTGCCGCGCAGCACCCGCGGGTCGCGGAACCACACCAGCAGGACCGCCGCGAAGACCAGGTACAGCAGGTACGTGAAGCCCTGCGGGGAGAAGTAGTCCTGGCCGACCCAGCCGCACAGCGCGAACAGCCACGCCGCGCTCCACTTCGCCCGCCAGCCCGCCCGTACGGACTTCAGCAGCAGGAACACCGGGGCCAGGTACAGCAGCTGGATGGTCAGCGGCCACCAGCGCAGCACCTCGGTGAAGTCCGTGATGCCGCACGCCTCGGCGAGGAACTGGGCCGCCGCGAAGAAGCCCGGCCAGCTCCAGCGCGCGTCCAGGTCCGGGACGGCGGTGCCGGTCCGGCCGATGTGGTCCAGGAAGCCCAGATGCTGCCAGGCCGTCGGGAAGCGCGGTTCGGCCTCCAGGACGGCGGGCAGCGCGTGCAGGGCCACCACGGTCAGGAGCAGTACGGCCGTGAGCAGGGCGCGCCGCGGCCGGGACAGCCACAGGGCCGACGCGAAGGCCAGCACGAGCAGGACGGCGCCCAGCAGGGTCGCCGCGGGCAACACGCTGATCAGGCCGAGCCCGCCCATCCGGTCAAGGTCGGCGTCGCCCATGCCGCGCAGCGGCAGCCAGAACAGCGCGAGGGCGGCGATCAGCAGGGCCCAGATGCCGATGTCGGGGCGGTCGCTCAGCCGGGCCGTGAGCCGGTTGCCGAGCGGGCCGGTTGCCGCCGGCCGGGCTTTGAAGGGGGCGGACGCCGCGAGCCGGGCTTTGAAGGGGGCGGACGCCGCGAGCCGGGCCTTGAGGGCGGCGGACGCGGTGGGGCGGGGGGCGGGTGGCGCGGCGGCGGGTGCTTCCGGGGCCGGGCCCGGGCGGGCCGGTGGCGGCCCGTCCGCCTCCGGTGCCTCGGCGGGCTCCGCCCGGAACACCTTCATGGGCGCTGCGGGCGCCGCGGGCCCCGGACGCTCCGTACCGTCGCCCCCCTCGCCCTGCGCCCAGGACGGCACCGGCGGCCGGACGTCCGGCCTGCGTTCCATGTGCTCGAAGTCCACGTGCAGCCCCAGCGGCATCGTGTCGACGTCCCCCAGCGTCCGCTGCGCCCAGCTGGGCCGGTGCGGCAGTGCGTCGGCCGCGTCGGCCGCCGCCTCCCGCGCACGGTCGGGAGCCGTCGGTACGGCGGCGTCCGGGCCGGGCGCCCGGGCGTCCCCCAGGTCGCCGTTGACGGCCAGGTCCGCCAGGTCGCCGTCCGGCGCCAGACCCTCGGCGGGCGCCCGCGTCAGCGGCGCGGAGGGGTGCCCCTTGAGGATGCGGTACAGCTTGACGGACGCGATCGAGACGATCACCGTCAGACTGGAGATTTCCGCGACGCCCGCGCCGGTCAGCCCCATCCGCGGCAGCAGCAGCACCGTCAGGCCGAGGACCAGGACGCACAGCAGGCCCTGCATGTACGCCAGTCCCGGGGTACGGCTCTGGGCGCGCAGCACCGCGAAGTAGACCTCCATCACGACGCGCAGCGCGGCGCCCACCGCGAACCAGCGCAGCAGCGGGGTGGCGGCGTCCGCGTACCCCTGGCCGAAGACGGCGAGGATGTACGGCGCGCACACGAAGAGGAAGAGACAGACCGGGATCATGATCCGGGCCATCCGGCGCAGCGCGGCCCGGGTGTTCTCGGCCAGCCGCGCCGGGTCGTGCGAGCCCTCGACGGTCAGCGAGGCACCCATGTTGATGGCGAGCAGGTTGACCGTGCCGCCGATGGTGGTGGTGATGTAGAAGTACGCGTTGTCGGCCGAGCTGACCTGGGAGGCGACCAGCACCGGCACCAGGTAGACGACGGCCAGCGAGAACAGCGAGCCGGTGTAGTCACCGGCCAGGAAGCGGCCCATCTCGCGCAGCGACGGCGGCCGGGCGGTCCGCTCGGTGGCTTGCACGTGCCGGGGCACCAGCCGGCGGAAGACCAGCCAGCCCAGTGGCAGCACGGACACCCCGATGGCGGCGACCCACGAGACGAAGACGCCCGCCAGCGGGATCGCCGCGGCGAACGCGATCAGCAGCCCCAGCTTGACCGCGGAGAACACCAGGTTGCCGACCGGCACCCACAGCGCGCTGCGCAGCCCGGTCAGCACGCCGTCCTGGAGGGTCAGCACCGACCAGGCGACCACGGCGACGACGAACCCCAGCCCGTGGACCGGCCCGTGCAGGAACCGGTACGAGGGCCCCCAGAGGTTCAGCGTGAGCAGGAAGACCGTCGCGGCGAGCGCGACCACCACCGAACTGCCCAGATACGTCCGCAGGACCAGCCGCCCGGTGGACCGGCCCGCGACCGGGATGTAGCGGGCCAGCGCGCCGGTCAGCGTCAGTGAGGTCAGCCCCGCCAGCAGTTTCATCGCGGCGATGGCCGCCGAGCCCTGGCCGACCGCGGACTCCGTGTAGTACCGGGCCGCGATCAGCCAGAACCCCAGACCGAGCAGTCCGGAGATGCCGGTGTTCAGCATCAGCGCGTAGGCGTTGCGGAACAGCGGGCTGCCCCCGCCGTCCGCGCCGGGCAGCCGGCCGCCGAACAGGCGCTTGCGCCCGCCCCCGGCCGGTTCCCGCTCCGTACGCCGCTCGGTCCGGGTGGTCGTGTCAGACACGGCTTCCGTGCACCTTCCCCACTGCCTTGACCGCCTGACGGGCCCTGCGGACCACGGCGTATCCCTTGGTGAGCGCCCGCTCCCGGGCGAAGTACCGCCCGACGGCCCGGCCCTCCACCAGCCGCGCGAACTCCTCGGTCCCGGTGCCGCGCCGTACCGTCAGCCGGGTCAGCGCGTACGGGCCCTGGCAGCGTCCCGCCAGGGCGTTGTTGACCGCCAGCGACTGCCGGAAGCCCGCGCCGCGCACCGCCCGCCGCACCCGCCTGCTGGAATGGCCGTACGGGTAGGCGAACGACGCCGGGGGAGTACCCAGTTCGTCGGCGACGAGCTGTTTGCAGCGGGTGACCTCGGACCACAGGCGGTCGTCGGAGATCTGGTCCAGCTGCGGGTGGGTGTGGCTGTGGCCACCGATCTCCACGCCGGCGGCGGCCAGTTCGCGCGTCTGGTCCCAGTCCAGCATGGTGTCCAGAGCGCCCCCGGTGTCGTACGGGCCGCGCAGCCACCCCGTGGAGACGAAGAGGGTGGCCGTGAAGCCGTGCTCGGACAGCGCGGGCAGGGCGTGCCGGTGCACGCCTTCGTAACCGTCGTCGAAGGTGATCAGCACCGGCCGCTCGGGCAGCGGCCGGCCGCTCCGCCACGCCGCCCCCAGCTGGGCCGTGGTCAGCGGGGTGAAACCGAGGTCGTCCAGCACCGTCATCTGCTCGGTGAACGCCTCCGGTGTCACGGACAGGTCCAGCGCGGTCGGCGCGGGCGCGTGCGCGACCGCGTGATACATCAGGATCGGCACCGTGCACGGTGTGGTCATGCCACCGCCCCCTCACTCCCCGGAGACGAAGACTCGCCACCCGCCCGGGCAGTTGCGGGGAACGTCACCTCGGCCGGTTCGTGCGGGCCCGTGGGGTGCCGGGCCGTACCTCCCGTCCCGTCCGGTACGGGCACCACCACGAAGCCGCTGCCCGTCGTCCGCCGGTCGCGTCGCGCCCGCAGGCTCCCGAGCGCGTAGCCGTACGCGGTGGCGGACACCCCTGCGACGATCGCACCCGCCCGGCCGGCGCCGCCCGGCCGCCGCAGCAGCGCGTCACGCACGCCGCGTGCGACGCCCGCCGGGAGCACCCTGGTCGCGTAGCGCCGTTCCGTCGACAGTCCCTCGCGCGCGCCCACGCTGCGTGTCACCAGCGCCTTGGACAGACCCTCCGCGTACGTACGGGAGCGGAAGTACGCGAAGCGCTCCCGGCCCGCGGGCACCCGGTGGTGGATCACCGACCGGTCGTCGACCAGCAGCACCGCCTCCGGCGCCGCGCGGGCCAGCCGGATGCACAGTTCGGTCTCCTCGCAGCCCAGCGGCCGCTTGCCGGCGTCCCGGCCGATGCCGGTGGCGAACCCGCCGGCGATCTCGAACGCCTCCCGCCGGAAGGAGGCGTTGCCGCCCAGGACGTTGCGGACGCGGACCGTGTGCGGGCCGTCGGCGCCGGCGGGGAACAGCCCCCGGTACGCGCAGCCCACCACCCAGTCGAACTCCTCGGGGAACCAGGCCGGCCGGCGCCCCGAGGCCCATACCGGCTCGGTCCGGCCGCCGACGGCCAGTACGCGCGGATCGGCGTAGCCCTCGGCGAAGTGCAGCAGCCAGTCGCGTTCGGCCACCGCGTCGTCGTCCAGGAAGGCGATCACCTCGCCGGTGGACTCCGCGACGCCGGTGTTGCGCCCGGCGGACAGTCCGCGCGGCCCGGCGTTGGCCAGTACGCGTACCGGACCGCTCCGCCCGGATGGCGCGAAACGTTCCCTCAGCCGGTCCAGCAGGGCCGGATTGTGGTCGACCACGAGCAGGGTCTCGTGGGCCGGATGGGACTGGTCGTGCACCGAGGCCACCGCGGCGAGGATGTCGTCCCAGCGGTCCTCGGTGTATGCGCAGATCACCACGGAGACGCGGACGCTCAAGACGCCTCTCCCGTGATCATGGCCGGGCGGGCGGGGCGCTTGTGGCGCGTGCTGCGCTCGCGCAGTATCACCTTCAGCACCCGGAACCCGTCCCGTACGGCACGCAGGTTGCTCACGCCGTGGATGCGGTTGTACTCGTGACTGGGGATCTCCTGCACCTTCAGACCGGCCTTGACCACGCGGATGTTCATCAGCGTCTCGACCTCGAACCCGGCGCAGTCCAGGGCGATCTGGCCCAGGCAGTGCCGCCAGAAGGCGTTGTAGCCGTAGCACAGGTCGGTGTAGCGGGCGCCGAACTTGGCGTTGACCACGGTGGTCAGCACCCGGTTGCCCAGCTTGCGCACCGGCGTCATGTCGTCGGTGCCGCCGCCGTTGGCGAACCGCGAGCCCTTGGCGAAGTCCGCACCCCCCACCAGCGCGGAGACATAGCTGACGATCTCGGCGCCGTCCGCCGAGCCGTCCGCGTCGACCATCACGATGATGTCGCCGGTGCAGGCGGCGAACCCGCTGATCAGGGCGTCCCCCTTGCCCTTGCCGCGCTGTTCGACGACCTTGACGTCCGGCCGCAGTTCCCGAGCGACCGCCACCGTGGCGTCGGTGGAATTCCCGTCCACCAGGACGACTTCGTGTATCCACTCCGGAAGTGTCTTGAAGACGTACGGAAGATTCTCCGCCTCGTTCATCGCGGGTATCACGACACTGACCGGCGGAGCAATGGCCAGATGCGAGGAAACGGGACGGTATTGTCCCTCGGCGCTCAGCGGTGTCAACGACTTCTGATCCGTTTCCGCGGAGTGGAGAAATGAACTCATGAGTCTGTTTCCCTCTCGTCCGGTGGACCGCCCACCCCCGGGCGGCCCGGATGGGTATCCGGTTCGAAAGGGGGGTTCACACCCCGCTCAGAACGGCATTGATCTTTCCGCCGGGTGAACAGGGTGAGCTGGCATGCGTGTTTCCGGCCGCGCGGCTCGTGTCCCGATGATCGACGCGGTTCTCGTCATGTGAAGATCGGACACGGCACCCCCCTACCGCGCCCCGCCCCGGGCCCAGTCGCGGCGCTTGAGCCCTCCCCTAGAGCCGCCTTGCATGACGTGCCGGTGCGGGTGGTGTACGACGGTATTGATGACTGGGACTCTATGGCAATACCTCGACCTCGTATCCCGTTTTGGGTCATTGGCGGATATGGAGCGGTCCGCTGATCAACCGCGCGACCGGATTCGGCCCATCCGTTTGAGGAGGCGATCAGCCGGCTCGAACAATTCCGGCCGGGACACCACCGTGTTGCGCAAAGCCCGCACCGGGACGCGGTGTGCGCGATGGCACAGCGCGACCGGATGACGGTGCCGGGACACCCATCCTTCGGAAACCGTCAGTTCACGCGTCTTGAGGCAATCCTTGTACTGCTTTTCGCCGCGCCCCAGATCGACATGGGCCAGCCCCTCGGCGGCGGCCCCCTCGGCCATGCGCAGATGCAGCACCAGACCGGGCGAGAACTTCGCGTACGCCGGGTCGTACGCGGGGAACCAGCAGGACAGCACCCGCTCGGAACGGATGCCGAAGTGCGCGGCGACCGGCGTGTCTCCCGCGTAGAGCACCGACAGCAGCCCGGAGAAGGCCGCGGTGCGGGTGTGGAAGAGCTGGTCGACGAGCTGGACGATCCAGGGGTGGGCGAAGCGGTCGCTGCGCCCCGTCCTGCGGTACTGCGCCGACTTCCAGTCGAGCAGCCGGCGCAGCACCGCCGGGTCCCGCTCGTCGTGCACGTACCGCACCGGGCCGACGTCCCGGCCCAGCTTGCGTTCCTTGGTCCGGGTCCGGCGGGTGAACTTCGGGGAGTTCTCCAGCAGCCACGCCAGGTACGTCTCGTACCCCTGGTCCAGGTCGATGACGGGGGAGGGGAAGCTGTGCAGATGCGCCGTCTCGAAGGGCTTCTGGCCCTCCACCAGGTGGTCGAACTCCAGCACCGACAGCCCGCAGGCGTGCAGCAGCTCGCGGGAGTCCCACTGGAAGCCGGGCCGGTGCACCAGCCCCTGGGCATCGGAGACCCCCAGTCCGATCGCCCGCCCGATGCCCAGCGGTGAGCGCTGGAAGGGCAGGAACGCGGCCGGCTCGCCGTCCTCCCGGATCACCGCGATCCGCACCCCGCGCCGGCACCGGCCGACGGCGAGGGCGAACTCGGGTGCGAGGAAAGGATTGGCCAGCTGGGGGGTCCCCAGCAGATGGGCCTGGGACTGCACGGTGCTCCACGCCGCCCGGTCGGTGCCGCTGAGTTCACCCGGGCGGTACACGCTGATGTCCACGTCAGTTCGTCCGACTTCCCCGTCCACGGGCGCCGCTATGCCGGCGCCGCACGCTGACCCCTAGGAATACGATGCCGCTGAGCACGGCGACGGCCACCACGCCGCCACGCGCCGACCAGATGTGCAGCGCGAGCATGGCCTGCGCGACGAGCAGGTCCACCGCGACGGCCGCGGACCCCGCGACGACGGCCCTGCTCAGCGGGTCGAGGCGCCCCAGCGCGGTGGCGACGGCCGTGGCGGGCGCCAGCACCAGGAAGAAGAGGGTGCAGGGCGCGCGCAGCGGCGAGGCGATGTCGGCGAGCGCCAGGAAGGCCCCCACGCCGCCCACGGCCACGGCCGCCCCGGCCAGTACGGGCGCCGAGTCCGCGCGCAGCCGCCCGCCGCCCCGGTCGTCCGCGCCCGTCGCCGGGCCGCCCGGCCCGTCGCCTCCCGGACCGCCGTGGGCGGGCCCGTCGCCGGCGGCTCTGCCGCCGTCCGGCGCGTTGCCGTTGATGCTCTTGGTGTGCATTGGCAGCTTTGCCCCCCATAAGCGCCTGATGCCGGGCTTCAATGTCGCGCAGGGGGCGTGCGGCCGTCAAGACGCGAAGAAGGCGTGAACGGGCCATGTCCGGCGCGTGGTTGCAGTGGTGACGATCCGTTCGCGAAGGAGTCGGGGCAGGGGCCGAAGGCGACCTTCGGGCGGTTGCCGGACGGTCCGGACACCGGCGGCGCCCTGATGGAGGGTACCGCCGCCCGGGGGAGGGGCGTCTTGCGCCGGGAACGGTGTGGCCTGATCGCTGCGGTGGGGAATCCCGGCGCCCGTCCGGCCCCCGGACGACGTGTCATATACGCGTCATGATGATGTCGCGATACGTCCACCCGGATCACCCGTGATCGTGAGTATGGGTGTCAACACTTCCCGTAACGACCGGGTCCTGCTACATCAGGAGTGGCAGAGATCCTGCTCAGGGAGGTTCCATGAGACTGTCCCGATGCGCGGCGACGACGTCCGCGTTCCTCGTCACCTCGGCGCTCGCGCTCTCCGGCGCGAGCGCCGCCGTGTCCGCCCCCCAGCCCAGGGCCACCGACTACGTGGCTCTCGGCGACTCCTACTCCTCGGGGGTGGGGGCGGGCAGCTACGACGGCGGCAGCGGCTCCTGCAAGCGCAGCACCAAGTCCTACCCGGCCCTGTGGGCCGCCGCCCACACCCCCTCGTCCTTCCACTTCACCGCCTGCTCCGGCGCCCGTACGGGCGATGTGCTCGCCAGGCAGCTCACCCCGGTGAACTCCGGCACGGACCTGGTGAGCATCACCATCGGCGGCAACGACGCGGGCTTCGCCGACACCATGACCACCTGCGCCCTCCAGGGCGAGGCCGCCTGCCTGAACCGGGTCGCCCAGGCGCGCGCGTACGTCAACCAGACCCTGCCCGCGAAGCTGGACCAGGTCTACGACGCCATCGACGGCAAGGCGCCCGCCGCCCAGGTCGTCGTCCTCGGCTACCCCCGCTTCTACAAACTCGGCGGCGCCTGCGCCGTCGGCCTCTCGGAGAAGTCCCGCGCCGCGATCAACGCCGCCGCCGACGACATCAACGCCGTCACCGCCAAGCGCGCCGCCGACCACGGCTTCACCTTCGCGGACGTCAACACCACCTTCGCCGGGCACGAGATCTGCTCCTCGGCCCCCTGGCTGCACAGCGTGACCCTCCCCGTGGAGAACTCCTACCACCCCACCGCCAACGGACAGTCCAAGGGCTACCTGCCGGTCTTCGGCTCCGCCGCCTGACCCCGCCCCTGCCCCCTCGGAGAAGTCCCGCCTTGCGCGGGACTTTTCTACGTCGGCGGGCCGCCGTCGTCCCGCGCGCCGGTCGCCCCGCCGTACTGCCCGCCGTCCGTGGCTCCACCCGTCGCCCCGCCCGTGGCCGTCCCCGGAGAGGTGGTGGGCGCCGGCGTGGTCGGCTCGGTGGTGGTGGGGTGCCCGGTCGTCGGAGGCCGGGTGGCCGTACGGGGAGGGGTGGTACGGGGATAGGTGTGGCCGGGCGGGGTGGTGCCGGGATACGTACGGCCGGGAGTCGTGGTGGCCGGGGCAGTGGTGGCGGACGCCGTGCCGCCGGAGGACGTCTGTCCCGGAGACGCGCCGCCGCCCGTACCGTTGCCTCCACCGCCGTCACCGGTGCTGCCCCCGGAACCGCCGCCCGTCGTACTGCCCGGCGTACGGTCCGGCGTGCCGCTGTCGTCCAGCAGCGCGTACGCCACCCCGCCCGCCGCCAGCAGGGCGAGCAGCGCACCGGCCAGCAGCAGCCGCACCGAACGCCGCCGGCGCCGCTCGGCCTCCTGACCGGCCGCGGCCGTCGTCGTGGTGGCCCCGTCCGGTGCTCCGGCCGGCGGTCCGGGCACCGGCATCGGTGCCGCGGGCCCGTACCCGTACGCGGTGGCGGCACGGTCGGCGGTGACCGTCGGCGGCTGACCGGGCGGCACCACGACCGTGGGCGTGGCGCCGCTGCCCGCGACCGCCTCCAGCATCCCCTGCGCCTCGGCCGCGTCCAGGCGCTCCCGCGGGTCCTTGCGCAGCAGCCCTTCCAGTACGGGTGCCAGCGGACCCGCGCGGCGCGGCGGCGGCAGCTGCTCGTCGACCACCGCGCGCAACGTGGTCAGCGGGGTGTCCTGGCGGAACGGCGAACGCCCCTCCACCGCCGCGTACAGCGTCACGCCCAGCGACCACAGGTCCGACTCCGGCCCCGCCTGCTGACCCAGCGCCCGCTCCGGTGCCAGGAACTCCGGCGACCCCACCAGCTCGCCCGTCTGTGTCAGCGCGGCGGAGCCCGCCACCCGCGCGATGCCGAAGTCGGTCAGCACCACCCGGCCGTCGTTGGAGAGCAGGACATTGCCCGGCTTCACGTCCCGGTGCAGCACGCCCGCCGTGTGCGCGACCCGCAGCGCGGCCAGTACCTGTGCCCCGATGCCCGCGGCCCGGACCGGCGCCATCGGGCCCTCCGCGCCCAGGGCCTCGGCCAGCGACAGGCCGCGCACCAGCTCCATGACGATCCACGGCCGCCCGCCCTCGGACACCACGTCGAAGACGGTCACCACGTTGCGGTGCGAGATCCGGGCCGCGGCCCGGCCCTCCCGCTCCAGCCGCGCGTACAGCAGCTGTTCCTCGCGGTCCGACAGTTCGCGTGGCGCCCGTACCTCCTTGACGGCGACCTCGCGGGCCAGCAGCTCGTCCCGGGCCCGCCACACCACCCCCATGCCGCCCCGGCCCAGCTCGTCGGCCAGCCGGTAGCGTCCCGCCAGCAGCCGTCCGCCGTCCCCGCCGCCCCGCCGGCCGCCGGTTCCCGCACTGCCAGGACCCTCGCTCATGGACGAGCCCCCCTCGCGATAGAGCGATTCGGTGGGAACGTACCTCAACCCGGCGTCGTTGCCGCCCCCTTGAGCAGCAATCCGCAGCCGGGCGGCAGGACGACGGCGGCGCTGCCGGCGGGGCGCCGTCGTACGTGATCTTCGGCACGGCGGCGCCGGGCGGGCGGGCCGGCGCGCGGTCACGCCGGTGCCGGCCGGCGGCTCCGCCAGGCCCACGACCTCGGTACTCATCCAACTCGCCCTGGGGTGACAGTGATCCGTATGGTGGCGTCAACGTCGGTGTGCGGGAGGTGAACGCCGGTGACCGGGCCGCGCGCGTGTCACGGGAGAGAGATAGGGTTACCCTGCCCGGGCCGGGTGCCCTCGTACGGGTGGGGAGTGTCATGGAACAGATAACAATGCGCAGCAGGCCACGCGTGCCTGCCATCAGTTGCGGAAGCGGCGCGTCCAGCGCGCGGCTCGACCGCCATCTCGCGGTGCTGGGCGGTCCCGCCGTCCCGCAGCGGGAGACGGAGGGCGCGACATCGTTGATGCAGGAGCTCACCGCTCGTGATCACGGGCGCACGAGGACGAACCGCGGCGCCAGGGTGTCGCTGTTCGCACCACTGCGCAGGCTGCGCCGGTCGCTCTTCGGCGGCCACGGCTGAGGCATCACCGACGCCGTACCGTCCCGGTCCCTCAGGCGACCACACCGTCCCGGCGCAGCGCTGCGATCCGCTCGCTCGTCAGACCCAGAGCGCTCAGCAGCGCGTCGGTGTGTTCGCCGAGGGCCGGTACGTCCCCCATCACCGGCCCGGCGCTCCCGGGCAGCGTGACCGGCGGCAGCAGCGCGCGCAGCGGCCCTGCCGGTGACCCCACCTCCCGCCAGCGGTCCCGCGCCGCGAACTGCGGATGCCCGGCCAGCTCCGCCACCCCGTTCAGCCGCGCACAGGCGATCCCCGCCGCCTCCAGCCGCCGTACGGCTTCCTCGACGCCCATCCCGGCCAGCACCTCGCCCACCACGAGGTCCGTCTTGTCCCGGTTGCGGGTCCGCGCCGCATTCGTCGCGAACGCCGGATCCTCTGCCAGTTCGGGCCGTTCCAGCACCTGCCGCGCCAGCCGCTGCCATTCCCGGTCGTTCTGCACGGACAGCAGGACCGGCCGCCCGTCCGCCGTCGGATAGGCGTTGTACGGCGCGATGACGGCGTGCGCGACCCCCGTGCGCGCGGGCGGTGTGCCCCCGTACATCCCGAAGTAGAGCGGATGCCCCAGCCACTCGGCCAGCGCGTCCAGCATCGCCACCTCCACCGGACCGCCGCGCCCGGTCGTGGCGCGGCGCAGCAGCGCGGCCAGCACACCCGAGAAGGCGTACATCGCCGCCGCGATGTCCGCCGCCGGTATGCCCGCCTTCGCCGGCTCCTCCGGCGTCCCGGTCAGCGAGACGAGTCCGGCCTCGCACTGCACGAGCATGTCGTAGGCCCGCTTGTGCGCGTACGGGCCGTCGGGGCCGTAGCCGGAGATGTCCACGGCGACCAGGCGCGGATACCGGGCGCACAGCGCCGCCGCGTCCAGCCCGAGCCGCGCCGCCGCGTCCTGCGCCAGGTTCTGCACGAACACGTCCGCGTCGCCCAGAAGTTGTTCCAGCAACTCGCGCCCCCGCGGGTCCTTCAGATCCAGCGCCAGGGACTCCTTGCCGCGGTTGGCCCACACGAAGTGCGAGGCCAGGCCGCGTACGGAGGTGTCGTAGGCGCGGGCGAAGTCGCCGCCGTCCGGCCGCTCGACCTTGATCACCCGGGCGCCGAGGTCGGCGAGCTGCCGGGTGGCGAACGGCGCCGCAACGGCCTGCTCGACGGCGACGACGGTGATGTCCTCCAGGGGCGGCGGCTGCGGCGGAGTGTGGTCCATGGTCGGAGCACCTACCCCCGCCGCGCGCCGGGCAACGCCCCGGGCGGCACGGCCGCGTCACAGCAGGGCGAACTGCCCGTCCGGACCCTCCTCGTGGTGATCCAGGACGGAGGCCGGGCGGCGGGCCGCGGCCGGCGGCGGCAGCACCCCCGCCGCGCGCAGCTCGGAGGCCTCGACGCGCGGCCCCTCCGCCGTACGCCGGTGCAGGTCCTCCTGCGCCGGACGCAGTTCGGCCGCCAGCGCCAGCACCGTGACCAGCTCCAGCAGTTCGGTGGTCCACTCCTGGGGCCAGGCGGCGGGCCGCACCGCCTCCAGGCTCCCCGGCTCGGCCGCCGGAGCCGTACGGCGCTCGAACCACGCCTCCAGCACCCGCACTCCGCCCGCCTCGGCCTCCCAGGCCGCCGGAGGCACGGGGGAGACCCGGCCGGGACCGAGGAGCAGCGCCTCCTCGTCCGGCAGGTAGGAGAGCGCGTCGGGCAGTCCGCGGGCGGGCAGCGGGGCCCGTACGTAGGGCCGCCGGCCGCCGGGCATCCGGGGACGGTCACCGGCGCGCGCCCCGTACGCCGTCCCGTCACCCCGCGCGCCCCTCGTCTGGAGCCACAGCAGCCGCTCGCCCAGCCCGACACCCTCCTCCCACACCCCGGCGTCGGCGGTCAGCGGCAGCACCGCGCCGGACGGCGTGGGCCGGGCGCTCGCCACCGTCCAGGCCAGCACCTCGGCGGCGCCGACCGGCCGGTCCAGACGCCGGGCGAGCAGCTCCGCCAGACCCGGGGCGAGGTTGGGCTCGCTGCCGCCGGGCCGCCGGTAGAGCGGGCGGATACGGCCGGGGCGCCCGGCAGGCGACCTGCCGTCCGGCAGCAGCGCGGAGGCCACCAGCGCCGGCCCTTCCGTCTGCGGTACGTGCCCCAGCTCCACCACGAAGACCTGCCGCCCGTCCGCGACCCGCCACAACTCCGGCCGGGCACCGTCGATCAGCCGGTGGTCGGGCAGCAGCCACTGCTGGTCGTACGGGCCGTGCAGGACACGTACCGGATCGGGGCACGGCCCGCCGGTGTGCGCGAGCCGCCCGGTGGGCGTGGCCTGGCCGGGCAGCTGAGGCACGGCCGTACGCAGCGTACGGGCGCGGCTGGGCCGGAACAGCCGCTCGCGCGCCGCGTCGTCCCCGGCCTCGTGCAGCGCCGCCCAGCGGGCCCGCAGCGAGGCGGCGTCCGGGGCCATGACCCAGCCGCGGCCGAGCCGCAGCGGCGCGACCGACCAGGGCATCAGGTCATCGAGCCGGGGTGCGGCCGCGAGCCTGCCGCCGCCGTTCCCCGCGGCCTGTGTCACCGTCACGCGGTCGCCCTCCCTGGACCTTCGGTGCGCCGGTTTCGCTGGGGGCATCGTAACGGCGGCGGCCGGAGGCGGTCTTTCGCGCGTGATCACCGCCGGGTACGGTCCAGGCCGTACGCCCGGTCCCCGCCCGGTCGTGCGTCCGTGCCGCCGCCGTCCGCCGGGAGGAGCGCCATGACCGCCACGCAGCTCGCCGGGGCGCGGGCGGGAGCCCGGCTGGACCGGCTGCCGCCGTCGCGCTGGCACCGCCGCCTGACCCTCACCGTCGGCATCGGCGCCTTCTTCGACCTCTACGAGATCTTCCTCGGCGGGGTGCTGGCCGCGGTGCTCGCCGAGCGGTGGCAGCTGGACCACACGGCCGAGTCCTGGGTGATCGCCTCCGGGTTCCTCGGCATGTTCGTGGGCGCCAATGTGCTGTCGGTGCTCGCGGACCGGTTCGGGCGGCGCCGGATGTTCCTGGTCAACCTGGGCGCGTACTCCCTGTGTTCGCTGCTGTGCGCCTTCGCGCCGAACGCCGAGTGGCTGATCGCGCTGCGCTTCCTGGCCGGGCTCGGCCTCGGCGCCGAACTCGTCCTGGTGGACACCTACCTCGCCGAATTCCTGCCGCGCGCGGTCCGCGGCCGCTACATCGCCTGGGCCTACACCTTCGGCTTCCTCGGCGTGCCGGTGGCCGCCTTCGTGGGCGCCCGCCTGGTGGCCACCCGTGAGCTGTTCGGTGTCGAGGGCTGGCGCTGGCTGCTGGTGGCGGGCGCGCTGGGCGCGGCGTTCATCCAGCTCATGCGCGCCCGGCTGCCGGAGTCACCGCGGTGGCTCACCGTGCACGGCCGCGAAAAGGAGGCGGCGCGGATCGTCACGGACATCGAGGAGCGCGTGGCGCGGGAGACCGGAGGGTCGCTGCCGTCGGTCGCGGTGGCGGCGGAGGTGCCGCAGCGCCGCGTCCCGCTGGGCGAGATGTTCCGCGGGGATTACCGGCGCCGTACGGTCATGTGGTGGATCTTCCAGGTCCTGCAGACCGTCGGTTACTACGGCTTCGGGTCGCTGGCGCCGGTCGTGCTGACCGCCAAGGGCCATACCGTCACCGCGTCGCTGAGCTACGCGGCCCTCAGCTTCTGCGGCTATCCGCTCGGCTCGGTGCTGTCCGTGCCGCTCATCGACCGGATCGAGCGCAAGACGCTGATCATCGCCGCCGCGCTGGGCATGGCCGTGTGCGGGCCGGTGTTCGGCTTCGCCGACGCGGGCTGGCTCATCGTGAGCGCCGGCTTCGCGCTGACCGTGTGCAGCAACGTCTTCTCCAACGCCTTCCACGTGTACCAGACCGAGATCTTCCCGACCGGTCTGCGCAGCAGCGCCATCGGGATCGCCTACTCGCTGTCCCGGCTCACGTCGGTGATACTGCCGTTCGTCGCGCTGACCGTGCTGGCGGACCTGGGGCCCGGTGCCGTCTTCATGGGGTCGGCGGTACTGATGGTGCTGCTGTGCCTGGATGTGGCGCTGCTGGGGCCGCGCAGCACGGGGCGCAGCTTGGAACGGATCTGAGGGAGCGTTCCGAAAGGCGGGCGGGACGGCGAACCGTCACCGCCCGCGGTGTTCAGAGAATGACCTGGTCCGAGCGGGTCTCCAGGCGGGCGATCGCCTTGCGGCACGCGCCGGCGAACTTCTTGAACTCCTCGTTGGTGCTGCCGGGACGCCCGTCCATCGTGTCCTTGTCGAAGAAGGACGCGCGCAGTTCGGTACTGAGTTCCAGTTGGCCGCCCTTGCCGAGCATGGTGCGGTTGCAGGGGTTGGCGGGGTCGACTCCGGCCAGGTCCGGGAAGTCGTCGCCGTCCACCGTCTTGAAGTGCTTGCCCAGTTCCTCGTGCAGCAGCTTCTTGAAGGCGGCGTTCAGGCCGCCGACCACGACCACCTTGGGGTCCTGGCCGCTGCGTACTCCGGCCTGCTCAGCGGTGCAGCCGTGCAGGCTCAGGACGTTGAGGCTGGAGGCCGCCATGGAGAGCGCGACATGGTCGTCGCAGTGCTTCGCGGTGACGTGCAGGTCGCGGTTGGACCCCAGGTTCATGCTGGGCAGCCGCAGCCCCTCGAACATCCAGTAGTCGTACACCGGCTCGCCCGGGAAGAGCGCCGCCAGGGTGTGGGGCAGGTAGCCCGCTATGCCCAGGCACAGCTCGGAGGTGCCCTTCTCGATGCCGCCGCCGTGCAGCGCCATGATCGTCGTGCGGTGGTACGGGTGTCTTTCTCCCCGCTCGTTGTCGAGCAGCTCGTGCCGTCTGTAGCGGCGCGCGAACTGGATGCCCTCCTGACCGGAGAGCTTCTTGTACAGATCCGTGTTGGTGTCGTACACGTCCTTGTCGGACGTGGCACGGGCCGGAGTGGCACCCATGCCCGTCACCAGAGGGGCGCTGCTGATGGCTGCCGCGCCGAGTGCGGCGGTGAGGACAGTACGACGGTTGATGGGTGACATGTCACACATCTTCACCTGCCGCGCCGCCGGCGCTCACACCGGGGTGGGTCACCGCGCTCCGGGCCCGGCTCAGTGCGCGTCCAGGGTCACCGTGAAGGAGAACCGGTCGCCCCGGTAGTGGATCAGGGCGACGTCCACCACCCGGCCTTCCTGGTCGTACGTGATGCCCGTGTAGTGCAGGATCGGGCTGAGCAGCGGCACCTGGAGCAGCCGGGCGGTCTCCGGGTCGGCCAGCCGCGCCTCGACCGTGTCCGTGATCCGGCTGATGGCCACGCCCACCGCGTCCCGCAGCACCTTCGTCATCGGCCAGCGCTCCAGGTCCGCGGGGTCCACGCGGGCGGCGACGTCGGGGTGCAGGAAGTTGCGTGCGTGGTTCGTCGGCTCGCCGGTCTTCGCGTCGCTGCGCAGCCTGCGGTACGTGGCCACCTCCGCCAGACCCGGGAAGTACTCGGCCAGCTCGGGCGGCACGGCGTCCGTGCCGTGCCCCAGCAGTTCGGTACGCATACCGGACTGCTGGGCCACGATCGCGTCCACCGAACCGAGCAGCCGCACGGGCGCCCCGCGCCGCGCGCTCGGCTCGATGAACGTGCCGCGCCTGCGGTGCCGGCTGATCAGCCCCTCCGTCTCCAGCTCCTTGAGCGCCTGGCGCATGGTCAGCACGCTCACGCCGTAGTGCGCGGCGAGCGCGTCCTCGGTCGGCAGGCGCAGCGGGGCGCCGGGGGAGCGGCCGAGTATGGACGCGCGCAGCGACTGCGAGACCTGGTACCACAGCGGCAGCTTGCGGTTCAGGTCCAGTGAGTCGGGGGCGAAGGTGGTCACGACGACTCCGTGTCAGGGCCGGACGGTTCCCGGTCAGAGCCTGTGCTCTCAGGGACGGAAGTGGCGCTCAAGACCCTGCCACACACCGTCGTAGCCGCTCTGCAGGTGGTCGGCGCCCGCCGCCTGCGCGGTGAGGGTGACCGGCCAGCGGGTCTCGAACATGAACGCCAGCCCGTCGTCGATCTTCTGCGGCTTCAGCTCGGCCGCGCTCGCCCGGTCGAAGGTCTCCCGGTCCGGGCCGTGCGCGGACATCATGTTGTGCAGCGAGCCGCCGCCCGGGACGAAACCTTCCGCCTTGGCGTCGTAGGCACCCTCGACCAGCCCCATGTACTCGCTCATCACGTTGCGGTGGAAGTACGGCGGCCGGAAGGTGTCCTCGCCGACCAGCCAGCGCGGCGCGAAGACCACGAAGTCCACGCCCGCCAGGCCGGGGGTGTCGGACGGCGAGGTGAGCACGGTGAAGATCGAGGGGTCCGGGTGGTCGTAGCTGATCGAGCCGATGACGTTGAAGCGGCGCAGGTCGTAGACGTACGGGACGTGGTTGCCGTGCCACGCCACGACGTCCAGCGGCGAGTGGTCGTACGTCGCCTTCCAGAGATTGCCGCAGAACTTGTTGACGACCTCGAAGGGGCCCTCCTCGTCCTCGTAGGCGGCGGTCGGCGCCAGGAAGTCCCGGGCGTTGGCCAGGCCGTTGGCGCCGATTGGGCCGAGGTCGGGGAGCTGGAAGGGCTGCCCGTAGTTCTCGCAGACGTAACCGCGGGCGGTGGCGTCGAGCAGTTCGACGCGGAAGCGGACGCCGCGCGGGATCAGCGCGACGTGCCCCGGTTCGGCGCGCAGCAGGCCCAGTTCGGTGCGGATCAGCAGGCCGCCGTGCTCGGGCACGATCAGCAGCTCGCCGTCCGCGTCGCTGAACACCCGGCGCTGCATGGAGGAGTTGGCGTGGTAGAGGTGGATGGCCATGCCGGTGCGCTGGGTGGAGTCACCGTTGCCGCCCAGGGTCCACAGTCCGGCCAGGAAGTCGGTGGGGATCCCGGGCGCGGGCAGCGGGTTCCAGCGCAGGCGGTTGGGGTCGGGTTCGGTCTCGGTGAAGGGGGCGCCGCGCAGCGCGCCGTTGTCCACCCGCGCGAACGCGGGGTGTGCGGCGGACGGGCGGACGCGGTAGAGCCACGTACGGCGGTTGTGGGCGCGCGGCTCGGTGAAGGCCGAACCGCTGAGCTGCTCCGCGTACAGCCCGAGGGGCGCGCGCTGCGGGGAGTTGCGGCCCACCGGGAGGGCGCCGGTGACCGCCTCCGAGCTGTGCTCGTTGCCGAAGCCCGAGGAGTACGCGAGTCCCTCGGCCGTCTTTCTCGCCCGCTCGTTGCCCGTGCCTGTCATCGCGTGCTCCCGCCGCTCAAGGGGATCCAGCAATCCTATGGAGGACCTTAGGATTGCGGGCCCGGCCCGTCAACGGAGACTCTCGGCCACGTCCGGGGGCGTACACGGTGCCGCTCCGTGGACGCGCCGGCCACCGGACCGGCCGGGCGACGGCGCGCACACCGCTCTCACAGCCTGTTGTTTTGCTCGTATTGCTCGCGCGTCAAGACCTTGTTAACGAAAGATTCGGCCACCTAACGTCACCTCGACCGCCGTCCCGGGCGGTGTTCAAGGGCGAACGTGAGGTACCCCCATGCTGACAATCCTCGGATTCGTCATGATCGCCACCTTCCTGGTGCTGATCATGACGAAGAAGATGTCGCCGATGGCAGCGCTCATCCTGATCCCCGCGCTCTTCTGCGTCCTGGTGGGCAAGGGGGCGCACCTGGGCGAGTACGTCCTCAAGGGCGTGGGCGACCTGGCGCCGACCGCCGCGATGCTGATGTTCGCCATCATCTACTTCGGCGTGATGATCGACGTCGGCCTGTTCGACCCGGTCGTCCGGGGCATCCTGCGGTTCTGCAAGGCGGACCCGGTCCGGGTCGTGGTCGGCACCGCGCTGCTCGCCGCGATCGTCTCCCTCGACGGCGACGGCTCCACCACCTTCATGATCACGGTCTCCGCGCTCTACCCGCTCTACCGCCGCCTGAAGATGAGCCTGGTGGTCATGACGGGCGTCGCCGCCACGGCCAACGGCGTGATGAACACCGTCCCCTGGGGCGGCCCGACCGCCCGCGCCGCCACCGCCCTCAAACTGGACGCCGGCGACATCTTCGTGCCCATGGTCCCGGCGCTGGCCACCGGCCTGGTCGCGGTCTTCCTGCTCGCGTACGTCCTCGGACGCCGTGAGCGCAAGCGGCTCGGCCTGCTCACGCTCGACGACGCGGTCACGGCGACCGAGCGCACGGTGCCCGGGCAGGCGGCGGGCGAGCCGGTGCTCGCCGCGGCGACCGGCGGCTTCGGAGCCCGCGTCCGTACGACCGTCCTCCGTACGGCGGCACTGCGTACGGCCAAGGCGCGCCCCGCGACGGCGACGGCCGGTGGCGGCGGTACGGCCCACCCGGAGACCGGCACCGGCGACGCGGCCCCGGGCACCGACGACGACTTCCAGGGCCTGGACCCGCACCGCGCCACCCTGCGCCCCAGGCTCTACTGGTTCAACGCCGCCCTCACCGTCACGCTGCTGGTCCTCCTCGTCCTGCAGACGCTGCCCATCCCGGTGCTCTTCCTCCTCGGCGCCGCCACCGCGCTCACCGTCAACTTCCCGCACATGGCCGACCAGAAGGCCCGGATCGCCGCACACTCGGAAAACGTCCTGAACGTCTCCGGCATGGTCTTCGCCGCCGCCGTCTTCACCGGCGTCCTCACCGGCACCGGCATGGTCGAGCACATGGCCCGCTGGCTCGTCGACGGCATTCCGGACGCGCTCGGCCCGCACATGGGCATCGTCACCGGCGTCCTGAGCATCCCGCTCACGTACTTCATGTCCAACGACGGCTTCTACTTCGGCATCGTGCCGATCCTCGCCGAGGCGGGCGCCGCGCACGGCGTGGGCGCCCTGGAGATCGCCCGCGCCTCCCTCGTCGGCCAGGCCCTGCACATGTCCAGCCCGCTCGTCCCCGCCGTCTACGTCCTCGTCGGCATGGCCAAGGTGGAATTCGGCGACCACACCCGCTTCACCGTGAAATGGGCGGTGCTGACCTCCCTGGTCGTCCTCGCCGCCGGCCTGCTGTACGGGATCATCTGACCCGTGGGCGCCGCGACGCCCGGCCGGGGCCGGCTGCCGCGCCTGGTCATCACCTTCTCCTTCGTCCAGGCGGCGGTGAGCATGGCCCGGCCCGCCGTCTCCTACCGGGCGCTCGCCCTGGGCGCCGACGAACGGGGCGGTCGGCGTGATCACGGCGGTGTACGCGCTGCTGCCGCTGCTGGTGGCCGTACCGCCCGGCCGCCGCACCGGCCACGGCCGCTGCGTCCCGCTATCGTGACCCCATGCCCGACCCGCCGTTGGAACAGTTCTTCAACCAACTCGCGCCCACCTACGACCTGTTGTACCCGGACTGGTCCACCGCCGTCGCCCAGCAGGGCCGCGCCCTCGACGCGTACGTACGTGCCGCGCTCGGCGACCGGGCGCACACTCTGCTGGACTGCGCCTGCGGTATCGGTACGCAGGCCATCGGCCTGGCCGCGGCCGGCCACGCCGTCACGGGGACGGACCTGAGCCCGGTCGCGGCGGCCCGCGCCACGGCCGAAGCGGCCGCCCGCGGCCTGCACCTGCCGACCGCCGCCGCCGACATGCGCCGGCTCCCCTTCGCCGACGCCCTGTTCGACGCGGTGGTGTGCGCCGACAACTCCCTGGCGCTCCTCGACACCCCCGAGGACGTCCGTGCCGCCCTCGGTGCCATGCGGCGGGTCCTGCGCCCCGGCGGCCAGCTCCTGCTGGGCATGCGCGCGTACGAGGAGGCCCGTCGCGACCGCTGGGAGGTCCTGCCGCCCCGCGTCGCCCGCACCCCCGACGGCGGCCGGGCCGTCACGCTGCAACTGTGGGAATGGCACGAGGACGGCGAGCACTACGACTTCGACCTCATCCAGCTGCTGCCGCGCGGCGGCACCTGGGAGGTGCGCAGCCGCCGCGCGACCTCGTGGGCCCTGACCCGGGACCAGGTCACGGCCTTCGTCACGGCCGCCGGATTCGAGCGCCTGGCGTGGCACGAGCCCGAGGCCGGCGGCTACTTCCAGCCCCTGCTGACGGCCCGGTGCTGACCTCCGGGTCTGCTTCCGGCCGGGCCCGAAGCGGACTCAGGGCCCGAAGTGAACCCGAAGCGCGCCTCGGCAGGGTGGTGGCTCCAGACGGGCCCGGCAGCGGGCCGGTCCGCCCAGCCGTCGGAGCAGCCACCATGGCAACCACCCCCCCCACCACCGGCGCCGCGGAGAAGACCCCGGTGACCGTGCTCGGCCTCGGCGCGACGGGCCGGGCGCCGGCCGGCGCCTTCCTCCAGGCCGGGCACCCCACCACCGTATGGAACCGCTCGCCGCACCAGGCCGACGAACTGGCCGGCCGCGGCGCCCTACGGGCCGCGAGCGTCGCCGAGGCGGTGGCCGCGAGCCCGCTGGTCGTCGTCTGCGTCCTGGACTACGAGGCCGCCCACCGCATCCTGGAACCGGTCGGCGCCGGTCTCGCCGGGCGGGTCCTGGTCAACCTCACCTCCGGCACCACGCAGCGCTCCCGGCGCGCTGCCGAGTGGGCCGCCGGGCCCGGCACGGGCTGCTACCAAGGAATTAGGAATTAGGCGGCGGGTGTCGGGCACATCATCGAGGCGTCCCGGGACCGTGGCGTCGGCACCGGCGTACTGGACGCGCTCAAGGCGCTGACGGACCGCACGATCGCCGCGGGGCACGGCGAGGCGGAGTTCGTCCGGGGGACCGGCACGATGCGCGAGGCGTCGGCTTGAGGCGTACGGGAGCGGGGGGGGGGGGGGGGCCCCCCCCCCCCCCCCCCGGGGCCGCTGGGCCCCCCTTCCCGTGTACCCCCGCCACGTGGTGGGTGGCCTGTGGCGGTAGAGGGGGGTTGATCTCG